>JARFQW010000168.1 GCA_029287575.1 Gammaproteobacteria bacterium | reverse complement strand
GTCCAGCTGGCGTCGCAGGACACCTTTGATCGGTATGACCTGGATCGACCGATCTTCCTGACGGAGCTGCAGTTCGAGATCGTCCGCTCCGGGCGCGTGGACGGCAACGTCATTCGTATCACCTCGCCCAGCCCGATTACCGAGCCGTTCATCACGTTCCTGGTGGAAGCATCCTGGTCCCGTGGTCGATTGCTGCGCGAATACACGCTTCTGCTCGACCCGCCGACCTTTGCGCCGCCGCCAACCACGGATTCCACGGAAGCCGTAACGGCACCGACACGGGCTGCGCCCGCTGACAGTGGCCAGATTCAGCGCCCGGCGCCGCAGCCGCAAACGCAAACGCCGCCGGCAAGGCCGCCCGCACAGCCGCCTGTCCAGGCGCCGGTGACCACGGCAGTGCCAGAGCCTCAACCGGAGCCGGAGCCGACACCGCTGGAGCCGGATACGCCGGCCCCTGAGCCGACGCCAGAACCGGCGCCGGAGCCCGAGGTTACCAGCCAGCTGTCCGGCCTGCCTTTCGACACGGCCGCCGGCGGTGACGTGCTGGTCGTGCGCGGCGATACGCTGTGGGGCATCACCCAGCGGGTTCGCCCCGACTCACGTCTGACGATTAACCAGACAATGATGGCCATTTACGAGGCCAACCCCGACGCGTTCGAAGGCAATATCAACCGGCTGCGCGCGGGCGCCACATTGCGTATTCCGAGCGCGGAGGACATCTTCACGATCCGGCGGGCTGACGCCTTTGCCGAGGTGCTGCGCCAGAACCAGCAATGGCGCGGTGAAACGCCGACGATCGAACCGACACCGTCGCCCGCACCGGAGCCGATCGCGCCACCAGAGGAGACGGCGCCGAGCCTGACGCTGGTGCCGCCGGACGAGGAAGACGCGATCGACCTGTCCGACACAAGCGTCGAGACCGGTACCGCCGAGGCGACCGATGAAGTGCCCGCTGAGGCGCCCGTTGATCCGGAGGCGAGAATCCAGGAAATCGAGGCCATCCTGGATGACCCGGCCGCATTGATCGCGATCCCGGACAACGAACTGGCCGCATTGCGACAGGAACTGGCCGACCTCCGGGGCGAAGAGTTGCCGGTCGAAACCACCGACGTCGCCGATACCATGGCGGAAGATGACGCCGCGCTCGACGCCGCAGGGCCCGAGGACGAAACGGCGGTCGAAGAACCAGTCGCCGATACGGCGCCGACGGTGCAGCCTGCGCCGCAGGTTGTTTCCCGGCCGCCGCAGGAGAGCATGGTCGACACCATTCTCGGCTACCTGAACAATTTCTGGGTCTGGATCGGCGGCGCATTGATTGTCACGGTCGGCATCCTGTTCTGGTTTATGCGCCGCGCGGCTAATCGCGAGGATGAAGACGTAACCGGCGTCTGGGATGCCCTGGATGCGGACGACATGATGGACGACGGCGATCTCGCCTCGACCGAGCGCCTGAAAGCGCTGGCTCGTGACGAAGAATCGATCGTCGTGGTCGAAACGGAATCGCCGGAGGCCGAGCCTGGATTTGCGGCAATCTCCGACACGATGGAGGTGCCGGCTGCCGAGGAACCTGACCTGCCGACAGACTTGGAGGCACCGATCGATTTTACGGCGCCGGAGACCGAGGAACCGACGACTCCCGCGGAAGTGGACGAGCCGACATTCGACCCGACGGAGGCCTACGAGCCGACTGAGGTCGACGAGCCGACGTTTGACCCGACCGCAGCGACCGGTATGAACAAGGCGCTCGAAGACACGTTCAGCAGCGAAACAGCCATCAACCTGGATCAAAGCGATCCGGTTGCCGAGGCTGATTTCCACATGGCCTACGGGCTCTATGATCAGGCCGCCGAACTCGTCAAGGGAGCCATACAGCGCGAGCCGGATCGTCTCGATCTGCGCCGCAAGCTGCTCGATATCTGCTTCGTCTGGGGCAACCGCGAGGAGTTCATGGCGCAAGCCGGGGAATTCAAGGGGCTGGTCGGCGAAACGAGTCTCGGCGAGTGGAACAAGGTGGCCATCATGGGCCGTCAGATCTGTCCCGACGAGGCGCTCTTCGAGGAGGCGGAAGCGGAAATGGGCGGCGCCGACCTGGACCTCGAGTTCGGGGACGGAGCCGACGATTCTCCTGCCGATGGCGGTGATTCGGACGTTCTCGATTTCGACCTCGGCGACACCACCGGTGAAGCTCCCGTCGTCGATGCCGACGAGGTAGACGACGAGAAACCCGCGGTGGGCCTTGCTGATTCCGGTGTCATCGATTTCGACGTCGGTTCGACCAATGAATACAGGGCTCCTGTGCAGAGTCTCGAACCCACGCGGCAGACACCGGCTCTCGGCGATGGCGACGAGTCAGGGTCCGAACACACCGAGGAACTGGCGATCGAGGACCTGGGGCTCGACCTGGATCTGGGC
Source organism: Gammaproteobacteria bacterium (assembly GCA_029287575.1). GTDB lineage: Bacteria > Pseudomonadota > Gammaproteobacteria > Steroidobacterales > XN24 > JARFQW01. The sequence continues at coordinate 11,312 of JARFQW010000168.1, read as the reverse complement.
GAGACCGGCCAGCACGCGCTCGACGAACTGGCAGCCGAGGGCACGGACTTCGATCTGGGGGACAGCGCCGAGACCCGTTCCGAAGCGGCTTTCGAAGACGTTTTCGAAGGAGCCGGGGTCCAGCTCGACGAGGAAACGAAGGGCCATGACGAGCCAGCAGAGGATGCCGTGGCGGCCGTTGAGGTCGACGACGAGCTCCCCGTGCCTGAAGAAAGCACGGATTCCGGGGATGACGACACGGCGATCGGCGAGGCCATGCCAGACACGGGAAGCCGGGAAGAAACCCAGGTGGCCGAAATCGTCGGAGACGATGACACGGCGATGGCGGAATTGCTGGGGGAAGACGTTGTCACGTCCACCGGGATCTTCAATTTCGACGAGACATCGGTGATCGAAACCGGCGATCGCGACGGCACCGCAGTGTTCAGCGAATCCGACGAAGAAGCCACGGACGCCGTTGAACGGGCGGAGCCCGAGGACGAAACCTGGGTCGAACAACTCGGTTCGCTCGGTGAAGACGATGACACCCTGCACCCGGGAGAAATGAAGGGCCTGGACGAAGACACCGTCCGTGAGCGGGCGCTGAATCCGGACGACAGCCCCGACCAGGAGGCCACCGCGAACGTGGAAACGCTCGGCCTGTCCGATTCGGACTCGACCCACGCCGATTCCACCGCCGAGTATGAGTCCGTGGACGATGATCTCGACCTCGACGACCTCACCGCAGCGCTGAAGGCCGACGTGGAAGCTACCGCGGAATATCCGGCCGCCGGCGATGACGAGGCTGGCGGCACGGGACTGCTCGAAGAGCTTCTGGGCGACGATCAGGCGACCCAGATCGCGCCGGGCCTCTCGGGGCTGATGTCGGGCGAGACGATACCGGGCGAAGGAGACGAAACGGCTCAGGTTCAGGCTGTGGAGCCGGATCCGATCACCCTGAGCGAAGTCGGCACCAAGCTCGATCTGGCGCGCGCCTACATCGACATGGGTGATCCCGACGGGGCGCGCAGCATACTCGAAGAGGTGATGGACGAAGGCACGGACGGCCAGAAAGACGAGGCGCGGCAGCTCATCGAATCGTTGAGCTAGGGCCGCCTCCGGCCGATGCACCCGGTGTTTCGTCTGCTGGGGCTTATGGCCCTGGCCGTCTTCCTGTTTCGGTATCGCCTGCCCGGCCTGGTAGTCGCGGAGGTCATCATTCTCGGGCTGGCCTGGGCAGGTGACCGCGCGGCGCCGGGGCGAATCTACCAGTCGGTCCGGCGGCTCCGCTGGCTCCTGTTGTCCATTGCGGTCATTTATCTATGGATTGCGCCGGAGTCGGTCCCGGGCCAGCCGGCATGGCTGCCCCGCTGGCCGGATATCGCAGTCGCGCTGGAGCGCGCCGGCGTTCTCGTTGTACTGGTGTCGGCGGTTCAGCTGCTGCGCCAGAGCACGCCGCCGGAGGAACTGGCTGCCGCTTTGGTTGTCGTGTTGCGGCCCCTGGGCTGGCTCGGTGTCGATGTGGAGACCTTGTCCAGACGCATCGCTCTCACGCTCGAGACCGTTCCGCAAACCGCGGAGCTGGTTACCGAGGCGGCGCGGGGCGAGGCGCCCGGCAAACGCCTCAGCGGCTGGGCCGAGGCGGCCGCTCGACTCGTTCGGCGTATCGAGAACGAGGCGGCCGCCGTGCAGACACCGCCGCGGCTGCCGGCGCTGGGCTGGCCGGGACTTCGCGACTGGATGATTCTGGTTCCCTTGCTGTTCGTGATTGCTACTCTGGCGAGGCTGTGAGCTGACCGTGCGAGTTGCCCTTGGCGTTGAGTATGACGGCTGCCGCTACCATGGCTGGCAGAGACAGAAGACCGGACCCAGTGTCCAGGAAGCTGTCGAACGCGCCCTGACCGAGGTCGCCGATGAGCCCGTGGCGGTGACCTGTGCGGGGCGCACGGATTCCGGTGTCCACGCGACTGGCCAGGTCGTTCACTTCGACACCGGGGCACATCGCACCGAGCGGCAATGGACTCTCGGGGCCAACAGCCGGCTGCCCGACGATATTGCCATTCGGTGGGCCAGGACGGATGTGGGCGATTTTCATGCCCGTTTTGACGCGCGATCCCGCAGCTACGTCTACACCATTTTCAATCATCCGGTTCGCAGCGCTCTCCTGCGGGATCGTGTGTTCTGGGTGCACCGCCGTCTCGACGTGGAGGCGATGGCCGCCGGCGCGGCATTTCTGGTCGGGCGGCACGACTTTTCCTCGTTCCGGGCCGCCGAATGCCAGGCGAATTCGCCCGTCAGGACGGTTTCTGCGCTCGAGGTCGTTTGCGACGGTGCTCTCATACGAATCGGTGTGACCGCCAACGCATTCCTGCACCATATGGTCCGCAACATCGCCGGCAGCCTCGTCGCGGTGGGTAAGGGAAGGTACCCGGCCTCGTGGATTGCTGACGCGCTGGCTGCCCGTGACCGGCGGCGCGCGGGCATGACAGCGCCTTCGGCCGGATTGTGTCTGGTGGCGGTGGACTACGGTGATCGGCTGGCGACGCCCGCAAACGACGACCCGCCGACGATTTTCGGCTTTTCGGCCAGCAGCTATGATGACTGGTGGAAGGCCTGACACGGGGTACACTGGGCAGCATGAGCTGGTTCGACAAGCTGATGCCATCGCGCATCAAGACAGAGCGGCGGACACGGTCCGTCCCGGAAGGCCTCTGGACCAAGTGCCCGGCCTGCGACCAGGTTCTCTATCGCGCGGAGGTCGAGAGAAATCTCTATGTCTGCCCGAAGTGCGGCCATCACATGCGGATCGGCGCCCGGGCTCGCCTCATGCTGTTTCTGGATCCCGGTTCGAGCACGGAGATCGGCGAGGGTCTCGGTCCGGAGGATCCTCTGAAATTCAAGGACACGAAACGCTATCGGGACCGGATTGCACAGGCCCAGAAGCAGACCGGCGAAAAGGACGCCCTGATCGCCATGGCCGGCCGGCTGCACGGCATGCCGCTGACTGCCTGTGCTTTCGAATTCCAGTTTCTCGGGGGCTCCATGGGATCGGTTGTGGGAGAACGCTTTGTTCGTGCCGCGAACGTGTCCCTCGAGGAGCGGGTACCCATGGTGTGTTTCTCCGCCAGCGGCGGAGCGAGGATGCAGGAAGCACTGTTGTCGCTCATGCAGATGGCCAAGACGAGCGCCGCCCTCGCGCGGCTGCGCGCGGAAGGGATTCCCTACGTTTCCGTCATGACCGATCCCACGACGGGCGGTGTTTCCGCGAGCCTTGCCATGCTAGGGGACGTTAACGTCGCCGAACCCGGCGCCCTGATCGGATTTGCCGGTCCCAGGGTCATCCAGCAGACAGTCGGTGAAACTCTCCCCGAAGGCTTCCAGCGCAGTGAGTTTCTGCTCGATCACGGCGCTCTCGACCTGATCATGGATCGGCGCGAGATGCGCGACCGGCTCGCTCGTCTGCTCGCCATCCTCACCCGCCAGCCGGCGCCGGCGGTCTGACCCTGGCGACACGCGAGGGTCAGCCGGTCTCCCGCCGATGAGATTCGCCGACCTGGCCGGCTGGCTGGCCTGGCAGGAGACGCTTCATCCCCAGGCTGTCGATCTCAGGCTGGAGCGGGTTGCCCAGGTGGCCGCGGCCATGGGTCTGATCCCCGTGTCCTGGCCGGTCATCACCGTGGGCGGAACCAACGGCAAGGGGACCTGCGCCAGCGTCTGCGCCGCCGTCCTGAGTGGCCACGGCATGAGGACCGGACTCTATACGTCGCCCCATCTGCGGGTTTACAACGAACGTATCCGGGTCGACGGCCAGCCCGCTGTCAACGCGGAGATCATGGCGGCGTTCGATGCCATCGACACGGCTCGCGGAACGACTTCACTGACCTACTTTGAGTTCGGGACGCTGGCGGCCCTCGAGGTCTTTCGCCAGCGGGACATCGATGTTGCGGTTCTCGAAATCGGTCTGGGAGGCCGGCTGGATGCGGTCAATGTCGTGGATCCGGACGTGGCGATCGTCACCAGCGTCGACATCGATCATGTCCGCTGGCTGGGTCCGGACCGCGAGTCCATCGGCGCCGAGAAAGCCGGGATTTTCCGGCAGGGGGTCCCGGCTGTCGTGGGCGACCCGGACCCGCCAGCGAGCCTGCTTGACGCCGCGGTGGGGATCGGGGCCGAGCTCCGGCTGGCGGGCGAGGCGTTTGGCTGGAGGCCGGAGTCGTCTTCTGCCTGGACCTGGTGGGGTGAGGAACATTGCCTTCCCGGCCTGCCGACCGGGGCGCTGATGGCCCCCGAATCGCTGGGCAATGCGGCCTGCGCGCTGGAGGCCGTGCGACTGCTGCGTCCGGACGCGCTCGCATCGGCTGCGGCTGCGCTGGAAGGCCTGCAGATTTCGGGACGCCTTCAGCGTTGGCGGGATCCGGCGGGCCGTGGCTGTGAATGGCTGCTGGATGTGGCGCACAATCCGGCGGCGGCCCGGGTCCTCGCGAGGACGCTTTCGACGACTTTCGCCGGGCGTCGATGCACTGCGGTGCTCGGGATGCTGGGCGACAAGGACCTCCGGGCGACGATAACGCTTCTGACCGGGCTGATAAGCGACTGGCACGTCTGCGACCTTGACGGGCCGCGCGGGCGAGCCGCCGCTGATCTGGCGGCGGAACTCGTCTCGGCTGGCGTGGCAGAGGGGGCCGTCCACCGGCATCCCGATCCCGAGTCCGCCTGCGCGGCGGCCGCTGCGACGGCGGCAGCTGGCGACCTGATCGTGGTCACAGGCTCCTTTCACGTCGTCGGCCCGGCGGCCGAGTGGCTTGGGGTATACTCGCCGCCCGCGAGCGCCGGGTCGGCATAGCGAGGGTATGCGTGGAACAACAGCTCAAGGAACGCCTGGTTGGGGCCGTCGTTGTTGTCGCCCTGGGCGTTGTCCTGATCCCGCTCCTGCTCGACGGTCCGCCGGGTCCCACCGGACCCCGAAGTATCGGCCTCGAACTCCCGGCCCCCGACTCTGATTCCCGCACCCATACCATTCGGCTGGGCGAACCCAGAGAGCAACCCCCGGTGGCCCGGCCTGCGCCCTCCGCGCCGCCGGAGCGCTCGCCCGAGCGTGGGAGCGTCAGCCGGACCCCGGTACCGACACCGGAACAACAACCCGCGGCGGTGGAACCGGAAAGCCCTCCCGTGGAGTCGGCGCCCGTGCGCGTGGAGCCGCCGGTTCCCGCACAGCCTGAAACCGGCGAATGGGCGGTTCAGGTGGGGAGTTTCTCCAACCCCGACAACGCGGGCCGGCTGAGTCGGCAGCTTTCGGCCGAAGGGTTTCCTGCTTTCGTCGCGCGACTCGTGACCGACGGCCGGACCATGCACAGGGTTCGCGTCGGGCCGGTGGATTCGCGGGAGTCTGCCGAAGCTCTCGTGGGCAAACTTTCCGGATCCGGACACCAGGGCCGTGTTGTCAGGATGCAGGACTAGGGCTTGGGCCCTTTGTTACAATTCCGCCAGCCCGGAAGATCGCCGCGAAGCCCCTTGAAATGCTGCTGATCGACTACATACTGCTCGCGGCATTCGGCATCTCGGTGGCGGTCGGGTTTTTTCGGGGTTTCTTCCGCGAGGCGTTCTCGGTTCTGGTCTGGGCCGCGGCGATCTACGCAGCCTGGCGCCTTGGCGAGTATCCCGATGACATGCTTCGGGCCATTGAGTCGCCGGCGCTTCGCCTGTGGGCCGGGCGGCTGGCCATTTTTCTGCTTGTCCTGGTTGTCGGCGGCCTGGTCGGGTATCTCCTCGGAAAGCTGGTGGACGGGACAGGGCTGACAGGGACGGACCGGGTGCTCGGCATGGCATTCGGGGCCGTGCGCGGGGCGCTGCTCGTGGGTGTGGCCGTGATGGTGTTCCAGTTCCTGGAACTGGACCGGGAATCATGGTGGAGTGAGTCGCGGCTGATGCCCTATGGCACGCAGATTGCGGATGTGATTCGGGACGTTCTCGGCACGGGTCTGGACGAGCTGGGAGAGCGGGTGGCTACCGAGCCGTCTGTCCTCGAGCCGGCTCCGGAGTAAACGGCAGATGTGTGGAATCGTTGGAATTGTCTCAAAGGGCTCGGCCAATCAGGCGATTTACGACGCCCTGACGGTGCTTCAGCACCGCGGTCAGGATGCGGCTGGAATTGTCACGACTGAGCAGGGTCGTATCCACATACGCAAGAAGAACGGTCTCGTCAGGGACGTTTTTCAGCGCCGACACATGCTCAAGCTTACGGGCAACATGGGCATCGGGCACGTTCGTTACCCCACCGCCGGGTCCTCCAGCAAGGAGGAAGCCCAGCCGTTTTACGTCAACTCGCCATTCGGCATCTGTCTGGCCCACAACGGGAATCTCACCAACGCGGATCGCCTTGCCGACACCGTAGTGAAGGCTGACCGCCGCCATCTGAACACGAACTCGGACTCCGAGGTGCTTCTCAACGTGTTTGCCCACGAGCTGCAGCAGCTCGACACCCAGAATCCCGGCGCCGAGGAGTTTTTTGCCGCGCTTTCGGGCGTCTTCAGGCGCTGTCAGGGCGCGTATGCCGTTATCGGCCTGATCACCGGGTTCGGCGTGATCGGGTTCAGGGACCCGCACGGTATTCGGCCGTTGGTCATCGGCTACCGCGATGCCGAAGGCGGCCGCGAACATATGCTGGCGTCGGAGAGCGTTGCCCTGGACGCTCTGGGATTCACGTTGTTGAAGGACGTGGCCCCAGGCGAGGGGGTCTTCATCGATGCCCAGGGGGCGCTTCACACACGTCAGTGTGTTGAGCCCAAGGCGCACAGCCCCTGCATCTTCGAGTACGTCTATTTTGCCCGGCCGGACTCGATCATTGACAACATTTCCGTTTACAAGGCCCGCCTCAGAATGGGCGAGGCGCTGGCCGACCATATCCTGTCGGTCCGCCCCGACCACGACATCGACGTCGTGATCCCCGTCCCCGACACCAGCCGCACGAGTGCGTTGCAGCTGGCGAACCGCCTGGGCGTCAAGTTCCGGGAAGGCTTTATCAAGAATCGCTACATCGGCCGGACCTTCATCATGCCCGGCCAGACCCTGCGCGAGAAATCGGTGCGCCGCAAGCTCAACGCGATCGATCTGGAGTTCAGAAAAAAGAACGTGCTCATTGTCGATGACTCGATCGTTCGCGGCACGACGTCGAGGCAGATCGTGGATATGGCACGGGAAGCCGGCGCCCGCAACGTGTATTTCGCCTCCGCGGCGCCGCCAGTCCGCAATCCGAACGTTTACGGGATCGACATGCCGGCCGCCTCGGAACTCGTGGCGCATGGACGGACCGAGGCTGAGGTTCAGGAAATCATTGGCGCCGACTGGCTCGTTTATCAGACCCTGCCTGATCTGATTGCGGCCGTGCAGCACGATAATGCGGCGATCCGCGACTTCGACAGCTCGTGCTTCTCCGGAGCCTACGTCACCGGCGACGTGACCCAGGACTACCTGGACGTCATCGAATCCCGCAGGGCCGACAAGGTCCGGTCAAAGCGCGACAGCCATCATCGGGGCGCGCCGATCGCGGCGGAAGTCGTCTGAGGGCTGCCGGCATGCGCCGGCTGGCCCTGGATCTGTACCGGCATGCCCTGGGCGCCGTCCAGGGAGATCGGGTGGTTTGCCAGGCTCTCCGGTCAGATCAGGCAACGGCCCCGCTGGCGCTGATCTCCATAGGCAAGGCGGCATGCGCGATGGCTGCGGGGGCCCTCCGGCAGGTGGGGGACCGGATCGAGTCGGGGTTGGTCATTACCCGCCACGGCTATACCGGCGGGATTGACGGCGACAGGCTCCGTGTACTCTCGGCGGGCCATCCTGTTCCCGATGCCGACAGCCTCGTCGCCGGGCAAGAACTGCTGCGGTTCATTGGCGGGCTTGCCCCGGACCGCCACCTGCTGGTTCTGCTGTCCGGCGGCACTTCGAGTCTGGTGGAGGTCCTGCCTCCTCATGTCGATCTGGCGACGCTGGCTCGCGTCAATCAATGGCTGCTTGCCAGCGGCCTGGACATCCATCAAGTCAATTGCGTTCGCTCGGCGCTGTCTGAGATCAAGGGCGGAGGACTGATCCCCCGGATTGCCGGCCGGCCGACGCGCGTACTGCTCATGTCGGACGTCCCTGGAGATGAACCGGCAAGCATCGGCTCCGGGCTGCTCGTCCCCGCGGGTGAGGCGCGCCAGCCATCGAGCCAAATCCCCGCGTGGCTGGCCGACCTGATCCGCCGAGGGTCACCCCACCTGGCCTCGGAGGATGGTCCGCCGCGAAATATCGCCGTGCGCATCGTGGCCAGGAATCGAGACGCCCTGGAAGCCGCTTCAGCCCGCGCGAGACAGCTGGAGATTCGGGCCGTACTCCATGACCGGGTCCTCACGGGGGATCCTGAAGCGGCCTGCGAGACCATTGTCTCCGCGCTCGACGGGCCGACTGCCTCTGGTAGTGGCGAAGCGCCGCCGACAGTACACCTGTGGGGCGGTGAGTTGACTCCGTCGCTGCCGCAGGCGCCGGGCCGTGGCGGGCGCTGCCAGCACCTGGCTCTCATGCTCGCCGCGCGTCTTGCCGGCCGGTCAGGTATGGCGGTCCTGTGTGCAGGGACAGACGGGAGTGATGGCCCCGGAGAAGATGCCGGAGCGCTCGTTGACGGCCAGACCCTGGTGCGGGGCCGCGACGGGGGCGAGGATCCGCAACGATGCCTGCGCGAGGCGAATTCCGGTTGCTTTCTCGAGGCGGCCGGAGACCTCGTTTCCACAGGGCCGACGAACACCAACGTCATGGATGTCGTGATCGGGCTTACGGGCTTCACCTCGCCAGCCAGGGGCATTAGGCTGGCTCCGGGACTGGAGGAGCTGATTTGAGCATTCGAGTGCTCGTAGTGGATGATCACCGGGAATTCCGTGAATGGCTGATGCATCACGTGACCGCCGAGTGGCCGGACGCCCAGGTGACACTGCACGATCCGCTGGAAAACCGGGCACTGCCGAGGGGGTTCGTGCCATCCGCATGCGACGTGGTGCTTCTCGACTACCAGTTCTACGGACAGGACGGCCTTGCCTGGCTGAAGGAATTCAAGCGTCGCCCGGGTTTTCCGCCCGTGATTCTGCTGACCCCTCAGGGAGACGAGTCAGTGGCCGTCGCCGCGATTCGCGCCGGCGCCGACGATATTCTTCCGAAGCAGAAGCTGTCCCATGACTATCTTGCAAGGGCGCTGCGCGAGGCCGTGCGTCAGGGCCGGCAGACCGCGGCACGGTTCCATCGCCAGGAACCCAGGGACCCCGAGATCAGCGGCTTTCATCTCAAGGGCCATCGATTCGTCAAGCGGCTCTCCATGGGCAGTATCTCCACCGTCTATCTGATGGAACGCGAGGACACCGGCGAGGACGTCGTGGTCAAGGTGCTGCGCCAGGTTCCGGACGTTGTTGAAGGAAAGAGCGCATTCGAACGTTTCCTCCAGGAATACGAGCTGATCTCAGCCGTCGACCATCCGAATGTCGTACGTATATTCGACCTGGGCGTCGCGGACGATCACGCGTACATCGCGATGGAGTATTTTCCGCGGGGAGATCTTCGGCGGCGGATTCAGGAACAACCCGCCACCGATGAGGCGCTCGACTATCTGCGCCAGATGGCCGAAGCGCTGGTCGCCATCCACGGTGTGGGCGTGCTGCACCGGGATCTCAAGCCGGGCAACGTCATGGTGAGAACCGACGACAGTCTGGCGCTGATCGACTTCGGGCTGGCGAAGCGCCTCAAGATGGAAGCTGAGCTCACGGATACCGGCGAGATATTCGGAACGCCTTACTATATGAGTCCCGAGCAGGGTCATGGGCGGGATGTGGACGAGCGAGGCGATATCTACAGCCTGGGGGTGATCTTTTTCGAGATGCTCACCGGAAAGAAACCCTACGTGGCCGCATCACCCATGGCGGTGATCTACAAGCACAGTCATGCGGACATTCCGCCGCTGGAAGGGGACGCGGAACGGTTCGCGGGCCTGATGGAGAAAATGATGGCGAAGGAGCCGCCAGACCGGTTTCAGACGGCCGAAGAGTTGCTCGACGCGCTCGTGGAGCTGAGTTGAAATCGGTATGAGCGTATCCGTACCCGGTGAAATAGCCGCCTTCCTCGGGGCCGGGACGCCGGCCGAATGGACCGGCGCTGCGGTCCGATCTCTTGACGATCTTCTGATCGATCACGCCAACTGCGAGAAGAAAGCGGCGTCGACGGCCCTGGCCCTGATGTTCCGCTATGAAGGGCAGGCTGATCTCGTGCATCGAATGTCACGCCTGGCCCGGGAGGAGTTGAGACACTTCGAGCAGGTCCAGGGGATTCTGTCAGAGCGCGGCATCGCCTGGCGGCGCCTGGAGGCTTCCCGATATGCCCGTGGTCTGCGCGAGCACGTTCGCCAGGGCGGTCCGGAACGACTGGTGGACCTGCTGGTGATCGGCGCCTTCATCGAGGCCCGGTCCTGCGAGCGCTTTGCCCTGGTTGCACCCATGCTCGACAAGGATCTGGGCCGGTTCTATCGGGGGCTGCTGGCTTCCGAGGCTCGCCACTTCGAGCAATACCTGGCCCTCGCCCGATCGCGGGATCCGGCCGGCGTAGACGAGCGGGTCCGGGTTTTTCGGGCTGTGGAGAACCGGCTTGCCACGGCGCCGGACACCCTACTGCGGTTTCACAGCGGGCCGCCGGCATCCGGCGGGGCCTAGCCCTCCAGGGTCAGCAATTCGAAGCCGTTGTCATCCCAGCGAACGGCGCTGCCCTGCTCATACCAGTCGCCCAGCACGATTCGGGTTGTTTCTCGGCCGTCCACCTCGAAACGGTGAACGGCCGGCCTGTGTGTGTGTCCGTGAAGAAGCAGCCGCACCCCATGTTCCCGGACCGCGGCCTCGACAGCCGCCTGGTTCACATCCATGATTTCGGCCGGTTTGGCGCCGCTGGCCGCCAGGCTGCGGGAGCGGGCCTCTTTCGCGATGGCGAAACGTTCCTCCAGTGAACGGGCGAGGAACGACTGCTGCCAGATCCGATTGCGAACCATCGACCGAAAGGCCTGGTATTCGACATCGTCGGTGCAGAGGCTGTCGCCGTGCATCAAGAGCACGCGCTCACCGTACAGTTCCACGACCGCCGGGTCCGGAAGCAGAGTGCAGCCAGTGGCCCGGGCAAAGTCCTCGCCCACCAGGAAGTCCCGGTTGCCGTGCATGAAAAAAAACGGCGTCCCGGCGGCGGAGAGTTCCGCCAGACGATGAACTACCCGGCGTTTTTCCGGCTCCGGATCGTCGTCTCCCACCCAGGCCTCAAAAAGATCGCCCAGGATATAGAGGGCA
>JARFQW010000163.1 GCA_029287575.1 Gammaproteobacteria bacterium | reverse complement strand
TTGTCTCGTGGGCTCGGAGATGTGTATAAGAGACAGCCGTAATGGCGGTGTAGATACTGGCTTCCCGGGCTGCAACGGGCATGTTCGAGGTGTTGGCGATGATCACCGTGCGTTCCATCAGCGGCCGGCCGTTGCGCGGGTCCTCGAGCTGGGGGAACTCGTCCAGAACTTCGGCCATCTCGTTACCGCGTTCACCGCAGCCCACGTAGACGATGACATCGGCGTCACACCACTTCGCCAGGCTTTCCTGCAGCACGGTCTTGCCCGTGCCGAACCCGCCTGGCAGGGCGGCTCGACTGCCACGGGCGACCGGGAAGAGGGTATCCAGGATGCGCTGGCCGGTGACCATCGGGGCGTCCGGCGTCATCCGCCGGCGCACGGGGCGGGGGTGGCGGACGGGCCAGGGCTCGGCAAAGTGCAGTTCACGCATGCCTTCGGAATTCTTTACCCGGCACAGAACCGCATCCCCGTCGTAGCGGCCCGCGCCCATGATCGACTCGATCGTGCCGGTGACGCCCGGCGGCACGAGGCAGGCACGGCCCGGTCCGACGCCGGCCACGCGGCCATAGGCCTGCCCGGGACTCACCGCAGCGCCGGTTTCCACGACCGGTTCGAAGTCCATGGCCGGCGTGGTGCGGCCACCCAGGCCCGGCCGGAAGAAGTTGCCGTCCTCGCGGCGCAGGGGCCTGAGCAGGCCATCGAAGATGTGGCCGCAAATTCCCGGCCCCAGGGGCACGGAGAGCGGCTGGCCGGTGCCGTGAACCGGGTCGCCGGGACGCAGTCCCGTCGTGTCTTCGTACACCTGAGCGACGAACTCGTCATCTCGAAGCTGAATGACCTCGCCAAGCAGCTGGCCGTCGCCCACCTCGATCGCCTCGTGAAGACGAAACGTCCCTTGCATCTCGGCCCGGAGGACGGGTCCGCCGATCCAGCGGATACGCGCCTGAGTCATGATCGTTCCTCCCCTTGGCCAGTCTCGTGACAGGCAGCCAGCAGCGCGCTTTCGATAGCCCGGCGGCGCACGAGCAGGCCGGCGATGGTGGCATCCAGTCGGGCCGCCGCCGTCTCGATGACCAGGCCGTCGTTCAGCGCCGGGTCCTCGTGAAATTCCAGGGAAACCCGGAGTCCGGCTGCCGCGTCATCAAGCGCAGCGCTGATCTCTTCGGGTGTTACTCCGGCCGGATGACTTACCCGCCAGAGGCCCTCGGGCAGGATTCCTGCCGCGGTGCCAAGTGCAGCATGCAGCCACAGGCGCCGTTCCCGGGAATCGGTCCAGCGCGCTTTCAGCGCCGCCTCCAGCCGGGGCCAGGCGGCTTCCAGGAGAGCGGCGTCCCGGACCCGAGCGGCCTCGTTGCGGCGCGTCTCTACGGCTGCCTCGAGATGACGCAGGACCTGCCGGGCGTGGGCCCGTTCATGGCGAACAGCGCGGCCCAGCTTTTCTCTCGCCACCTTGCGAGCGCCGCGCAGAATGTCCCGGATCTGCCGGTCGGTTTCCTCTGTCAGCGCCGCAGTCTTGTCCAGCCGCGTGGACTCGAGCAGCTTCAACAGGGCGGTGAGCTGGGCTTCGACGATTCCGGCGGGTTCTTTCATGATTCAACTCCGAGCGCTCGCCGGACCGTCCCGGCCAGGCTCCTTGGCGGCTCTGAAACATCAGCGACAAGGGCTACCGGCGGATTCGCGGTCGCGATCGCGTTGTCCAGCGCGTCCGGATCGAGCCACCCGGCGACGGTTGGGCTCAGCACAACGAGCGGCGCCTCGTCCAGGGCGTCGTCGAAGGCCGCCCGTGCCTCGGTGGCATCGGGGGTGCGCACGGCAAACCCTGCGAGCCGGTATCCCGCCGCGGTGGTCGGGTCACCTAAGTAGACGGGCTGAGTCATCGGGTCACCCCAGCCGGTTCAGGATCAGGATCGCGATAATCAGTCCGTAGATGGCGATGCCCTCGGCCAGGCCGACGACGACGAGAACGCGGCCCATCAATTCCGGTTTTTCGGTAAGTGCGCCCACAGCGGCGCTGCCGACCTGGGCGACGGCATAGCCCGCCGCCAGCGCCGACAAGGCCGCGGCAACGGCCGCCGAGGCAAATCCCCAACGAATGACGTCCGGCGCCACCATGACCACTTCCTCCGCGGCCAGGGCTGCCTGGGACGACAGCAGCAGCCAGGTGGCGAAGAGGCTGACGGCGGCGGCACCGACGATACCGACACCCAGAATCGTCAGGCCGGGACGCTCGGAGAGCCGATGGAACAGGGTAGTCATGAAAATTTCCTCCGCTTGTGTTCCATTGCCACGGACGGCGGATGCAATGGCTTGAAGGGCCGGCCCTCCGCGCTCAGGAACCTGATGAAGAACTCGAAAAGGACAAGACGCGTGGTCTGGATGCCGACGACGAGGCCTTCCAGAGCGATGATCAGCGCGTTACCGAGGATCATCACCGGGAGCACGGCCACCGGCGAATCGAAGGAGTCGGCAAGGCCGACGATTGCGGCACTGAGTCCGGCATGGGCCAGCGCGAACGCGCCCACGCGGACGAACGAAATCGTGTTGACTCCCAGCTGCAGGGCGGTCTCGGCGAGGTGACCCGCGGCTCCTGGCAGACCCCCCGGTCCTTCGGTGATGGCGACGCCAATCAGGAACCAGGCAAGACCGGCGATCACCACCCAGAGCATGGCCGGCAGGAATATCGCCGCCACCAGGCCGAAGTAGGCCACGGCGATGCCGGCCCGCGTCGCGAACCATCGCCGGCCTTGTCCCTGCCATACCGACTGGAGACCGTCGAGGCAAAGTCCCAGCCCCACTACCACGACGCCGCCGGCCAGGGTTACCCCAAGAACGGGCAGCGGGTGTTCCAGCGGATGTAGCCACAGGGCGGGAATCACGTCCTCCCGGCAAAAGACACTGCCGAAGAGCACACCGAAAACCATGGACATGATGCCGCCGGGGACGAGCAGGGCAAACACCGGGTAGCGGCGCCTGAGCCAAAGACCGGCGGCAAGCAGGACAGCCCCCTGGCCCACATCGCCGAACATGTAGCCGAACAGCAGCGGCGCGATCAGGGCAACGAACCGGCTCGGGTCTGCCTCACCGCTCGCCGGTGTGCCCAGCAGGTTGGGGAACAGCTCGAAGGCCTTTGCCCAGGCCGGGTTGCGCAGGACGACCGGCGACACCGCCCCGGGCGGGGAGTCGGAGAAACGCAGCAGGTAGTCTATGCGGTGGGACTGCAGCTCCCGTTCCAGGAGCACGCCATCGGGGTCGCTGGTCCAGCCGGTGACCCAGGCAAAGTGCTCGGTGACGGGAAGCTTCGGCGCGTGTTCTGCGAACCAGGCCAGCAGCGTCATGTCGCCCAGGGCCCGGGGCAGCTCATGACGCCCGGCCAGCTCCTCCAGCTGCTTGCGCAACTCGCCCCGGCGATCTTGCAGCTTGGCGCTGTTGGCATCGATCGCGGCCAGCGCCGCCGGAGTCTCGTGAGGCAGCCATGCCGGAATCCGGATCTGGCGGGCCTTGAGCGCTGCCATCAGCGCGTCCAGCTGTTGAATCTGCTCGGCCGGGCCCGCCGCCAGCAGGAAGGCCTGCCCGCTGGCGGTGAACCACTCCACGAGCGTGGTCGTGGGAAGCGTATCCGGCACTGCACCTGGCGGCAGCCGGAACAGACGCGTATCCAGAACCGGCCCGGCCTCGGCCATGCCGGCCAGATCGGGCAGTTCCAGATCGGTGGTTTCCAGGGCGTGGTGCAGGATCGCCAGCTGATCCATCTCGCTGTCGATGCCCTGGAGCTCCAGGACCGGATCGCCGGCATCCGCCTCCCAGGCGGCGATCCGGCGCTCCGCTTCTTCAAGGAGCAGCGCGGGTTCGCTCGCTTCTTCCACGGGAGGAATCTCGGGATCCGGCCACCACGGGCCGAAGCGTCGCGTCCGGTCCGCGTGCACGCTGAGAGCCTCTTCGAGGTCCGGGACGATGATGACAGCCTCGGTCTGGCTGTGGGTCTGCAGTTCGACGGCCTCGGTGGTGGCCAGGCATTCCAGGGTCGCCGTCAGCTGCTCCCGGGGAACCAGGATTTCGAACCAGCGTGCCGTGTCCGGTTTCAGGCCCATGCGAGGGCCTCAGTGCTGCGGGGCACCAGACTCCGGGAGAGGATGCCGTAGCGCAGGCGCTCGGCGTCCAGACCCTCGATGGCCAGCCAGGCAAAGAAGGCGCCGGGTCCGCCGGCAAAACGACGGAACAGGCGCGTCATCCGATCGCTCAGCTGCTGGCGCAGAACCGCGCCCTCGCCGTCGGGAGAGGCCATATGCCGGCGATGTGCCATCACGGCATCGACCAGCGCCGCGACCCAGGGCCCGCTCTCCGGCAGTAACCGATGCCACTGCGCGAGCCAGGCGTCCTCGGTCTGCTCCGCCACGATGAGAGGCCGCAACGACCCGGGAGCCGGATCCCGACCGTGACCGGGCCGTTCGCTGAGACTGCCGGCGCCGGGCACCGGGTCATCGCGCATCCACGGCAGTGCCGGCTGGCCACGGGCCAGGTGCCGCATGGCGGGGAGCCACGGCAACCAGCGCAGCCAGGTCACCGCCGGCGCCCAGGCCGGGCCGGGCCACGCGGAGGCCTCGTTGGTTCGCTCTCCCCAGGTATCGCGAAACGTCCGTTCGACATGCCCGGCCGAAGCGTCCGCGTTGAGGTGGTCCACCCAGGGCCGCAGCGAGGTCTGCCGGGCCGCCTGGATGAAGTGATCCACGTCCGCGCTGGCCTCCATCAGACGCCATTCAGCCCGGGAGGGCCGCAACGCGAAACGCGCCTGCAGACGAGGCTGGACATAGGCGAAGCGCGGTGAGTCAACCATCGGTATCCGACCGGGGGACCGGATCGTCTTTTGGTCTGTCAGCCGTTGTCAGGCGCTCGGCCAGCAAACGGACGGCGTTTTGGAGTTGTGCAGGATCGATGAAGGCCTGGGGGTTGTCGGAGAACTGGTTTTCTGCCTCGGCCTCGAGTTCCTTCCGGCGGGCTTCGAGGCTTGTTGCGCAATGGGCATGGACACGGCGAATACGCTCCCGGGCACGGCGCAGAATTCGGCGCGCCTCCTCTCTGGCCCGGTCGATTCGTTCCCGCGCCGACTGACGTTCCTGGTCGAGCTGAGATTCGCCTTCACGCTCGGCGTTGAGGACGCGGTCGATTGCCTGTACTTCGGGGCGCATGGGCGTCACCTGGCAGAAGCCGGGGTTCATCGCCGTGCGTGCGTGCCGGCGAGGAGCTTACCGGCAAATTGAGAAATCTCTAATATAAGTGTAACCGCTGATTTCCGTGCCGCAATACGCATTCTCCACGCCTGCCGAAGCCGGCTTGATGCTGCTCCAGGACCGGAGATCCCCGCGCGTTCCGTCTGCGCAAGGTCGGCCGACCGGCCAGAACGGCTACACTCGGATGATGGGACGGATAACCCAAAGCCACAGGCCGTCCTCGGCGAGGCGCGTAGCGCTCGCGAGCCTTTCGCTGGTTGTCCTGATTGCGGGGCTTGTCGTCGCGCAAGAGACTTTCGCCCAGCGGGCCGGCACCGGCACCGCATCGGGCCTGTCAGGGGCTTCCAGGCCGTCTCTTGCCGCCCCGGGAGGTGGCCGGACGTCCTCGCCTGTCGGCGGAGCGCCGATTACGCCTCGTTCCCGGCACGCGTATCCCCCTGGCAGGCCACGGGTGGTCCCGGTTGCGCCGCCCCCCGCGGTGCGAACGGCACCGGGATACCGGGCTCCGTGGCGGGGCGGCACGCACGCGGAGGCGGTCCGGAGCTTCCGCCGGGAGGCGCCGTGGCAGATCGGCTACCTCCGTCATCGGGTGCCGAACCGGCTCACGGGATCGCATCGGCCGGCGTTTCTGCATTACGGCTCATGGCGCCCGATGCCGACGTGGAGTGCTGGCGGGGGCAGCCCGATCGTCGCGTTGTCCGGCAGCGCACCATCGGAATTCGGACTGACCGGGCTGTGTCAACTCGACCGGCGCAGGCTCTGTCTGCCCGCCGGAACCCGGCTGGCGTTCAGGGGCAGCCTTCAGCTCTGGTGCGCCAGCCGGCATCTGAACTACCCGCTGGACCGGTCGGGCGTGGGCCTTCGCGCGGCCTGCCCGGAGAGCGACCTCGAGGCGGTCTGGCTGCGCCATCCTGACCTGAACGCGCCAGTCAGGATCGCTCCGGCCGCCTGCGTCTCCAGCCGGTCCTGCGCAGACTGATTCGGTCCGGCCCGGTCCGCGCCGGTGACCGTGCGCCACTCAGTCGCGCACGATTTTCGTCATTTTCGCCCCTTCGAGGGTGATGTTGGCCATGAGCCCCTTCTGGTCGAGGACGAAGCCGATAATGGGGTCCTTGATGTTGGTGGTGTCCAGGGACCCGCCCGCGCCCACCTGTACAACCGCTACGGATCCGTCCACACCGGCCTCCCATCCCGAGCTTGCCCGAAACTTGTCCAGCGCGGCCTGCTGCAGGAACAGGATGATTACGGTCTTTGACTGAGCGCCGATCTGCAGGCCGATCGAAGCGGCCGCGGTGCTGTAGTAGTCGACGGTCTTGCCGTCGATACGCAGCGCCCCTTCGCCGTACTCCCCGCCGATGCCGAGGCCGGCCTTGATCACCTTGGGAAACACGAGCACGCCGTCGGACTTGGCCAGCAGTTCCTCTGCCGCCCCGGTCTCTTTTTTGAAAGTTTCCAGCGCGGCATTCACTTCGGCGTCGATTTCGGCCGCCGACTTGGCCAGTGCAGTCCCGCCACAGGTCAATCCGAGGGCGGCGAACAGACCGAGAATCAATACGTGGGTCGGGGGTGAGAAACGGGGCATGGCATTCTCCGAAAAGCGTTGTAATTCCGCGCCGGTCTGCTTCAGCCGACGAGGGGTGCGGCCCGGCACGGGGCCAACTCGCGGGGAGATTACGATCTCTGTGCACCGTGCACAAGACGGCTCTCCGGGCCAGAAGGTTTTCCGCAACACCAGCTACGCTTTTCAGGTGCTCACCGATAAAACGCCCGGCCCCCGGGAGGATGCGAATGACCGCGAGTCTGTGTGCAGACCAGGATCGACTTGTCTGGCGATCTGGCCGCGAGTTGCTGCAGATCGAAGCCTGGGGTCCCCATGGCCTGCGGCTCACTGCCTCGCCGTTCGGCAGGATCCGTGATGTCTTCGGAGACCAGGGCGCGCTGATCGACTCCGGGACGCGCAAGGCGGACATCCGCGTGATTCGCGATCTGGGCGTGATTCGCAACGGCGACACCGAGGCGCGCATTCGCCTGGACGGCCGGGTGAGCTGGCACGCCAGCAGCGACGGGCGGACCCTCGCGGCGGAGACAGCCGCCGAGACCTGCGGGAGGAGAGGCCGCCGGCTGACGCCGCTGGCAGGGAAGCTGTTTCGCGCCGAGCTGACCCTCGAGGCCTATCCGGATGAACGCTTTTTCGGGCTGGGCCAGCAGCAGCATGGAGCACTGAATCACAAGGGCTCGGTGGTGGATCTGTTGCAACGAAATACCGAGGTTTGCATTCCCTTTCTGCTGTCGAATCGAGGCTACGGGATGCTCTGGCACAATCCCGCGGTCGGGCGGGTGGAAATGGCCCGCAATCACACCCGATGGACGGCCGAGGGCGCAGAAACCTATGACCTGTGGTTCTGCGCGGGCTGGACACCCGCGGAGATTCTGGAGCGATATACCGGGGTAACGGGCCGGCCGACCCGCATGCCTGAATGGGCGCTGGGTTTGTGGCAGTGCCGGCTCCGGTACGCGTCCCAGACCGAAGTGATGGCCGTCGCCGAGGAGTTCTCTCGTCGGGGCCTGCCCCTGGGCGCGATTGTGATCGACGGCGGACACTGGACCCGGATGGGCGAGTGGCGGTTCGACCCCTCGGACTGGCCGGATCCGTCACGGATGGTGGACGAACTCAGGTCGATGGGCATTGAGCCGGTGGTCTCCGTCTGGCCGACAGTGAACCAGGATGCCGAGACATGCCCGGAAATGACGAGGCGCGGTCTGCTGGTTGGCTGCCGCCGCGGCCCGGATCTGCCGGAACGCATGCTGGACGTGGACAAGCCCTCCTGGCAGCGTCTGCATCTCTACGACGCAACCTGTCCCGAGGCGCGGGCTTTCCTGTGGAGCCGCATCCGGGAAGGCTACCTCGCCCATGGTGTGGAGACCTTCTGGCTTGACGCGGACGAACCCGAGGTCAATCCGCTGGAACCCGGTAACCTGCAGTTTTACCAGGGACCCGGAACGGCCTGGCACAACCTCTATCCGCTCGCCCACAGCCGGGCGTTCTTCGACGGCCTGGCTGAAGCCGGTGTCACCCGCCCGCTGACACTGAACCGGTCCGCCTGGGCCGGGAGCCAGCGCTATGCTGCGGCCGTGTGGTCCGGTGACATTGATTGCAGCTTCGAATCCCTACGCCGCCAGCTGGTGGCCGGTCTGAACATGGGTTTGTCCGGTATTCCGTGGTGGACCACCGACACAGGCGGGTTCAAGGGCGGCGACCCCGACGACGAAGCGTTCCGGGAACTGTTGGTGCGCTGGTTTCAGTTCGCCACCTTCAGCCCGATCCTGCGCATGCACGGCTATCGGGTGATGCCGGGCGGGGTTCGCGAGGTGAACGAAGTCAGCGGTGCCGCCGTCCTGCCGGACATGGGGGCTCTCAGTTTCCGCAGCCTCAACGGCGGCCCGAACGAACCCTGGTCGTTTGGCGAACAGGCGGGTCGTATCCTTGCCTTCTACATCCATCTCCGCGAGCGCCTGCGGCCCTACCTGGCGGACCTGATGGACGAGGCCCATGACAGCGGCGCGCCGCCGATGCGGCCGGTCTTCTGGGAGTTCCCGCATGAGCCGGCAAACTGGGACATCGACGACCAGTTCATGCTGGGTCCGGCGCTGCTGATCGCTCCGGTACTGGAAGCCGGTGAGCAGCAACGGCAGATCGCCTTCCCGGAAGGGGCAGAATGGATCTGTGCCTGGACCGGACGGGCCGTCTCACGCGACGAGACTCGCTGGCCGGCACCCATCGACCGGATCCCCGTGTTCATCCGGCACGCTCACCCCGAGGCTGAGGAACTTCGCCGCCTGTTCCAGTTGCCGGCGGGCACGCTCAGACTCTAGGGTGCGGCAGCCGTCTCCGGGTCGCCGAGGCGGTCTGCCAGCGCCGCGGCGGCGGCCTCCGAGCGCGCCTCGCGTTTGGCCTTCTTTTGTCCGAACTGGTAGCCCGCGCCCGCGAAAATCCGCCATGTCGAATCGTCATCTACGATTGGACTATCAGTAATATCATCATCATAGATGAAATACTTCGCGCCAAGTAGAAGGAAAATGCTGCGGGTGACGTCGGCGCTGGCAAACAGGCCCGCGCTCCAATTGCTCGTTCCGTTGAGCTCATACTCCGGGCGGTCCGGCCGAGCTTCCGCGGCCCGCACGCCGAAGTAATAGTCCGAGCGGTTCTCGTCCCAATAGGTGTACGCCAAGCTGGGGATCACCGCGACGGACCCGAAGCGTCGAAACGTGCTGACCTCGGCCTCGAGCTGATAGCCCTCATGGCGGGAGAGCAGGTCGTGGCGCGCACCGACGCTCACGCTCAGCGGCCGGCTTCGATAGTCCAGCTGCAGCCCGCCTTCGATCGTCAGCTTGCGCTTGTCCATACCCTCCAGAAAGTCGGAGTCATCCGGGTCGTAGCCATCGAAAGTCGGCCCCATCAGGGCACTGACTGACAGCGGGCGCTCGCCCAGAAGCCGATACCGCAAATTCGGGCCCAGCGCCGAGAACCGCCGGCCCACATAACGAAAAATCGGGAAGGGCTGAATCTCCGTGTCGATATCCACATAGGGATCGTCCTTGATCGCAACACCCATCCCAAGTCCGAATCCGGGGCGTTCATCCGGCTTGACCGGAGGACCACCCGAGAGACTGTCCTCAACGCCGGACGGCGCGGTACCGGGCGCAGGGCCACCGCTCCGGGAGGACTCGAGAGAAGGCGCTGCCTCGCCCGTTGTGAGAACACCCGCCGCCCCGGCAAGCTGCGCCGGCACGCCCGCTCCGAGCATCAGAACGGCGGCAATCGCAACAGCTGTTGATCTCACACGTAACTCCCTGCGCCAAAGCGCAACGTGATAACCGCCAACCCAATTCGTTGTTTCGACCCGGCGCAAGGCGCAGATTCAGCCCGCCGACGCCAGCTCGAGTAACGGCCTGAGGTCACTCAGACAGCGGCCCGGCGGCATATCCGGGTATTCGACCGGCAGACCGGCCCGATTGATCCAGCAGGTGCGAAAGCCGAATGCGCTGGCTCCGGCCACATCCCAGGCATTGGATGACTGAAAGAACACATCCTCCGGCGCAAGCTCCATGCGGGTCTCGACGAGCCGATAAACGGCCGGATCCGGCTTGTAGCGGCGCAGCGGGTCCACTGAGATCACCGCATCGAACCGCGCCGCCAGACCGGCGGCGGCCACGGCGCGTTCCAGCATCGCCGGGGTCGCATTGGACAGGATCGCGGTCCGGGCGCCGCGCGCTCGCAGACTGTCCAGTACGGTGGGCACTTCCGGATAGGCGTTCAGGGTCTCGTACGCGGCCAGGAGTTTTGCGGCGGTGTCGGAGTCCGGGTCGAGTCCGTGGGACGACAGGGCGTATCGCAGACTGCGACGGGTCAGTGTCCAGAAATCCACGTACTGGTCCGCCAGCCCGTGCACCCAGGAGTATTCCAGCTGCCGGGCCCGCCACAGGGCGGAAATCGCCGGCGCCTCAGGGCCCAGCAGATCTGCGTGCCGTGCAACCGCCGAGTGCACATCGAAGAGCGTGCCGTAGGCATCGAATACAAAGGTCGTCGCCATACTCGAATCCTCTTGTCGGTCGCTGTCCGGCGCAGGCGGGCAGCGATGGTTCCCGCTGGGAAGCGGCCCGGACTCACAATCCCCGCCAGGTCTTTGTCAGGGCCGCTCGGCCGGTGCGCCGGTGACTGCCGCGGGTTCAGCACTCGATAGCGAAATGTACCCGGGGCCGCCAAGACGACGGACCTGGTCCTGGATCCACGCGGCCCGATCGCGCACATAGGCCGACGGCTGTGCCGCGTTCATCCGCTGTGGTGCCGGAAGTACCGCCGCCAGCCTCGCCGCTTCGTCGAGCGTCAACAGGGCCGAAGGTTTGCCGAACAGATTCGTGGCCGCTGCTTCGGCGCCGTAGATCCCGGGCCCGAACTGGGCGATATTGAGATAGATCTCGAGGATACGCGGCTTGGGTACCAGCAGTTCGAGATAAACAGTCAGCCAGGCCTCGAAACCTTTCCGGATCCAGCTGCGCCCTTGCCAGAGATAAATATTCTTGACCACCTGCTGGCTCAGGGTCGAGGCGCCACGCGCTGCACCGTCATCCATCGCGTCGCGGATCGACTCGAGGTCGAAGCCATGATGCATCGGAAACTTCTGGTCCTCGCTGGCAACCACGGCGATGCCCAGCCAGGGCGAAATGTGTTCGGCGGGAACCCAGATCTGGCGGACCGTGTCGCCGCGAGCCTCGTCCTGACGCATAAAAGCCGTGGATTCGACGCTGACCCACCGAAGCGGGAGAACGGCGATGGCCGGCCCGAGCAATCCCAGGGCGAGCACCACAATAGCCAGTCGGCGCCAGACACGACCCGCTGGCCGCCTTGGCGCTGAACGGCGCCGGGTCACCGGTCTGCGGTCCCCGGCCCGTGCGCATTATCCGGGGCCATGAACAGGACCACGAGTTCCTCCGCCCGGGTGCGGTACAGGCGATGACGTTCCGTCGGCAGGGAAAGCTGCTGTTCCGCATCGACCTCGAAGCGCGATCTTGCGAGGGCGAGGGATTCGGTCATCTGCACAGGAATGACGATGACGCCGCCTTCCCGCTGAAGTCGTTCGGGCGATATGCGCCGATGGGTTACCGGATCCAGTGCACCGAATACATCGGGTTCGCCGGGCGCATAGACGGCGAGACCTTCGTAATACCGGCCATCGCCGCCCACGATGGTCAACGGTTCATCAAAGCGCGCCTCCCAGGCATCGAGAACCGCGGCGGCGGCGGGCTTGTACGGCAGCTGCCGAGCGATAAACAGACCATCCACCACGGCAGCGGCCACGTAGACGCCGGCCAGGGCGAGGGCTCCCAGAAGAGCCCGCCGCACGCGTGCCCGGCGCGGCCGCAGGCCGAATCTGGCCACCGCCCAGGCCGGAAACAGCCCCCAGGTGGCGATGCCCCACATGCTGCCCAGGCTGATACCCGACACCAGGCTCAGGCCGACCGGCATCAGGCCGAGTACCGGGCCGTGCCACAACAGAAACTGCCGATCCAGTTCGTCCGGCGGACTGCGCGTTTCCAGTCGGTCGCGGCGGGCCCAGCGCCAGATCAGGATCAGCGCCGGACAGAGGAACAGCGCCTGTATCAGCAGGTATTTCACCGGATACCTGACGTGGGCCGCGGCGCCGGTGCCTTCGGTGAGATTGTCGGCCGCATACGCCAGCGCGGAGGTCCCGTCGGTGAACAGCCAGTGAACGTGCGGGATCAGCACCGCCAGGCCGCAAAGCACGCCGACCCAGGGTGCGGGCCGGGTCAGGATACGTCGTCCCCGGGGGCTTGTGGTCAGCCAGCCGAACGCGCACGCCAGCAGGACCAGAGAGTGGTACTTGGTGAGCACCGCGGCGGCACCCAGCATGCCGACACCGATCCAGGCCCACCATTGGCCGCCCCGGACCGCCACGTGGAGCAGTAGAAGAAAGGCCAGCCAGACGGGCCAGAGCGCGGAATTCCCGTTGTACTTCAGCGCCATGAGAACGAAGTTCACCGTGGCCAGACTGAGGGCGGTGGCCAGCAGGGATTTTCCCGGCCCGAGGATTCGCCGGGCGATCAGGTAGCCGAGAAACAGGCCCAGGGCAACGTTGAGTTTTTCCAGGACAAAGGTGCTGAGGTCCGCGCGGCCGAATACCTCCACCCACAGATAATTGACCCAGCCAAAAAGCGGAGGATGCTTTTCGTTTCCCCAGGCCAGGGCTTGTCCCCAGTGGATGTTCTCCATCTCGTCCCGGGAGATGGCGCTTCTGACGAGCAGTTGCACCAGGACGATGACACCGAGAATCAGCGCGGTGACGAGGGAGAGGGCGCCCCGGCGGGTCAGCAGCGAGCTCCGGGCCGCCGGAGCCCCGGAGGACACGGAACTCAGGCCTTGCCCTGCGGTACGACGTAGAGGGACGGGGGCTTCGCCGCCTTGTCCACGTTCTTCGCCGGCGTGCGCCGGCGGCGGATTTTCACGGCCTTCAGCGGCGGACCCGGGAAACCGCAGCGCACCGCAAGCCAGTCGGAGAGGTCGTTCCAGGCCTTGCGGTCCGCCCGAATGTCGCGGCCCTCGAGTTCGTGCAGGCCCAGCCCCGCATCCGCGCAGTGTAGATAGTTCTGACTGTCGCGCAGGGTGCTCACAAGAGGAAAAGGCTGCCGTTCCAGGAAGGTCTTGAGGTTCCGGTAGGCTATCGTGCCCTTGCGGACCCGATTCGCGATCAGCCCGATGCGACCTTCCCGATGATGGGACGAGGCCACTTTGAGGAGGTCCTCGACGAACAGCGAGGCCGAGTAGATGTCCAGCTCCGACGGACCGACGGGACAGAGGATCACGTCCGCGTCACGAATATATTCGAACAGCGACTGACGGGGAATGGCGGCGGGTGTATCGACGATAATGATCCGCGTATCCCGGGGAATCCGCATCTGGTAAGCCCGGGTCATGCGCTGGGACACGCAGGTGGCCGCCACCCCGTGGATATGCGCGGCTTCCTCCGGCCGCTTGCTGAGCCATCGGATGCTTAGATTCAGCGGATCGTGGTCCATCAGAGCCGTGGGAAGGCCACGAGTAGAAAACCAGCTCGCCAGCCCCGTGGCGACGGTGGTTTTTCCGGACCCCCCCTTGGCATTCAGGACGACGATCTTGTGGCGGATGAGAGACTCTTGCTCCATTACCCTTTTGACGTCTTCCCGGCGATTGCGGCCTAGGGACCAAACAATCTAGCTGAAACTTCCCGCTTGCGCCACGCGATTGTTGCGGCCTTCAGTCCCCGTCCCGAAACGGCGCGATGCGGCTGCCGTCCTCGATGGCCTCGTCAGGATGAACAATGACCTCCATACCGGCCTCT
>JARFQW010000080.1 GCA_029287575.1 Gammaproteobacteria bacterium | reverse complement strand
GGTACGGGCAATCTGGGCGACTTCCAGGGAATGGGTCAGACGTGTGCGGTACAGGTCGCCCTCGTGATTCACGAACACCTGCGTCTTGTAGACGAGACGCCG
Organism: Gammaproteobacteria bacterium; assembly: GCA_029287575.1. Taxonomy (GTDB): domain Bacteria; phylum Pseudomonadota; class Gammaproteobacteria; order Steroidobacterales; family XN24; genus JARFQW01. The sequence continues at coordinate 13,128 of JARFQW010000080.1, read as the reverse complement.
GAAGGCAGTGGAATGAATCACGCGGTCGCGATCCCGCTGATACTCCGTTCGAAACGTCGGACCCGGCTCGGGAAACCGGCGCCCGCGGGACGCCGTGTCCAGAGAGGCCCAGGGCGCCAGTCGCCGCGGCTCAGTCATCGTTTGGAGCAGTTCGCGCGATCGTCCGGGCCAGCGCGGCGTCGTCGTAGCCGGCGGACAGAGCGGAGCTGCCGATGCCGGTCGGAAGGACCAGCCGTATTCGGCCCGCAGCCACCTTCTTGTCGCGTCCCATCAACTCCATCCAGCGGTCCGTGGACATTGCCGGAGGATGGGCCGGAAGGCCCGCTGCCTCGATCAGGGCCCGGATTCGGCGACACGTATCCGCATCGATCGTCCCGAGTTCCTCGGCCATCAGCGCGGCCATGGCCATGCCGACGGCCACCGCCTCACCGTGCAGCCAGTCGCTCCCATAGCCCGCGTGGGTCTCAATGGCATGTCCGAACGTATGCCCCAGATTGAGCAGGGCGCGCCGACCCTGCTCCCGTTCATCCTCGGCCACGACTCGGGCCTTGATCGCGCAGGACCAGATAACCGCCCGCTCTACAGCCAGTGGCTCGCGATCCAGCAGCGCCTGCAGATTGTTTTCCAGCCACTCGAAGAATTCCTCGTCCAGCCCGATGCCATACTTGAGGACTTCGGCCAGTCCGGCGAGAAACTCGCGTTCCGGCAGGGTCTCCAGGGTGGTCACGTCCGCGACCACACCCACCGGCTGATGAAACGCGCCGACCAGATTCTTGCCGGCGACGTGATTGACGGCAGTCTTGCCTCCCACCGAGGAGTCGACCTGGGCAAGCAGCGATGTGGGGACCTGAATGCAGGCAATGCCCCGATGGAAGCAGGCCGCCGCGAAACCCGAAAGGTCGCCGACCACCCCGCCACCCAGGGCGAGCACACAAGCGTCGCGGTGGAAGCCTGCATCCACGAGCGCATCGATAATCCGGGAAAACGTCTCCAGGGTCTTGTGCCGCTCGCCGTCGGGGAGTACCAGCGTTGCCGGTTCAAGGTCAGCGAGGGACGCCAGGACACGGTCCAGATAGAGGGGCGCGACCACGTCGTTGGTCACCACCAGGACCTGCCGGCCCGGAAGCAGCGACACGAACGCGTCGGCCCTGTCGATCAGGCCGCGCCCGACCAGAATCGGGTAACTGCCGCCAGCCGTGTTGACCTTCAGCGCGTGCAAGTTCCCTCCGTGAACCCCCTATGGGCCGGCATCTTCGAGCAATGACCGGATCTCGGCAGCAACCTGCCGGACCTTGCGACCATCGGTAGCCACGACCAGATCCGCCACCTCACGGTAAAGCGGGTCCCGCTGCGCCATGAGAGCCTTCAGCCGGCCCTTCGGGTCAGCGGTCTGCAGCAATGGCCGGTTGTCTCCGTGGCGGGTGCGCAGCAGCTGTTGCTTCACCGAGGCTTCAAGGTAGATCACCGTGCCTCTGGATGCCAGCGCCTGCCGGTTCTCGGCGGCCAGCACGGCACCGCCACCGGTCGCGAGCACGACATGGCGCCGCGCGCTGAGGTCTTCGATGACCTGAATCTCCCGGCGCCGGAAACCGGCCTCGCCTTCTTTCTCGAAAATGAACGGGATGTCCACGCCCGTGCGCCGCTCGAGCTCGGCGTCACTATCCAGGAACTCGCACCCGAGCTGGCGAGCCAGCTCACGACCCACGGCCGTCTTGCCGGCGCCCATGGGCCCCACCAGAAATACATTGGAGTGCAAATTCATCAGCCGGCTCGCAGTCGACCCGGCCGAAACGACCGGGGCCGGCTTGCGCCGGCCCCGTCGAGGATACTTAACTCGGGTCCGAGCAGGTACCCGCTGACCCGAAGGGACTCGTCTGACCCGGCGGACTGGTCGTGGTCTGTACGTCGTCCAGCAGGATCGGCAGAGTGAATTCGTTGGTCTCGACGGCCTCCGTGCCCTGCACCGAGGCGGTCGCCGAGAGCGTGACATTCACCCAGCGCGCAAACTCCTGAGGATAAAACACGTCCACCGCGACAAAGCCGCTGTCGTCAGTAATGACGTTGGCCGGCGTTACCAGGGCCACGTTACCGGCATCCAGGGTGCCGTTGCCGTTGAAGTCCTCACCGGCGTCGAGAATGCCATTACGGTTGGCGTCCTCGTCCGCGCACGTTGCCGCGGTAACCTGGGTCCACTCGTCGTCGTCGGGATTTACGATGATCCACTGGCCCTTGCCGTAGGAGCGGGAAAGAATGCCCAGCTGCACCGTCACACCGCCCACACCGCCGCCCTCGGCATCGGTAACCTGAACCGCGAAGCGTTTCCGGTAGCGGGCCTCGGCAGAGATCTTCTCGATCTGGTTGTCGCTGCCGATCGTGATGAACAGCTCCTTGCGGGCAACGGTCAGGCTGACCGAAGCGGAAACCGGCGGAGTGACGCCGCGCACCGAGCCGGTGATCTGCACTCCGCTGCTTGCGCTGGTCTGCGGGCTCGCCGTGTAGACAGTCTGGGCCTTGCCCTGGCTGTCGGTAGTGTCGGACTGAACCGAGATCGTGCCGCCGGTAATGTCATCAAGGACAAACTCAACGGTCTGGTTCTTTACCAGGTTGCCGTTGCCGTCACGAACGATCGCCGTGATCGTGCTGGTCTCACCGGGCCCAAGGGTGAAGGGGCTGGCCTGAAGATCGATATCGGAGGCCGCGGTCGCGACGAACTCAACCGTGCTGGAGGCGCTCGGGCCACCGGGAACCTCCGCTCTGAGGACAGCCGATCCGGCGTTCGAGGACGTCACATTCACCGTGGCGTCGCCGTTGCCGTCGGTCACCGCCGTCGCGGAACTCAGGGTGCCGCGCGTGGTCGAGAAGTTGACCGTCTGGCCGGAGACCGGTACGCCGTTCTGCTGCCAGGACAGCGTTACCGCCTGGTTCGTGTTCAGCGGAATCTCGGCGTTGGCCGCCGGCGTCGAGAACGCAAAGCTGTCGTTCGATACGACGATGCTCTGGATCGCGGCGAGGTTGGCCGCCTCGGCCTGGAGGGTCCCGGTTCCACCGGACACGCCGGTAACTTCGACCGCTACTTCACCGGCGGAGTTGGTCACGCCGCTGCCGGTGATCGTGGCCTGGAGCTCGGGGCTGGCCGTGATCGTCACCGCCTGTCCGGTTACTCCCTGGCCCGCGGAGTCAGACAGACGCACCGTGTAGATGTCCATCGCGCCCTGCACGAGGCTCGGAGGACCCACGATCGCCAGGCTGGTTCCCTGAACCTCGACCGAAATCGTGCTGGACAGGTTGTTCACCCGGCCGGACACATTGATAACCCGGTTGGACCGGTCACCGCCCACGCCCAGGGTCGCTTTCGCGACACCGGAGGCATCGGTGACCGGCTGCGTAACCTGCAGTGCGCCCGAGTCGGAGCTGAAGAACACCGTGGCGCCTTCGACCACGTTGTTGTTCGCATCCCTGGCCAGGGCGATGATTTCAGGCGACAGCGAACCGTCCGAGGGCACCTGAACGTTACTGGTCAGCAGCTCGAGGCTGGCGACTCCGGTACCGTCCCCGGTACCCGGGTTCGGGTCCGTGATGGAGTTGTCGTCTCCGCAGCCCGAGACGGCCAGGGCCGCAACGAGGCCCAGGGCGCCCAGGATTCTGCGAATGCCGATTCCTTTCGAATGATGGGGGGTCATGGCTGGAATCCTGTTTCCTTAGTAAATGTTGCTGCCTTCACGCAGGATCTTCGGCGTAACGAAGATCAACAGCTCGCGCTTGTCGGAGACCTTGCTCTTGCTCTTGAACAGGTTGCCGACGCCCGGCAGATCGCCGAGGAAGGGCACTTTGTTCTCCGTCTCGCGGCGCTCGGTCTCGAAAATGCCGCCGAGCACAACGGTCTCACCGTCGTTGACCAGCACCTGTGTTACGACCTTGCGGGTGTCGATGCTGGGCACCAGTCCACCGGTCGCGCTGAACACGTTCTGGCCCACGGTGTCCTGAGTGACGGTCAGATCCATGATGATCCGGTCATCAGGCGTGATCTGAGGCGTTACGGACAAGCTGAGCACGGCCTTCTTGAACTGCGTCGTCGTCGCACCGCTCGAAGCCGATTCCTGGTAGGGAATCTCGACACCCTGCTCGATGACCGCCTCCTTCTGGTTCGCGGTGATCACACGCGGACTGGAAATAATCTCGGCGCGCTCCTCGGCCTGGGCCGCGGAAAGCTCGAGATCGATCAGGTAGTCCGAATCGAGGATCGCGAGGGCGATCTTGCCGGCCGGGTTGTCGATCGGCAGGTTGACGCCGTAACGGTCGGTCAGCGTCGGAACTTCAACAGGCGAGGGCTGACCCGTGTTGTTGATGTTCTCGATCGCCGAGCCAACGATGGTGTCGGCACCCTCGCCGGAACCGGTCGTCGTGACGACGCCGTCATTGCGCTCGTTCACGTAGGTGGCGCCAAGGCGGACGCCGAAGTCGCGGCTGAAGTCATCGTTGACCACCACGATCCGGGATTCGATCAGCACCTGGCGAACCGGAATGTCCAGCGTGGACACGAGCCGTCGAATGTCGGCCAGCCGCTCGGCCGTGTCGTAGACGAGCAGCGTGTTCGTGCGCTCGTCGATGGAGACACTGCCCCGCTCAGACAGGAGCGAGTTGTCCGCACCGGACTCCAGCAGCTGGGCCAGATCAGAGGCCTTCGCGTAGTTGACCTGCAGGAACTCGGAGCGCAATGGCGCCAGCTCCTGGATCTCGGCACGGGCTTCCAGCTCGAGCTTCTCGCGGGCGGCAATCTCGTCGGCCGGCGCCACGATGACCACATTGTCCACCTGGCGCATGTCGAGGCCCTTGGTCTTCAGCACGATGTCCAGGGCCTGATCCCAGGGAACGTTCTTCAGACGCAGGGTCACGTTGCCCTGAACCGTATCGCTGACCACGATGTTCAGACCGCTGGTATCGGCCAGCAGCTGCAGCACGGCGCGCACTTCGATGTCCTGGAAGTTCAGGGTCAGACGCTGGCCGGCGTACTCCTTGTCCTCGTCGAAGACACCGAGCTGTTCCGGCTCTTCCTCGACGATCGGGCGGAATTCGACGGTGAATTCTTCGTCCGACTGATAAGCGTAGTGTTCGAAGTCGCCCTCGGCCGCAATGACGAGGCGGCTGCCGGTGCCGACGCGCACGGCGTCAACGGTGGTAACCGGCGTGGCGAAATCAATCACGTCCAGGCGTCGCACGAGGTTGTCCGGAATCGCGGCGCCGCGGAAGTCCACGACCACCCGGCCCAGCTCCTCGCGAACGTCGACCGGCGTGTTGGCATCGCTCAAGGTGACGATGACCCGGCCCGAGCCATCGGTGCCGCGGCGGAAGTCCACGTTGCCGATGCCCTGGCTCGCCGGGGCCACCGGCGCAGCCGCAACAGGTGCGGCAGCAAACGTGGGTGCTGCCCCCTCGGCACCGCCATCACCGAACTCGACGATGATCTCGTTGCCCGCGACGATGGTCTGGTAGGGGGTGCCTTCGTCGAGGTTCATCACGATGCGCGTACGGCCCTGGGCCTCTGCAGCCATGATGGTGTCGACCGGTCCCCGCTTGACCACCTCGCGGCGGGACTTCAGGGCCATCGAGGTGTCCGGCAGATCCAGAGAGATCCGCGGCGGCTCTTCGATGCTGAAGCTCAGAGGCTCCGGTGCAGGCCCATCGAGCTGCAGCCTGATCCTCACCTGGTCACCGGGCAATTCATCCACCTTGATATTGGTGAGCGTGGCCGCGCTGGCCATGCCTCCCAACATCAGTGCGGGCAAAAGCAGAACCCAGTTCAACATCCATGTGTGCGACTTCTTTCGGGTCGCCTTGCGGAAGCTCTCGCCCCGCATGTGTTCGCGCCTCATGCCTTTCTCTCCCCGAGCATCAGTTCTCGCCCAATCCGATCATGGCGGGCTGCTCCATGTAGCCCCCCAAGCCGTCCGGGATAATTTCCGTCAGCAGGATTTCCGACTCGTCGATACCGACGACACGGCCGTCGTTCTGTCCTACATAGTTTCCGACCGTCACCCGATGAATCAGGCCGTCGCTGGTCTGCACGAGACCGTAGAGAGCGCCGCCAAGCTGCAGCGTTCCCACCATCTCCAGGCTGTCGAGCGGGAAGCTCTCCAGAAACTCCCGGCTGCGGTTGGCATCTGGCCGAATGCCGCCGCCGGAGCCCGTCGCCGGTCCCAGCGGCCGTTCCGGCCTGAAGGGCGACCGGGCTTCGCCAGGTTCGTAGGTAAAGGATTCGTAGGTTCGGATCTGGGGCAGCGGCTCAATGCGGCCGCCGGGACGTGCCTTTACGTCCGCGACATAGGATTCAAGATCCGACATGCTGCGCGAGCAGCCCGCGGTGGACAGTGCCAGCGTCGCCGCGAGGCCCGCGACCAGAGCGCGTGAAATGCGTCCGTGCATCAGTTGGCCTCCAGGTCGTCATCAAGATAACGGTAGGTCTTGGCGGTGACGTCCATAATCAGCTCACCGACCACGCCATCCGGATCGGGCTGAAGCTGCACGTCATGCAGCGTCACGATACGGGGCAGCGCCGCCACGCCACTCACAAAATTGCCCAGCTCGTGGTAGGTGCCAGCCAGCTGAATCTTGATGGGCAGCTCCGCGTAGGACTCCTGGGGGATCTCGTTCATCGGCTGAAACAGCCGTTCGTCGAGACCGGCCGCAAGCCCCGTCTGCGATATGTCCACGAGAAGATTCGGAATCTCCGTCCGGCCCGGCAGCTGCCTCAGCATTGTCCCGAAGGAGCGCTCCACTTCGGCCAGCTGCGCCTTGTAGGCGTCGAGGTTGGCGGCCAGGCGCTGCTTCGACTCCAGCGTTGCGCGCAGATCCTGCTCCTGGCGCTCGACCCGTTCGAGGGCGGGGATGCCGTCCTTCATGACGAAATACCAGGTGCCGCCACCGGCGACAAACAGGAAGATGATGGCCACGAGGATCGCCCGGAACAGCAGCGGCCAGCGGCCGACGTCGTTCGGATCCAGGGAGCGCAGTTGCTCGAAGAACTTCATGGCGTCGCCTCCTCTTCAGCGGCGCTGTTCACCTGCTGGGCGGAAACGACGAAGTCGCTGCGCCGGGTACGCCCTTCTTCGACTGTCTGCACCACCTCGAGACCGGGGCGCGTCAGCCACTCGGAGTTCTCGATGTTGCGCATGAACGCGGACACACGGGTGCTCGACTCGGCGGTCCCGTTGACCTCCACCGTTCGGCCCGCCTGTTTTATGGAGACCAGGTACACACCCTCCGGTACTGTCTTGACCATCTCGTCGAACAGATGGACGACCTCCGGGCGGGTGCGCTGGAGCTCCTCGATGGCGGTCATGCGCGCAAGCAGGCGGTCCTTCTTCTGGCGCAGGTTCTTGATCTCGGCGATTTGCTCGTCGAGAACAACGATTTCCTGCTCCAGCAGCCGGTTCCGGGCCTGCTGATGATTGATCTGACCCTGCAGGATCGCGTGCGCAATCCATATGACAAGGCCACCGAGCAACACGGCCGAGACCGCCGCGATGCCGAAATTTCTCTGGCGTTCCTTGCGAAGTTCTTCGCGCCAGGGAAGCAGGTTAATGCGAGGCATCAGTCAAAACTCCTCAAGGCCAGACCGCACGCGGTAAGCAGCGCGGTGGCATCCCTCATGACGCCCTGGGACTTGGCCCGGGAGGAGAGCTTCATCTCTCCGAGCGGATTGCCGATTTCGGTCGGGATACCCACGCGACTGCCGATAACGTCAGCCACACCGGTAATATTCGCGCAGCCGCCACACACGAGGATCTGGTCGGGCTGCTCCCGGCCGCTGCCGCTTGCGAGGAAGAACTGCAGCGAACGGCTGACCTGCTGTGACATGTCGTCGATAAACGGCTCCAGGACCTCGGGCTCGTAATTGGCCGGCAGCCCGCCGGCCTTCTTGGCCTTGCCCGCCTCCTCAAGGCTCATGCCGTAGGTACGCATGATTTCCTCGGTCAGCAGCTGACCGCCGAAGGCGAAGTCCCGCGTATAGATGACACGCAGATCCCGCAACACGCTGAAGGTCGTGCTGCTCGCACCGAAGTCCACGACCGCAACGTTGTGACCCATGCCGCCATCGGGCATCTGGTGCTTCAGGAGCCGGCAGGCGTTCTCGAGGGCAAACGCCTCGACGTCCACGATCCTGGCACCGAGGCCGCCGGCCTCTACTGCCGCCTGGCGCTGATCCACGTTCTCGGTGCGGGTCGCTACGAGAAGGACATCCAGCATGTCGGGATCTTTTTCCGACACGCCGAGAACCTCGAAGTCGTAGCTGACCTCTTCCATCGGGAAGGGAATGTACTGGTCAGCCTGCATCTCCACCTGGCCTTCGAGTTCGGCCTCGGTAAATGACGCTGGCATCTGAATGACCTTGGTGATGGCCGCATCGCCGCTGATGGCGATCGCCGCGTCCCGGGTCTTGGCGCCGGAACGCTTGACGGCCCGCCGCACAGCCTCCCCGACCGCCTCTGCGTCAACGATGGCCTTCTCGCTGATGGCGTTGGGGGGACTGGCTTCGGCCGCGTACGACTCGACCCGAAATCCATCTCCGCTTCGGCCTAGCTCAATGAGCTTGACTGAAGAGGTCGTTATGTCAAGCCCTAATAGTGGCCGACTCGCTCTCCGGAAAATCACAATATTTTCCTTTTACCGTCCGTAGCTTGGGGGCGAAAAATACACTGTGGCCTTAATCCTGCGGACACAGATATATCAAATTATTGGTTAAGTAAACCGTGACACACTCGGCACTCGACGACATAAGTCGCCAAATCCATGCATTAAGGCAAAAAGAGGGAGTCGGAGCGGAGCGCTCCGTTGAGGGGGGTACCGCGGTGAGTGATCCCTCCGCGGTCAGCAGATTCCTTTCCGTCTTCATGGTAACCCCGCGGTCGTAGGCTGTCTGGCCCGTAGATCGGTGGTTTTGCGTCCCCACTTTTCAGTGGGTTTGCCCTTAGCATGCAGTGGTAATATGCATACCCCACCCCCCAATGGCAAGCAGACAGGCCTCAGTCGGTAAATGATCTTTTTGCGAGCGCTGTACGCGCTGGTCCTTTTGTTCCTCGTCCTGGCCGGCAGCGTCGCGCTGGCCGGCATCGGTGCGTCCTATTACGTGGCCCCCGGCCTGCCGGCGGTGGACGCCCTCAGGGAAGTCCAGTATCAGGTCCCCATGCGCGTGTTCACGCGGGACGGCCGATTGCTTGCCGAATTCGGCGAAAAACGCCGCGTTCCGCTGACCTGGGACGACATGCCACCGACCCTGATCGACGCGTTCCTGGCCGCCGAGGACGATCGCTTTTTCGAGCACCCCGGGGTGGATTACCAGGGTATCGCCAGGGCCGCCGCGTCGCTGGCGCTCACCGGTGAACGGCGCCAGGGCGGCGGCACGATCACGATGCAGGTTGCGCGAAACTTTTTTCTCACGCCGGAGAAGACGATCTCCAGGAAGATTCGGGAAATCTTCCTCGCTTTGCGCATAGAGAACGAACTCGACAAGCAGGAAATTCTCACCCTGTACATGAACAAGATCTTTCTCGGGCAGCGCTCCTACGGTGTAGGCGCAGCCTCCGAGGTCTACTTCGGCAAGGATGCTCGTGATCTCGAGCTGCATGAGGCAGCCACCATCGCCGGTCTGCCGAAGGCGCCGTCTACCGACAATCCGGTAACCAGTCCGGACCGAGCGATCTCGCGGCGCGCCTATGTGCTGCGGCGAATGCTGGAAACCGGAAAGGTCGACCAGGCCCGGTACGAAGCCGCGCTGGCGGCGCCGATGGTCTCGCGGATTTTCGGCCCGACCCTGGAAGTCGAGGCGCCCTACATCGCTGAAATGGCGCGGCAGTCGATGATCGACCGCTTCGGCGCCGAACAGGCGTACACGGCGGGCTACCACGTCGTGACGTCGATCGACAGCAAGTTGCAGGACGCCGCGAACGCCGCCTTGCGCTGGGGCCTGATCGCCTATGACCGCCGACACGGCTATCGCGGCCCGCTTGCTCGCGACCAGGAGATTCCGACGGATCCCGCCGGCCTGGACAGCCTGCTACAGGGGTTCCCGGCGCCGGTGTGGTTCCGTACCGGGCTGGTCACCGCGGTGGAGGAGAAAGCCGTGGATGTGGCGCTGGGCGGGGGCGAGACCCAGCGCATCGCATGGGACGGCCTGTCCTGGGCGAAAGCCTATATCGACGACGACCGTCAGGGCCCGGAGCCCGAGACCGCGGCGGAGGTGCTTGCGGTCGGCGATATTATCCTCCTGGACCCGCCCCGGGAGGATCGTGGCTGGCGTCTCGCCCAGGCGCCGCAGGTTCAGGGCGCGCTTGTCGCGCTGGATCCCCGCGATGGCGCCATTGCCGCGCTGGCGGGCGGCTTCGAATTTGCCGGCAGCAAGTACAACCGGGCGACCCAGGCACGCCGGCAGCCGGGCTCGGCATTCAAGCCCTTTGTCTACTCTGCCGCGCTGGAAAACGGCTTCACTCCGGCGAGCATCGTCAATGACGCGCCCGTGGTTTTCGAAGACAGCGCCCTGGAAACCGCATGGCGTCCGGAAAACTACAGCGGGCGCTTTTACGGACCGACACGGCTCCGCGAAGCCCTCGTGAGGTCCCGGAACCTGGTCTCTATTCGCGTCCTCAACGAAATGGGTATCCGGCCGGCGATGGGTCATATCGCCCACTTCGGATTCCCCTCCGACATGCTCCCCAGGGATCTGTCCCTGGCGCTGGGCAGCGGCGCGGTAACGCCGCTGGAACTGGCCGCCGGCTATGCAAGTTTCGCCAATGGCGGCTTTGAAACGGCACCCTATTTCCTCGACCGGATAGAAAGTGCCGAAGGCGAAGTCCTCTATCAGGCCGAGACGACGGTTGCCTGTGCGGCCTGCGAAGACGAACGGGTCATGCAGGAAGCCAGGGAAGCGGAGGCCCGAAACGCGTTCGACTCCAAGCAGACCCCGGAGCAGGTGGTGATACAGGCCGATAGCCCGCCCCAGGCCATCAGCCGGCAGAACGCCTGGCTCATGGCGGATATGATGCGCGATGTGATTCGCCGGGGAACCGGGCGGCGCGCCCTGCAGCTGGGCCGCAAGGATCTGGCGGGCAAGACCGGTACGACCAACGAGGGCCGTGATGCCTGGTTCAGCGGATTTAATGCTGACCTGGTCGCGACCGCCTGGGTTGGATTCGATCAGGACCGGCCGCTGGGCCGCGGCGAGGAAGGATCGCGCACCGCCCTGCCGATCTGGGTGGAGTTCATGCGAAATGCCCTGGCGGATTCGCCGGAACATTTCGAGGAAGAACCCGCGGGCCTGGTCACCGTTCGCATCTCGAGCGAGACGGGGCTCCTTGCGCGGGCCGGCGATGACACCGCAATATTCGAGACCTTCAGGGTCGGTCACGTCCCGGAGGCAGCGCCCGAACCGCTGGAACTGCAGCTGGGCGCGGAATCCTTCCTGCCCGATGAGGACGAAGAAGAAGAACAGCCGGAAGAGACGCTATTCTGAGAGGGCGTCGATCCGCGCATAACGGAGGCGTTCGGACATGGCCAGGAAGCCGGGCCCACGGGCCAATCATCTACGCACGCTTATCGCCCAGGAGGCCGCTCGGATCATTCGCGAGCAGGGGGTGAAGGACTATTTCATCGCCAAGAAGAAGGCCGCGACGCGGCTTGACGTATTTGATCGCAATGCCCTGCCCTCCAACGCCGAGATCGCCGAAGCTCTCGGCGAACAGCAGCGCCTGTTTGGCGGCGACGACCACGTCGAGAGCCTGACAGGCCTGCGCCGCGCCGCCCGCGAGTCCATGCGCCTGCTGCACGCCTTCGAACCGAGGCTGGTCGGTCCGGTGCTCGAAGGGACCGCAACTCCGCACTCGGAGGTGTCGCTGCATCTTTTCGCCGACACGCCAGAGGCTGTGGCGCTTGGCCTCATGAGTCAGGGTATTCCCTTCGACAGCGCCGAACGACGGGTGAGAATGCGCGACGGACGCTATGTCTACCTGCCGGTGTTCCGGTTCATCGCGGGCGACGTGGACGTCGACGCCACGGTGTTTTCACCGCTCGGGCTGCGCGAGCCCCCGGCCAGCCCGGTGGACGGACGGCCCATGCGCCGCGCCCGGCTGGCCGAAGTCGAGGCGCTGCTGGAGGAAGCCGTCTAACCCCGCTTGTCGAGGTCCACGTAGTCGCGCGGACCCTCTCCCGTATACAGCTGACGGGGCCGGCCGATGCGCCCGGACGGATCCGAGATCATTTCCTGCCAGTGGGCCACCCAGCCGACCGTTCGGGCGATCGCGAACATGACGGTAAACATCGACGTCGGTATCCCGAGCGCCCGGTAGATGATCCCCGAGTAGAAGTCCACGTTGGGGTAGAGCTTCTTCTCGACGAAATAGTCGTCTTCCAGGGCCACTTCTTCCAGACGCAGCGCCAGGTCGAAAAGCGGCGTGTCTGTTCGGCCGAGCTGTTTCAGTACCTTGTGGCACATCTGGCGAATGATCTTGGCGCGAGGATCGAAGTTCTTGTAAACCCGGTGGCCGAAGCCCATGAGGCGGAACGGATCATCCTTGTCCTTGGCGCGGGCCACGTATTCGGGAATCTTCTCCACCGAACCGATCTGCTCGAGCATGTTGAGCACAGCTTCGTTGGCGCCGCCATGAGCCGGGCCCCACAGGGCCGAAACGCCGGCCGCGATCGCTGCGTACGGGTTGGTGCCCGAACTGCCCGCCAGACGCACGGTGGAGGTACTGCAGTTCTGCTCGTGATCGGCGTGCAGCACAAAGAGCAGGTCCAGCGCTTCCGCGGCTACCGGATCGATCTCGTACTCTTCGCAGGGCACCGCGAAGTACATATGGAGCATGTTCGCGCAGTAGTCCAGATCATTGCGCGGATACATAAACGGCTGGCCGGTCGAGTGCTTGTAGGCTGCGGCGGCGATGGTCGGCATCTTGGCGATGATCCGGTGGGAGAAAATCTCCCGGTGGTTCGGGTCGTGGATATCCATGCTGTCGTGATAGAAAGCGGACATCGAACCGACCACCCCGGCCACCATCGCCATTGGATGCGCGTCGTAGTGAAAGCCGTCGAAGAAGCGCAGCAGGCTCTCATTCAGCATGGTGTGGCTCAGGATCGAGG
>JARFQW010000014.1 GCA_029287575.1 Gammaproteobacteria bacterium | reverse complement strand
CGCGGATGCGGTCTTCGATCCAGGCGCGGCGGTGCTCGTAGCTCCGGCCGCTGTCATGGTCGACGCCGCAGAGGAAGGCCCGTCGAACGCAGCGTGAAAAGACGTGGTAGTAGGGCGTGTCGGCGACGCAGACCAGCTGTTCGCGGGGGCGGGGCATGGGACAAACGCTACGGCACGCGCCTTCGGGGTGGAAGGGCGATTTGTTGCCGGTTACTCCTGGAATGTGCCTGTCCACATTCCGGCAGATATGTGCCTGTCCACATTCCGCCTTTTCGATATGTGCCTGTCCACATTCCGTTCGGCACATTCCGGCATTAACTCGCAGCTCCGAGCGCACAACGTCAAAAGTTGGCACTGGACCTGTTGGCATTCGGTATCCTCCGAGGAAATCGGGACGGCGGCGGTAGATAGTGTCTGATTGGCTGGGCATTCCGGCGGGACTTCTGGCGTGGGGCTTCGCGCTCTACGTGCTTGTTGTCGCGCCGCCAACCCGTGGTGCCCGTGTGCTGGTGGCCATGTTGTTCGTTGATGGCCTCGCGGTCATCACCAGCCACAACAATCTCGCGTACGTGAACCCGTTTCTGGCCTCCCTGGGCCTGCCCGCCATGCCCCGCATGATGCACCAGGTCTCCGACTGGGCTTTGATCGCGGTCTATCTGCCCTTCGTCGGGATGACGCTCAGTTCCCCGATCGCGGCTCCGCTCAGGCATCCGGTGGTCAGCCGCTTCATTCTGTTCGGCGGGCTGGGCGTTGCCGTGCTGTTGTTTTTCCTGCCGGAGGAGCTTCGGCTCAAGTTCAATGTGCCCTTCTACATCGTGATCTGTATCGGGCTGGCCTGGGGTTTCGCCGCCGCGGTGCACACGTGGTACATCGCCACGAATGAAGCGGAGCGCGCCCGGGCCCGGGCATTCACGGTTGCGTTCGGTGTTCGGGATGTGCTCTGGACCGTTACATTCGCCTACTATGCGGCAGCCTTCTACGGCCTGCTCGGCCGGGACATCGACGAACTGGCCAGCGACTCCTACACCTTCAACACGCTGATGCCCCTGCTTTATCAGCTGGCCATCGTCATTTACGTGCCGCTGGTTGCGTATGGTGTGCTGCGGGTCCAGCTGTTCGATATCGACCTGCGAATCAAGCGTACATTGAAGCGCGGCACGGTTGCCGCGGCGTTCGTGGCCACGTTCTTTGTCGTATCGGAGCTCGCCGGGAATTTTCTGTCCAGTCAGTTCGGCAACATCCTCGGCGTGCTGGGCACCGGTGCACTCGTGTTCTTCTTAGACCCCATCCAGCGCGCCGCCGAACGATTGTCCGATGCCGCCATGCCGAACACGGTGGCTACGCCGGAATACGAAGCCTTCCGAAAGTTGCAGGTTTACGATTCGGCTGTTCGGGCGGCCCTCGAGGATGGCTACATCAGCGCCCGGCAACGCCGTGTGCTGGACAGCATGATCGCGTCCATGGGCATCGACCCGTCCGTCGCCCTGCGCGTGGAAGAGGATTCCCTGGCGGCCGTCACCGTACAGCGGCCCACCGTCGAAGAGGTATGAGATGACGGGATCGAAAGAAGGGCGCCGGATTTTTTCGCAATAAGTTCCCTGCCCGCCGGGTCTACTGACGACAACCTGAACGGGATCCGCCGCGGATGTTCGGAAACCTGCTTCCTTTTCTCATGTTCGGCATTCTGCTGGCGGCGATCCTCAGCAAGCCGCTCGCCCGGGCCCGATGGATCACACTGCCCATTGCCCTCGTGGCTCTCGGATTCGTCTCGTCCGAGATCTGGGTCGGACTCGGCATGGATACCGGGCTGCGCTGGCAGATCCTGCGGGATCTGGTCTTCTACCTGCTCTTGCCCATCCTGATCTTCGACGCCGCCATCCGCATCAACGTGCGCTGGCTCCAGCGAGAAGCCGTCCTGATTGCCTCGCTGTCCATGCCACTGCTCCTCGTGGCGGCGGGGGTGTCCGCGATCATCGTGTACGTCTTGATCGGCGACGCCTTCGGGGGCATCTGGGCCCCCGCGCTTCTCATCGGCGCCATGGTCCGCGCCACCGACCCGGCCATGATCTCCGGCCTGCTCGGCGGCAACGGGGACAGCCGCAGGGTTCAGCACATTCTCGAAGGTGAGAGCCTGATCAACGACGCGACCACCATCACGCTGTTCGTCCTGATTTCCGCCCTCATCGTCAGCCCCGGCGCCGAGATCGGCGTGCCGGCGGTGCTGGGGCGGTTCGCGCTGGTGCTTCTCGGCGGGGCCGCTGTGGGTGTCGCCCTCGGCTGGGCGCTGGATCTCGTGATCGCTCCGGCGGACGACAAGGTGCTGGCCACATCGGCGACCCTGGTCCTCGCCTTCTCCAGCTTCTGGATCAGCGAACACGTCCTCGGACTGAGTGGCGTGGTGGCCACACTGGCGGCGGGTCTGACTATCGCCTGGCGGCAGCGCCAGCACCGCTCGGAAGAGGACATCGCGTTTGCCCTGGATGCCTGGCAGATGCTGGGCTTCTGTGCCAACGCCATGCTGTTTTTCGTGGTGGGTATGAGCATTACGCTGCAAATGTTCCTGGATCACTGGCTGGCCATGCTCGTGGGTGTCCTCGCCGCGGCGGTCTCTCGGGCGTTCATCGTGTTTTTCGGTGTGGGGCCCATCTCCAGACTGCCCGGCGTCGGCCGGCTCTCCTTGCGGGAGCAGAACCTCATTCTCTGGGGCGGTATCCGTGGTGCGGTGGGCATTGCCCTTGCGCTGTCTTTGAGCGTGGACATTCCCCACTGGTACCTGATCCAGAGCGTGGTCTACGGCGTGGCCCTGTTCAGCCTGCTCGTGCAGCCGCCGCTCCTGCCTCGACTGGCCGCCGCCGGGGCGAGGAAGGTGACCAACCCTCAGAAATAGGGCCGAGCAGGCGATGACCGCGACCGGACCGCAACCGGGTTCCCGGAAATGCCGCGGGTTCAGGACCCGGAGCCCGGTATCCGGTTGCCACCGGGGTCTCCCTGCCGGGATATCAGGGAGAGAGGCCGGCCCTGGCTTCCCGATTCCGGATCAAGACAAAATCGCCGGTGTCTATGGATTGCCCCTCGCCGCGTCGTAGATCACCCGGTTTTCCTTGATGGTGACCAGGACGTCGATCTCGGCGAGAGTCTCCGGGTCCACCGTCGTCGGATCTTTTGATAGCACGACGAAGTCGGCGAGCTTGCCGACTTCGATGCTGCCCTTGCGGTCTTCCTCGAAATGCTGCCAGGCCGGCCAGATGGTGAGGGCCTTCAGCGCGGTCATCACGTCCACCCGGTGGTGGGGTCCCAGGATGTCGCCGGAGCGGGTGCGGCGGGTCACCGTGGCGGAGAGCACGCGCATGCTGTCCGGAAAGGCCACCGGCGCATCGTGGTGGGTGCCGAACATCATGCCGCGCTCCAGGACCCAGCCCGTGGGCGAGATGTTCTCTGCGTTGACCGGCCCCACCGTGTGGTCGCGGTGCCAGTCCCCCCAGTAGAAGGTGTGCATGGGGAACAGGGACGGAAAGACACCGAGCTGCTTGTAGGCGTCCACCTGGTCCTCCCGCAGAAACTGCCCGTGGATCAGAACCGGCCGGTTGCCCGGGTCGCCGTGCTTGGCCCGCGCCGCCTTTATTGCGGCGATCAGCATGTCGGATGCGCCTTCGCCGTTGGCATGGGTAAGGATCTGGAAGCCCTTTTCATAGCACCAGTCCACCGCGTCGAGTACCTGGTCCAAGGAGACCGCCGCGTATCCAGCGTACCCCGGCGGGTAGTTGCCCACGGGGTCGTAATAGGGCCGGTCCCGCAGCGCGGTAAAGCCCTGGGGCGACCCGTCGATGGTCAGCTTGCAGCCGCCGACCCGAACCCGCCCCGAGTAGTCCTTCGAGACGTTGGCGGCGATGTAGTCCCGGGCTTCGAGCACGTCCGGATAGGCGACCACGTCGATCGGCAATTTTCCCTCGGCATCCAGGGCCTTGAGGGTTTCCACCGTCTCCGCCGACGAGCGGCCATCCTGCCCCGTGGTGTAACCGAAGCGGGCCCACAGCTGGCTGCCGGCCACGGCAAAGCTGTTGAAGAACGACGGGCCGCCCTCCATCAGCATGGGCCCGAGCACCTTGAAGAAGGCGTACTCCTCGAGAACGCCGTTGGGCTCGCCCTCGGGGTCGCGCTGGATGATGCCGCCCGCCGGGTCTTTCGTCGACGCATCGATTCCGGCCAGCTCGAGCGCGGGAGAATTGGCGACGCCCAGGTGGCCTGACTGGTGGACGATGAGTACCGGCAGCTCGTCGGACACGGCGTCGAGATCCGCCCGTGTCGGATGGCGCAGCTCCGCGAGCTGGGCGTTGTCGTATCCGAAGCCGATGATCATGCCAGCCTTCTCGACCGCCGCGGCATTCTCCTCGGCCCAGTCGGAGAGCGTCGCTTTCAGGCTGGCGATGTCCGTCACTTCGCCGTCCGGCGGGGCCAGCAGGTTGGCCGATAATGCCTGCAGGCCGCCGAACACCACGTGCCCGTGGCTGTCGACGAAACCGGGGAGCAGGGTGCGGTCGTCCAGGTCGAAGATCTTCGTGGCGTCACCCCGGTGTCGGTTGACATTTTCCAGCGACCCGACGGCCAGGATCCGGCCGTCCGCGACCGCAACCGCCTCGGCCGTGGGCGCGGCATCGTCGATGGTCAGGATCGGGCCACCGCTGTAGATGGTGTCCGCCATGTCCTGGGCAGACGAGTTGCCGGCGGCGAGCGCCATGCCCACGGCCAGAATGAGGTTTCGTGCGGGATTGGTCATCTCACGCGGTCTCCTGTGGGCCCGCCGCGCCACCGGGCGGGGGCTAGTCAAAAGGACAGGTCCCGAACAGTACAACGCCGTCGAGAATCCCGCCAACTGCTGCAAGTTCGCGTCGCCGGAGCACGGCCACGCGTCCAATACCGCGGTCCGATGAATCGAAACAGCCTGCTGGAGGAGTGCTTTTTGCCCGGGATTTTCCACCATTGCCTCTGATCCCTGTGGAGATTAGAGTCGGCGCGCAAGCAAACCGGACCGGGCATGCCTACCAACGTTCTGACTGTAATCCTGGCGACACTGGGGCTGCTGGCCGCGAACGCGGCCCGCGGCGAAGTGGAGTGGGTGAGCGAAGGCGCCGACGGCGAGGCCCGGATCGTGCTCTGGTATTTCTACTCCGAAACCTGCCCGCACTGCCGGGACGCCAAGCCGTTCGTGGCGGAGCTGGGCGAACAGGAGTGGATCGACCTGCGGGCCTTCGAGGTCACCAAAAACCGCGACCACGGGCGGCTTTACCGGGACACAGCCAAGGCCGTGGGCGAGCAAGCCCGCAGCGTGCCGGCATTCATCTTCTGCGGCACCATGCATACGGGCTTCGACAACGCCGAGGCCACCGGCGCGGTGATCCTTGCTCGGCTCGAGCATTGCCGCGCCAATCCCGAGGAGGTCATCCGTCAGTTCTCCGGCCAGGGAGAGGCGGGGGCCGGGGCACAAACGGGCGCGGTGATGGGTGTCCAGGTGCCCGTGCTCGGCATTATCGACCCCTCCGACTGGGGGTTGCCTCTGCTGACGGTGGTCGTGGCCGGGCTCGACGCGTTCAACCCCTGCGCGTTCTTCGTACTCCTTTTCCTGCTGAGTCTCATGGTCCACGCCAAGAGCCGGGCCCGGATGCTGCTCGTGGGTGGCACGTTTGTCCTGATCTCCGGACTGATCTATTTCGCCTTCATGGCGGCCTGGCTGAACGTGTTCCTGGTGCTGGGCGAGCTCCGGCTGGTAACGGCCGCCGCCGGTCTCATCGCGGTTGGCCTGGCCCTTGTGAACATCAAGGACTATTTCTGGTTCGGCTCGGGCGGACCGTCATTGTCGATCCCGGAGTCCAAGAAGCCGGGCATGTACCAGCGGATGCGCGCCCTGGTGGGAGCGAAGAGCGTGTGGGCGATGCTGGCGGGCACGGCGATTCTCGCGGTGGCCGTCAATTCGTATGAGCTGTTGTGCACCGCCGGGCTGCCCATGGTCTACACCCGCATCCTCACTCTGCGCGAGGCCGACACCGTCGTCTACTACCTGTATCTCGCGCTCTACAACGTCATCTACGTCATACCGCTGCTGCTCATCGTGCTGATCTTCGTCACGACGCTGGGGTCGCGGAAGCTCGGTGAGGCCGAGGGCCGCCTTCTGAAGCTGATGTCCGGCATGATGATGCTGGGACTGGGGATGCTCCTGCTCGCGGCGCCCAATGCCCTGAACAACCCCGCCATCGCCATTGGCCTCATGCTCGGTGCCGTCGCGCTCACCTGGGTCATCCATCTTGTGAGCCGGCGGGCGGGCCTGATCTGATTTCCGGACGGCCCGGAGGGATTCCGACCGGCAGGCTGCCCGGCTGGGCGGGACGGACGCGGCGTGCCTCCTGTCTCGCGAAGAGGCTCGTATCTGTCGTTCGCCCCACGCCCGCCTGGCGACTGGCTCCCGGCCTGAGCAACAGGGTCGCTGACAGCGCTCAGGGTGCAACGGTGCATGGTTCACCGTCGTATTTCCTTCAGCGTCGCTGCGTCGCGCTCTCAACCGGCGTCGGCCTGTGTGCGCCACGGGGGCGCGCTGCGGCCCGCATGCATCGAGGCCTGCTTCGACGGCCCGTTTACGCTAGATTGCTCCCCATGTCCGCCGATCCGCAAAAACTGCCTTTCGTGCCGCCAGTGGAAGGCTGCCAGGTTGAGCACATTCATCATGTGGGCCCGTTCATCACGCGGGTTGAACTTCGGCTGCCGGACGGAACGCCGTGGGTCTGGACTTCGCGGCAGCACCGCTACAGGGGGGAGGTTCGGGCGCTGCCGGAAGAGGCGGTCGGTCGGGCCTCCAGAGCCCGATGGTGGATGAAGGTCAGACAGGTCGTTCGAATCACCTGGTGGATATCCCTGCTCTTCATCATCGGGTCCACGTGTTTCGCCGTCGCCAGTTTCGCCGGACTCGCGCCCGATCTACTTGGGACGTTCGCCGGCAACACACTGGCGCTGAACCTGACTTTCTTCATCGGTTCAATTTTTTTTACCCTGGCGGCCTATCTGCAGTTCCTGGCCGCCGTCAACGCCGACCGGCTGGCGGCGATCGCCCACCGAAGGCCGCCTCCGGCCGGTTTTCGGTGGTTTGCCTGGCGGCCCGGGGAAATCGGCTGGCTCAGCGCGTTCGTTCAGTTCGTCGGTACGGTCTTGTTCAACGTCAACACGTTTGACGCGCTGCTTCCCTCGCTGGACTGGGTCCAGGAGGATCTGCTCATCTGGACGCCGGACGTGCTGGGCTCCGTCTGTTTTCTGGTCGCCAGCGTGCTGGCCCTGCTCGAGTACGGTCATGGGAGATGGAACTGGCGCCCCGGCGATGTCTCCTGGTGGGTCGTCAACATCAACATGCTGGGCTCCGTGGCGTTCGGCATTTCCGCCGTCTATGCCCTGGTGCTTCCGTCTACGGGAGAACTTCTCGATGCCGGGCTGGTCAACGCGTGGACTCTGGCGGGGGCGCTGTGTTTTCTCACCGGCGCCTATCTGCTGCGGCCAGAGATGCGCAGGAAACTCGCCGTCGTAATCCCCGAGTCTCCCGGGCCGCAATAGGAATCCGACTGACCGTTTCTGCCAGCTCTCAAGCCGCTGGCCGCCGTCCTCGCGGCCCTGGCGTTTTCTCCAGCCGGCGGGCCCGGCGCCGACCGCATCACTCTGCACCGGTCTACCCCTTCAGGTGCCGCTCTCTGGCGGACAGGCGGCCGCAAGCCCATACAGTACGAGCGCAGCGACGACCGCGCTGGTGAACCCCCCGGCCAGAGCTACCAGCGATGCCCCGATCGCCCCGGTCACTGACGCACATCCATTGAATGCCCAGGCCCAGGGCACGGCATCGGGCCGTGCGCCGGCGAGCCGCGAGAGCCCGAGCGGCAACAGCCAGCCCATGACAAAGCCCAGCGGCGCGATCAGCAGTACGGCGACACCCATGCGGGCCGCCGGGGACCATCCAGCGACCGTGCTTGTCACCAGTGGAAGGACGGCCGTGAGCCCGAGTCCCAGCGCAATGACGGCCATAACCCCGAGGCGAATAGCGGCGGATGAGCCTAGCCGGTTGGCGAGCGCGGGCGTGAACGCGCTGCCCGCTCCGGCGGAGACCAGCAACGCCGCGATGACCACCGCCGCCGAGCGGACCGGGTCGGCAAGAAACAGGCTGAAGCGATGCAGCAGTGCCATCTCCAGCAGCATGAAGGCCATGCCGATCGCGACGAAGTAGACAAGGCTTCGCCAGCCGGGGGTTCGGGTCGCCGCCCCCCGATGGGCGGCCAGGGGGAGGACCAGGAGAAGCAGGCTCACAATCAGTGCCTGGACGAGCGCGACGCCCAGCAGTACCGGGCCCGCATCGATCAGCGATACACCGCCGCCAGCCAGTGATCCCATGGCGGACAATGAACCGAGACGAAGGAAGCTCGTTCCGAAGGGACGATCGTCGGTGACCGTGCGGATGTCGAAGGGATAGTCGGCCACGAACGCTTCCCCGTGCGGTCCGCTCAGGGCCACGAGACCGTCATGCAGGTATGGCGCATCGAGCTGATTCACCCGATTGGCCTCGGCCCGGTCCATCCCCGGATAGATCACGACATCGAAGGCACGCTCGCGTGCAAATGCCTTTAGCAGCTGGATTTCATCGGCTGCCCACGGCGTGGGTGACACCACGAAGGTGGCCAGCTGCCAGGCACGCACCGCGACGATGTGCGCCAGTGGATCAGATATGTCGGCCGCTTCCAGCGTCTCAAGCAGGGTCCTGCCCAGCCGCAGGCAGGTCCGTACCGGCAGGTCCAGCCAGCAGCTGGCGCCCAGAAGACCGTCTTCGGACAGTTGCGCCATGAACCGGCTGAGCTGCTCGCGCGTGCGCAGCGGGTCCTCGGCCAGGGCCTGCAGTCCGGTCCCGGTCAGCGCGCCCGCGGCCGGGAGCTGAATGAGGTCGAATTGCAGATTCGTCGACGCGACCCAGGCACGGGAGTCGACGTTGTGCCGTTCGATGTCTTCACCGGCGTAGAGCCGGCCCGTGAAATCCGCGTAGTCTTCTGCGATCAAATCCGTTAGATCCCGACGGGCGTCGGCGATGTGAATGTCCCGGACACCGGCATTGCGGGCCTGCAGCGCGAGCAGGCCGGTCCCCGCATCGGGAACCAGCACTCGCTCCGGTCTGCGCAAGTGGTAGGGCAGCGCCAGGGGCAGCCAGTCGGTGAACACACCATCGCCCGTATCCGCGGTAAGGGCGCCGATGAAGTCGCCGTTGAGAAAGGCTGCCAGCTGCGGCGGCGGGCCGGCGGGCGCCAGCAGGCTCAGGCCTGGTGCCACCCGTGGCGGCACATCGGGACTGTCCACAACCGACACGGTGCCGTGCGTGCCATGCCGAACCCGGGCCACGCTCGCGCTCGATACCTCGAGCGCCTGGCTGAGATCCTTGTAGGGTGAGGGACGTAAACCGGTGAAGCCGGCCAGGCTGGCGGAGCCGATGACCAGCACGAGCGCCGCGATGCCGACTGTACTTGTGCGGATGCCAAAATGCCACGCGGCAAGAACGGCCGCCCCCGCACCGCCCGCGGCGGCGATGACGAGTCCGGCCAGCGGCGCCGTTTTGGCCAACAGGACCAGCGCGGTGACGCCGCCGGATCCGGCCCCGACAAGATCCGCCGCGTAGATGCGACCCACACGCTCGGGCCAGACCCGCAGGGACAGGGCTATGGCCACCGCGGCACAGAGAAACGGGACGGCCAGCGACAGATAGATGAGCGTGACCCGCCATGCGAGCGTGGGTCGCCAGAGCATTTCTTCGGGGTTGAAGGAGACGGTCTGGGCGAAAAGAAACGCCGGCACCGCGGCCCCGGCGAAGGCCAGCATCGCAACAATGATCGCCGCCGCGGGGTTTCGCATCAGGCGTGACTGCGCCAGGGTCACGAAGGTACCCGCGGCGCCGTAGCCCAGGAGCGCGAGGCTGATCACGAGCCAGGCGAAGTGATGCCACTGGACGATGGAAAACAGCCGCAGCAGCAGGATCTGCACGGCAATGGCCGACGCCGAAAGGGCGGCGAGAGCGACGAGCGGGGGTGACGGCAGGGCCGGCCGGTGCCGGCTCGTGGTCACGGCGAGTCGCGACCACCGGTGAGCGGCACGAAGCGTACCGGCAGCACCTGGCGCGTGGTCACGCTTCCGTCGGCGGCCTTGGTCAGGAGGAGGAGCTGCTGGGTGAGGAACCGGCTACCCACCGGGATTATGAGCCGCCCGCCCGGCTTGAGCTGCTCGATGAGTGGCGGCGGCACGTGCGTGGCTCCCGCTGTAACGACAATGGCATCGTAAGGGGCGTGCTCCGGCCAGCCGAAATAGCCGTCGCCCTGCCTGGCCGTGACGTTCGTATATCCCAGCCGCTGGAGATCGCGGTGCGCGCGGCGGGCCAGCTCCGGAATGATCTCCAGCGTGTAGACTTCGTCCGCCACCTCGGCCAGTACGGCGGCCTGGTAGCCCGAGCCCGTGCCCACCTCCAGAACCCGGTCACCGGGGCCAGCTTCCACCAGATCCGTCATGATGGCGACAATGTAAGGCTGGGAAATGGTCTGCCCGTAACCGATGGGCAGGGGATGATTCCGATAGGCCGCATCCCTGACGTCTTCCGGTACAAGTTCGTGGCGCGGGACCCGGCCCATGGCGGCCAGCACGGTCGGTTTCAGCGTGTCGCGACCCAGAGATCGACCGGTATCGCGCACTCCGGCCTCGATCACCTTCACCATGGCAGCCCGCTCCTCCCGTAGCCCTTCCGCTGCGCCGGCCCCCAGGGGCAGGAACAGGGCGAGGACGGCTACACGGAAACCGATACGAATCAATCTCTCCATCGCTATTTCAAGTATGGCATCCGCGAACCATTTCGGCGCGCCCGGAGCCCTCGTCGGACCCGGACCGCGGGACTCTCCGGGGTTAGAACAAACAGCGAAAGAACAACAAGGACAGGCAAGTAAAGGAGAACAACACGAGGAACAACAAGGGAACAGCAAGCAAGGGAACAGCAAGGGGAACAGCAAGGACAGGCAACTAACAGGTGAGGGAACAGCAAGGACAGGCAACTAACAGGTGAAACCTCCGATATATTCGTCTATCCCCGCGGCGCCCAATCCCATACCGTGAGTCTATGACCCGGGCCCGCGAACACTTGGTGTGCCTGTCGGCGACGCCCTTCTATCACGTGACGTCCCGCTGCGTGCGCCGGGCTTTCCTCTGTGGCGTAGATCGCGACTCCGGCAAGAGCTACGAGCATCGCCGGGGCTGGATCGAGGACCGGGTCCGGGTACTGGCCTCCCTCTTCAGCATTCAGCTCTGCGCCTACGCTGTGATGAGCAACCATTACCACCTGGTCGTCAAGCTTTGTCCCGAGGCGTCCCGCGACTGGTCCGACGACGAGGTGCTGACGCGTTGGACGTCCCTGTTCCGGGGGCCTTTGCTGGTCCAGCGCTACCGGGCCGGGGCGCCTCTGTCTGATCCGGAACGGGATACCGTGCGTGACTTGGTGGGCGTTTATCGCGGCCGGCTAGCAAGCCTGAGCTGGTTCATGAAATGTCTCAACGAACCGATTGCCCGGCAGGCGAACGCAGAGGACCGCTGTACCGGACACTTCTGGGAAGCGCGGTTCAGTTCCCAATCTCTATGCTCGCAGCGGGCATTGCTGACGGCTATGGCCTATGTCGATCTCAACCCCATCCGGGCCGGGATGGCCCAGGTCCCGGAGCAGTCTCACTACACTAGTATCAAGGCGCGAATCGAGGGCGACACACGGGGGGGCCTCACGAAGGCGGCCTCACGACTCCTCCAGCGCAACGAGCTCAGGCACTTTCACGTCCCGATTCGGCCGCTGATGCCGTTTGCCGACCCAGCACAACCGGCCGTTGTAGGGAGCCAAGACGATGTCTTGCCGATGGTGGTGTCCGATTATCTCAGGCTCGTCGATACCACGGGCCGAATCGTTCGCACCGGCAAGCGGGGTTGCACAGATCCGTCACTGACACCGATCCTCGAGCGCCTTGGACTTACACCTGAGCAGTGGACCGACGCCAGCACCGGCTTCCGTGGTCTCTACCGCAAGGGTGATCTGAGACTGAAGCAGACGGCCTGAGGGGCAGTAGGTCACGAACCAGGTCGCGTGCCTGGGGCGTGGTCGTGGGCATTCGTCGCAATAGCACGACGTCTCTGCCTCTTGATCTGCCCGATAACAACCAGTCCGAATGCCGATACTTCCCGGAGCAGAGGGGTGCCTGTCCCGGATGTCGTGGCCAGGAGTGCCTGTCCCGGATGTCCGCCCCGGAAGTGCCTGTCCCGGATGTCCCCTCCCCCGGAGTGCCTGTCCCGGATGTCCCCCCCCCGAAGTGCCTGTCCCGGATGTCCCCGCCGGATGTCCCGCCGGATGTCCGGGAAGCCTCGTGCGGACCGGACGGAACGTGTATGCCGTGCGCATGGTAAAGAGCATGAGCAACACGGCCAACGCGGACATCAGCGACCGCCAGTCATGCCCGGAACAGGAACCTG
>JARFQW010000023.1 GCA_029287575.1 Gammaproteobacteria bacterium | reverse complement strand
CTTCTGCAAATCTTCGTACGATCTTCAGGAACGCTGCTTGGCTTTCTTTCACGCTGGTACGTCGACGCACCCGGTCCGGGCGCGTGCTACCGACACAGACCAAGGAGAGAGGCCATGTTCATCAAACTGATTACGCGAGTTCCCACGTTGCGACGATTTCGGTCACCGTTGGCACTGCTGGTAACGGTTTTTCTTGCCGGCGGTTACGCCGCCCACGCCGCCGAGTTTCGGCCCATGTTCAGCTCGCCCGCCGGCGAGCATGGCGGTATCGAGTTCGTCGAACACTTCGGTGTCTTCGCAGGGACGACGGCCAAGGGCGACTTCGTCATGCCGTACCGGATCATCGCCCCGGCGAATCCCGGTGACGGCAACGGCGCCGTGCTGATCGAGCCGCCGCATTTTGCGTATGGCGCCATCGGTCTCGACGTCTTCTTGGGTGACGACGTGGTGCTGGGTCGGGGATTCAGCCACGCCATGGTGGGCTTCAGTGAGCTTCTCCTCAACATACTGGCCCCGCTCCCTGGCCTCGAGATCGCTGGAGAACCAGCGTTCTTGTGCAACCAGGGCACCGACCCCGCCTGCACGGCAACGCGGGATGTGGAAATCATCAAGCAGTTCGCGGAGGCGCTCGCCGACGATCCGTACGCGCAGTCGGTACTTGGCGAGGTGACAGCCCGTCACGCCTATGGGGCATCCCAGAGCGCCGAAGTGCTGAACGAGATGATGTATGGCTCAAACATCCAGGGTTTGTTTGATTTCATCCTGTTGATGCTCAACGTCTACCAGCTGGAAGTTCCGCCCTTCGGCACCGGCCTGCCGGAACCCGGCGTCATTCCGGAGGAATATGTCCCCGTCGAGGGTATCGGCAAGGTCATCACCGTCAACGCAGAGGGTGACCAGTTCTTCAGCGCGGCAGAGGACGTCCGCAACGGCACCGTAAATACCAATTACAGGGTGTACGAAGTTGCTGGAGCGCCCCATTTTGCTTCGATCTACCTGCCGCCGGGCTTCCCGGGGCGCGAGACGCTCAATCCGCTGGACGTCGGTCCCGTCGGTCGTGCCGCCTTCATCGCCGGCCACCGCTGGGCGACCGACGGGGTGGCGCCGCCGGACAACGCGATTCTCATCGGCGCGGAGAACGATATTGCGCGCGACGGAGACGGTAACGCCCTCGGTGGTGTGCAGCTGCCGGAGGTTGCCATCGGACGCGGGCAGTACATCGGCTGGATTCCCTTCCCATTACCGCTCCCCGGCGGCGGCGCCGCGCCGCTTCTGGGCGCATTCCAGGACCTGGCCTGTGCGCCTGCAGCCGGTTCCGCCAGCGCTGGCCCCCGCTTCCCCAACCACGGCAGCTACGTTAGTGCCTACGCGCGACAGGCTAACCAGCTGGTCCGGCAGGGCTACCTGCTGGCTGAGGACGCCGAGCGCATGGTCGATGCCGCCGGCGATTCCGGGATAGGCAAGCCCGGGAGTTGTGACTGAGCAAACCAACCTCGCTCCGGCCGGGCCAGGGAGGGCCCGGCGGCAGCATTACGGACGCAGGTCGTCTGCGGTCTCCAGGTAACGGAGCGCGTTGAATCCGATATCGCCGATCTGCTCCGGTGACCGGCCAATGCTTTCGAGGAATTGTTGCCAGCCAGGGAGTGTGTGCAGGCTCTTGTACACGGGGTTGAGATAGTTAGTCTGCAATGTCACCCTCACGCCGCGCTGCTCCACCCATAGATCGAGGAATTCGAACGCTCGCTCGTAGTCGCCCTTCCAGGCCGCGACTTGCGACGTCATGCTGGCATGGCCGGGAGATCGCGTAAACAGCATTTCCTGGTAGCGAGCCGATTCGAGCTCGTTGCCCAGCGTATGATTCGCCATCGCCAGTCCCGTCAGGTGCATGTCCGAGTCCTCGGGAATTTGCAGGAATGTCGCCGTCGCCGCGGCAGGATTGCCGCCGAGTAGTTGAGCTCTACCCAGGAAAAACAGGAGATAGCGATTGTCCGGAACGCGCGGGGTCACCTGCATGGCCAGATTAGACTCGCGCTCAAGGGTCTCGTAGTCCTCGAGGGCGAGGAGCGTTGTCAGCAGACTGATCCGGCACCAGCTACAGAGCGGATCACGTTCGAGGACGTAGCTTGCAAGCTCGCGCGCCTGCTCCAGGTCTCCCAGCGACCTCGCGATGTCCGCGGCGAAAATGAGTAAATCGAGATTCCAGGGCTGGCGTTGGACGGCCTGCTCCGTCAGCTGTGCTGTCAGCGAGATGTCGTCTTCGAATGCCCACTTCAATCCGGCAAGCACGATAAGCGCCCAGCCTTCGTCCGGGTCGGCCGCCTGTGACCGGTCAATGGCGTCGCGAGTCGCTTCGAGGCTCTTCCGGAGGGAAAGGTCGTAGGTCGGCTCGTTCCATAGCGTCCGCTGCATGTGCACGGCGCCAAGGTGGGCCCAGGCTTCGGCGTAATCGGGGTCCAGGCGGACAGCCTCTTCGAGCAAGGTTTGCGCCTTGGGCAGGTCCGAACCGTAGGGATACTCCATCAGGCTTTTCGCCCTGACACGGAGTGCCCAGGCCTCCGCGTTGTCGGTTCCACGACCCGACATCCGTTCTTTGCCGGACAGGGCTACATGCAGCTCGTTGGCAACTCGCTCCGATATTTCGCGCTGCACGTCAATCACGTCGCCAAGCGGGCGTTCCCAGCTTTGAGACCAGCGCTGGATCCCTTCGCGTGTGTCAACGAGCCGCGCGACGATCCTTACGTCGCCCCCGACCTGGCGGACCGAACCCTCCAACAGGTGTGCCACGTTCAGGGCCTTGCCGATGGCAGCAGGCCTTTCGTCCGAATCGGCGTATCGGAAGCTGCTGACTCGCCCGGCCACGCGCAGCGAGCCCGTCCGCGCGAGGGAGTGCATGATTTCCTCGGTGAGGCCGT
>JARFQW010000177.1 GCA_029287575.1 Gammaproteobacteria bacterium | reverse complement strand
CTGCTGCCGGGTGACGGCATCGGCCCGGAAGTCAGCTCCGCTGCCCAGGCCGTGCTGGTTGCCGTGGGCGAGGTATTCGGACGGTCACTGCGTTTCGAGGTGCACGAGATCGGCGGTGCCGCCATCGATGCCTGCGGTGAGCCTTTGCCCGAGAAGACGCTTGCGGCCTGCCAGGGCGCCGACGCGGTTCTGCTGGGCGCCGTGGGCGGGCCGCGCTGGTCCGATCCCGGCCTGAGCGTGCGCCCGGAACAGGGCCTGCTGCGGCTGCGTCAGGGCATGGGCGTGTTCGCCAATCTCCGTCCGGTCGTGCCGCATCCCAGACTTCTGGCGGCCTCGCCGATCCGGCCCGAGCTGCTGACCGAGGTGGACATCTGTTTTGTCAGAGAACTGACCGGCGGCCTGTACTTCGGCGACAAGACCCGGGACGGGGACAGTGCCCGGGACGTGTGCACGTATACCGTGGACGAGATCGAGCGAGTGGTCCGGCTCGCCGCCCGCCTGGCCCGCCAGCGCCGGGGCCGGCTCACGTCGGTGGACAAGGCCAACGTTCTGGAAACCTCCAGGCTCTGGCGTGAGACCACCGAGCGCATCGTCCGCGACGAGTTCCCCGATATCGAGCTCGAGCATGCGCTGGTGGATTCCGCGGCGATGCGGATTCTCCAGATTCCGCGGCATTTCGATGTCATCGTCACGGAGAACCTGTTCGGGGACATCCTGACCGACGAGGCGTCGGTACTGGCCGGTTCCATCGGCGTATTGCCGTCGGCGTCACTGTCGGAGTCCGGGGCTGGCCTCTATGAGCCGATCCACGGCTCCGCGCCCGATCTGATGGGCCAGGGTGTCGCCAACCCCGTCGGCGCCATTCTGAGCGCCGCCATGCTGCTGCGGCACTCTCTTGGCATGAGTCGCGAGGCGGAGGCCGTCGAGGCCGCTGTCAGCGAAACTCTGGGTGCGGGTGTGGCCACCCCCGATATCGCCCACGAGGCCGGTACCACGACCTCCACCTCCGCCGTCACGTCCGCGGTTATTCGGGCGCTGAAAGGGGAATCGGCTGCGTTGGCGGCGAGCTGAGTCCGGATTCCCCCGCCCGCCCTGGCCGTATTGCTCAAAAAATCAGCAATCGCCCCCCCGCTTCGACCGTCTTTTCGGTATCATCCCGGGATTTTCGCGGCCCCAACGGGTGCCGCGCTACCCCGATTTCCTCAATGGAGCTCAAGACCGATGACCCATCCGTTCTGGGGCGGAAGCCGTGCCGCCGTGATTTTCACCTCCTGGATACTGGCCGCGCTTGCGGTTTGTACGCTGCCCTCTGGGGCGGTCGCCGAAGAGACCGAGGCGTGGACGCCCCCCGGGCCTGCCGAAATGCCGGACAAGTTCGACTGGGTCCAGCTGCCGTCGGGCGAATGGCTGGGTGGAGAAATCAAGGTTCTCTACGAAGATTCCGTCGAGTTCGACAGTGACGAAATGGGTCTGACCTCGATCGACTGGGAGGACGTGGTGGAGCTGCGTACCGTCCGGATTCTCGAAGTTCGGCCGGTCACGGGACCGACCGCCACGGGCCGGGTGTTCGTGAAAGACGGAAAGGTCCGGGTACTCGGTGACGAGACGACGACCTTCGACCAGACTCAAGTGCTCTCGATGACCGCCGGCGTGCCCAAGGAGCGCAACTTCTGGAGCGGCGAGGCGAGCGGCAGCGCCGACTACAAGTCAGGCAACACCGACACCGAATCTCTGAACGCCCGGATCAATCTGCAGCGCCGGACCGTAGAACAACGGATGATCTTCGATTACATCGGCAACTACGACGAGACCGAAGGAGAAGAGACCGAGAACAACCACCGGGTCAGCGGCGACTGGGACCGGTTCGTCACCGACCGCTTTTTCTGGACCCCGTTGTTCGGCGAGTACTTCAAGGACAAGTTCCAGAACATCAAGCACAGGGGCACCATCGGTGTCGGTATCGGTTACGAGATCATCGACACGCCGACGACCGAATGGCGCGTGAGCGGCGGCCCGGCCTATACGAAGACCTGGTTCGAGGACGTCGAGGACGGCGAGAACGACACCGAGGAGAGCCCGGCCTTTCAGGGCAAGACCCGTTTCGATCACGAGCTCACCGACGACATCGATATCTGGTACGACTATCGTTTTCTATTCGCCAACGACGACACGGGCGGCTACTCACACCGTATGGAGACCGGTATTGCCATCGAGATCATCGGTGACCTGGACCTGCGGGCCACCTACGTCTGGGACTATATCGACAGCCCGGCCGCCGACGACAAGGGCGTTACGCCGGACCAGGACGACACGCAGCTGCTCCTGGGTTTCGGCTACACGTTCTGAGCCGGCACGCGTGAAGTGACATGGCCCGGCGGGGAGGACCCCGCCGGGCCATTTTTTTACTCCGAACAGTAGCCTGTCCGGTGAGCCATCAGTCCTGGCAGAAGGTGCCTTTTGCCGTCCAGCGCGCCCAGCCCCGGGCAAAATCCACCAGTCCGTCGATGGATAATTGTCCGTGTCCGCCCTCGACGATCAGCGCCTGGGTGTTCAGCTCGAAGAGCCCGGCGGCGTTGACCGGCTTGAGCATGGCGTTGTCCCGGGTGCTGAATACGAGGCTGCCTTCCATGGCCGTGAAGGTGTGCGCGGTGGCCGCCCGCAGTCCGCTTCCGGTCTCGGCCTGCTCCAGCACGGCGACCGACACCGCCAGATCGCCGATGCTGGAATACACGTCGCCGTCAAAGCCCGCCCCGTTGAAGAAGGTCTGGCCCGCCGCGACCACTTGTTCGCAGCGCACAGGGTCGCCGTGGGCGGCTGTTGCGCCCAGCAGCATGGTAAGGGTGAGAGTTGAAATCAGAATCTTCAGTCTTGCATGCATGATCGGTCTCCTCCAATGGGGCCGGCGGCCGATGCCGGTGTGCGGAGAAGTGTTGCAATCCGCGCCGCCGGCGTCCCGAGGTTCAGGCGAGGGAAATCCGAGGCTCATCGGGAGGTGCGCCCGGATTCGGAGGCTATCCTTGGAGCGGCAGGTAAGGAGAGTGCATGCCTGAAGATCTCCAACTGGGCTTTCGGCTGGGACCCTTCGAGATCCTCCCCGGGCGCAACCGGATCGCGGGTCCGAACGGGGAGACGCGCGTGGAGCCGAAGACCATGTCGGTCCTCCTGGAACTGGCGGCCGCCGAGGGGGGCACGGTGGGTCGGGAACATCTGATTCGCGCGGTCTGGCCGCGGGGGTTTGTTACCGACGACGTGCTGACCCGCTGCGTGGGCCAGCTTCGCAAGGCGCTGGGCGATTCGGCCCGCGAGCCCAAATATCTCGAAACCGTTCCGAAGACCGGATATCGCCTCCTGGTCTGTGTCCAACCCGGGCCGCCAGCCACGGTTGAGAGCCCGCCGGGCGGCGAAGGGGTGGTCGTTCTTCCGTTCCAGAACCTGTCGGCCGGGGCCCAGGACCAGTATGTGGCGGACGGCCTGACGGAGCTCCTTATCGCCCGGCTCGCGCAGGCCTCCCAGCTTCGGGTCATCTCACGGACCACGGCCATGAGCCTGAAGGACGACGCCCGCACGAGCCCCGAAATTGCCGGCGACCTGGGCGTCCGCTGGCTGGTCGAAGGATCCGTGTTGATGTCGGGCGGGCAGTTGCAGATCGTTGCCCAGCTGATTGACGCGGGTAACGACCGCCATGTCTGGGCGGATACCTGGCTTCGGGGCCTGGCGGATCTCATGCCGGTGCAGAACGAAATAGCTCAGCGGATCGCCGTCGAGATCTGTGGCAGTCTCGCAGCCGATCTGCCGGACGCGAACGTGGCGCCGGTTCTGCCGGAACTCGTGCTGCGCCAGTACCTCAAGGGTCGCCAGTCACTCAGCCAGCGGACCTCGAAGGCGCTTCGTGAGGCACGGGACCGGTTCTCGAGTGTCGTCGAAGCCATGCCGGATTACGCGCCTGCCTGGGCGTCGCTGGCCGAGACCGAGATGCTGCTCGCTCACTACGGGGCCGAACCTGTCTCGACAGCTGTCCGGCAGAGTCGGCGGCACGTCGATCGGGCGCTGAGTCTGGACCCGGATCTGCCCATGGCGCTTGCGCAACGTGCCGCGCTGGCGTTTTTCTTCGATCGCGACTTCGACGGCGCACGTGTGCAGCTGACGCGGGCGCTCGCGCTGCAGCCCAGCTACATTCTCGCTCTCCTCACGCTGGCCAATGTCAATACGGTCCTAGGCCGGTTCGACGATGCGCTGGACTGGATCGAGCAGGCGCTTCTCATCGATCCGCTGGACCTGGGTATCCATATGAATCGGGCGGACCACCTGATTCTTCACAGGCGATTCGGGGCCGCCGTGAGCCAGCTGGACGCAATTCTGGCCCGGTCTCCGGGGCACGAGCCGAGCCTGCTTCGGATGGCATGGGCCCTCGCGCTCGACGGCCGAGGCGCCGAGGCCAGGGCAACGCTTTCACGGGTCGCCGGTTCGCCGTCGGCGATTTTCGAATACGGGGCGCTGGTGGCGGGTGCGACGGGAGACGTAAGCGCTGCCGGCACGTATTTCGGCCAGCTACGTTCCCTGGCCGGCGAGGCGTACGTTGCGCCATGGGCCCTGGCCCGTGCCGGAGCGGCCGCGGGTGAGGCCGGCGCAGCGCTGGCCGCTTTGGAGGCGGCGCTCGAAGAAGGCTCCAGTTCCCTGCCGTTCGCGGCGCTGACGCCGGCGTTCGACAGCCTGCGCGGTGATTCGCGATTCACGCTGTTTCTCGAGAAGCTGGGCGTGCCGGCTATTTTTCGAGGGGCCTGAGGGCGCCCGCGCGCTTGCGTCCCTTCTCCGCGAGGTAATGCAGCACGCGTTTGCCCAGGACCGGGAAGGCATCCAGGAGATTGATCATGAGCCCACGGCTCTTCGGGATGGCGCGCTCCAGGGGGCGTTGCACCATGACCTCGTCGACAATAATTTTCGAGACCTCATCGGTTTCGAGGAATCGTTTCGCCGTCAGGCTGGCTCCCACGACGTCGGCGTTGGCGAGGTTGATATCGTACATGGCGGTCTTGACCACGTCGGGTGACACGACCGTCACATCCACGCCCTGCGGCGACAGCTCCTCGGCCAGCAGCAGCGAAAAAAAGCGCACCGCAGCCTTGCTCGGGCTGTAGAACGTATACCCGGGGATGGGCGCGCAACCGGACAGGGAGCCGATGTTCACGATATGGCCGCGGCCGGCCTCGACCATGGCCCTTGCCGCCGTGCGGGTGCCCAGGACAACGCCTTTGACGTTGACGTCGAAGTGCAGGTCATAGTCTTCAGCGGGGGCGTCCAACAGGCGGGCCGGCTTGACCACGCCCGCCACGTTCAGCAGCACGTCGGGGCAGCCCCATCGGCCCAGGATCCGCTGAAGCCCCGCCTCCCACTGGCCGAGATGCCGCACATCCAGCGGAACCCGCTCCACCCGCTCATCGGGCCAGCCGTCCTCACGGGCGGCACGATCCAGGCCGTCGGCGGCGATGTCGCTTGCGGCAACGCAGTGGCCTCGTGCGAGCAGGTCGGAGACCAGTTGCCGCCCGATCCCGTTGGCGGCGCCCGTGACCCAGGCCACGGGCGCCGTATGGGCGGTGCTTTTCGCGGTCACGCCGCCTGTCCCACCGGCCGCTTGCCCGGCAGTAGATCCACGAGCGAAATCCAGTCCAGCTTCTCGGCCTGTTCCGGCGTGATGCCTTCGAGCGCCTTGAAGAACCGCATGCCAATGTGAAACACCGTGCCGTCGTCGAGGAAGTTGTCCAGGTACAGGCCGTTGTCTCCCCGGAAAATCAGCAGCATCTCGGTGCCTTCGTCGCTCCAGGGCGTGTGCTCGTTGCCGGGCCCCTCGTAAACAAAGTCGCCGGCGAAGTTCGGGCCCTCGTCATAGTCCCAGCGTCCGCTGAGCGTGTAGCCGATCGCCGTGCAGTGGTGAAGGTGGCGGGGCATGCGGCCGCCTTTGCCGAACCGGGCCAGCGCGATGACCTCGTCGGCCTCCTCGTCCGCGCGGATGATTTTCACCGCAACATTCTCCGAACCGGGGGCTTTCAGTTCGATCCAGTCCTTCGGGGCCTTGATCACGTGCATCTGGGGGTTCATGGGCGTCTCCTTGGGGATCAGTGATGGCGAGCCACAGTTTGCGTGCTCGTGGGTGGGCCGATATTGTGATTTTGCGACAGACATTTGGTATTTGACGACAGCAAGGCCGATGACGGGAAATTCTCGCCCGAACCTCAGCGTGACCACGCGAGCACCGCCGGATCGTGTCCGGGCGTCCGCGCTGCAGGGGTTCGGATCGCTCGCGGCCCGGCTGGGCGGGGATCCGGATGTTTTGCTCAATGCGCGCGGCATCGGGCGCGCCGACGGCAGCGCCCCCGACGCATCGGTCCCCTACAGCGCGGTCATCGAGGTTCTGGAGGACGCGGCAGAGTCGCTGAAGTGCCCTGACTTCGGGCTGCGCCTGTCGAGCATGCAGGACGTGGACGTGCTCGGCCCGGCGGCCATGATCATGCGCTACTCCGAAACCGTGCGCGACGCCCTGTCGGCCATTTCCACGTGGTTGTTCGTGCACACGCCGGCCGCGGCGGTGGGCCTGACCGACGCGGGTGCTGAAGAGGTGCTGCTGACCTACGAAGTCCTGCTGCCGGGTCTGCGCGGGCGCCGCCAGATTCTGGATCTGAGTCTCGGCCTGGCCCAGAGCCAGCTCGAGATGCTGCTGGGCGAGCGCTTTCGGTCCCGCCAGGTGCGGCTGGGCTATCGCCGCCCGCCGAGCACCGCCGGCCTGAAGCGCCGGTTCGGCGACGGCCTGTTGTTCGACAGCGCCACCAGCGGGATCGCAATTCCCTCCGCCGCCCTCGCGCGGCCGGTGCCCACCGCCAACGCCCACTATCGCCAGGTGGTTCTCGACTACCTCCGGACCCAGCGGGCCGCGCGGGAGAAGGACGTCACCGAGCGGGTTCGCGACCTGGTCGGCCAGCTCCTGCCCACCGGGCAGCTCAGTCTCGCGGCCGTGGCCGAGGTACTCGGCCTGACCCCGCGGTCCCTGCAGCGCCGGCTCGCCGCGCACGGGCTGGAATTCCGACGGCTCGTGGACGATACGCGCCGGGCCCGCGTGGCCGATTACCTGCGTGATACCGACGCGCCCCTGGCGCGCATTGCCGGAATGCTCGGCTATGCGGACCAGAGTGCATTCAACAAGGCGTTTACCCGCTGGTACGCCATGTCGCCGGGCCGCTGGAGACGCGAGCACGCAAATCCGTCACCGGCCGCCGGGTGATATCCCTGCACACGCCGGCTTGCGTCGGGACGCCGCCGCGGGCAGATTGGCAAACCCGAATGGCCGAGGCGCGCTGAATCCGTGAGCGAAACGAACGGACACCATGTTCCCTTTACCCGCAGTCTGGCGGGACGCATTCTGCTGCTTGCCGTGCTTCCCAGTCTGCTGCTGCTCACCGCCATTGTCGTCTACACCGGCTACTCGACGCTGCGCTCGGAGCGTGCACGAACGGAAGCGGGCCTGCGTATCCGGGTAGAACAGATTGCCGCGGAGATCGAACGGGGCAACACACGGGCCATCATGGCCGTCAAAACCATGGCGTTCGCGCAGCAGAGCGGCCAGTTCGGCCGCCGCGGGGAATCCAGCGCCTATGCCCGCCAGGTCCTGCAAGCCTTTCCGGAATTCACCGGGGCCTACTTCGGATACGAGCCCGATGCCGATCAGGATGACGATGACTTCCTGGGTTCATCGGAAGGAAAGCGCATGGCCGCGGCGCTGGATGAGACCGGTCGCTTTCTGCCTTACTGGTACCGGGACGTGGTCGACGGGGCCCTCGAACTCGAGCCTCTCGTGGACATGGAGGAGAGCCTTTACTACCAGGGTGTCAAGGACCAGTACCTGGACTCGGGCGAGCCGGAGTATCTCGTGACCGAGCCCTACGAGTACGAGGGGAAACTCATCGTCGAACAGGTCTATCCGATCGTGATCGACGGCGAGTTCAAGGGTGTGGCCGGCGTTGACCGGGCCCTGGATGACATCGTTTCCGACCTGCAGGCGATTGGCGAACGCGATGGCCTGGACGTGTTTCTCGTCAGTCGAGCCGGACGTTTCATCGCCGCCACAACGCCGGACGGGGACGACCTGAGAACCCGTCCCGCCGCGGAGACTCCCTACAGGTCGGTGATGGCGGCAGGGCTCGGCAACCGCGCCGAGACCCAGCTGGCGCTTTTGGAAGACCCCGTGAATCTCGGGCGCTACTATTTCGCCTCGGCGCCGGTGCGCACCGGCGACTGGCTGGTCATGATCCGGCTGTCCGAGGACGTCGTCCTGGCGCCCGTCCGCGCGGCGATTCTGCCCATCGGTCTGCTGTCGCTTCTGGGCCTGGGCCTCGTCGGCACCATTTCCCTGGGCATCATCCGGCAGACGGCGAAGCGGATCCGCCGGGCCGTCACGGCAGCCGACCAGCTTGCCGCGGGGGCGGCCAAGCAGTCCATGTGCCTGGAGACCGGCACCGCCGACGAAGTCGGCCAGCTCAATGAGAGCTTCAACCGGATGATCGCCGGCCAGGCCCAGGTGGGAGAGGTGGTCAGCGCGATTGCCGAGGGCGACTACTCCCGGCGTGTTCCGCTTCGCTCCAGGAACGACAGCCTCGCGATGGCCATCAACGAGATGGCCGACAAGCGGGAGAAGGCGGATACCGAGCTGCGGGAAAGCCGGGAGCGTTTCGAGCGGACCGTGGCCGGAAGCGGAGAGGGGCTGTGGGACTACGACCCCAAAACCGGCCGCGCCTGGGTGTCGGATCGCTTCGCAAGAATTCTGGGTTTCGAGCACGGCCTGGAAGGCAATCCGCTGGAGGTCTGGCTGAGGCTCATTCATCCGCTGGACGTCCCCGACTGGCTCGCTGCATTTCAGGCCCATGTGGATCGGGACGTGCCCCTGGATCTGGAGCTGAGACTGCGTGACCGCGGCACCGAAGAGGCGTGGGTCCGTGTCCGCGGCAAGTCCACGCGGGACGACAGCGGCCGCGCGGTGCGCACCAGCGGTTCGCTGTCCGACATCACTGAAGCCAAGGCCGCGGAGCGTGTGCTACGGGAAAACGAGGCCCGTTTCCGCTCGCTCTACGAGCAGACCTCCGAGCCGTTTCTCATCCTGGATTCCGAGGGCATCCGTGACTGCAATACGGCGGCCTTGCGCCTGTTCGGGTTTGACGACAAGAGCGAGCTGATCGGAACGCCACCCTACGGACCGCTTTTGACCCCGGAGCTGCAGCCATCGGGCGAGGCATCCGCGACCCTGGGCAGCACGCACGTGGAGGAGGCCTACACCACCGGACATTCCGTGTTCGAGTGGGTCCACCGGCGCGCCGATGGCACCGAGTTCCCGGCGGAGGTGCGCTTGAGTCCGATGCCCGCGCTGGGCCCCAAAGCGGTCTTTGCAATCATCCGCGATCGCACGCTCGAGAAGCGGGCGGAATCCGACCTGCGTGCAGCTCGCCAGGAAGCGGAGTCGGCCAATCGCGCCAAGAGCGCGTTCCTCGCCAACATGAGCCACGAGCTGCGTACGCCGATGAACGCCATCATCGGCTACAGCGAAATGCTGCTGGAGGATATCGAGGAGGCCGGTCAGGAGGAATGGCAGGAAGACATCCAGAAGATTCATGATGCGGGCCGCCACCTGCTGTCGCTGATCAATGACATTCTCGATCTGTCGAAAATCGAGGCCGGGCGGATGGACCTCTATCTGGAGCGTTTCGAACTCGCGCCCATGGTGCTGCAGACCGCGGACACCGTAGAGCCGCTGATCGCACAGAATGGCAATACCCTCGTACGCGAGGTGCCTGACGATATCGGAGCAGTACGCCTGGACCTGACCAAGACGCGTCAATGCCTTCTCAATCTGCTCAGCAACGCGGCCAAATTTACTCATGAGGGGACCGTGACCCTGAGTGTCTGGCGCGAGACCGAGGGCGCTGACGAAGACGTGGTCTTCGAGATCCGCGACAGCGGCATCGGCATTCCGGCGGACAAGCTGGGGTCGATCTTCGACGAATTCCGCCAGGCGGACGACACGACAACCCGGCGCTACGGCGGCACGGGCCTGGGGCTGGCGATTTCCCGCCGCTTCTGCCGCATGATGGGCGGCAACATCACCGTCAGCAGCGAAACCGGCCGCGGCTCGATCTTCACCATGCGACTGCCCGCCCGTGTGGATGCCCTGGAGGCCGCGCGCGCTGCCACCGGGAGTGATGAGCCCGAGCTGACGCAGGCGGCCGCTGGCGGTGACGGGCCTGTCGTGCTCGTGATTGAAGACGACCATCATGCGGGAGAACTTCTGGCCCGAACTCTCGAACGAGGCGGGTTCCGGGCCGTGGTCGCCACCGGCGGCGAGCAGGGCCTGGAGCTGGCCGCCTCGATTCGGCCGGCGGCTATCACGCTCGACGTGATGATGCAGGGCCTCGATGGCTGGGCCGTGCTCGAAGCGATAAGGGCCGATTCCGAGCTCGCCGATACGCCGGTCGTGATGGTCACCATGGTGAGCGAACGGGATCTCGGCTATGCCCTGGGCGCGGACGAATATCTGACCAAGCCAGTGGACCGGGAAAAGCTGGTTCAGGTGATTCGACGTCTCGCCGCCGGCGCGTCGGGCCCGGTTCTCGTGGTCGATGATGATCCGGAGGCCCGCGCGATGATACGCCGTCAGCTGGATGCGACCGGCTGGGCCGTCGCGGAAGCCGGGGATGGCCGTGAAGCACTTCAGCGGGCGCGCGAACGGACCCCGTCAGCCGTGGTGCTGGATCTGATGATGCCGGTGATGGACGGCTTCGAGTTCATCCGCGAGTTCCGTGAAGATGAGGCTTTTGCATCGGTTCCCGTTGTCGTGGTGACCGCCAAGTCGCTGGACACGGCCGAGCGCGAGATGCTGCGCAGCCAGGTGGAGGCCGTGCTGGAAAAAGGCGCCTATACGCGGGAGGACCTGCTCGACCAGGTTCGCCAGGCGCTCCGGGTTCGGCGGGACGCGGCAGTGGCGTGAAGGCCTTTGGCGTCATGCTGCTCCATTTGCTCCTCTGGGGCATCGCTTTTTGCGCCGTGATCCTGCTCGTCTCGATCGGATCGACCTCCGCAGAGACCGGGCAACGGACCGTCAGCGCGCCGGGCGAGTTCGTGGCCTGGGTCATGCTGCTCACCATCGGGGCACTGGGCGTGCGGGGCGGCGCGCGCCGCATCCGCCGTCCCGATGCGTGGCGCTACGTATCGCTCGCGGTCATCGCCGCGCTCCTGGGTCCGATGATCGCCCTGCTTGTTCTCATCCCGGTACTCGTGGTCCTGCAGATCAGCATGGATCTCAGTCTGGGTCCGCTGAACCCTGACAATCCGGTTGCTGTGCTGGCGGGGCTTGTCGCGGTGAGCGTGACGCTGGCCGTGGTGGTGGCTCTCCGCGCCCGCCGCAGGGCATCGGCGCGCGTTTCAGGCTTCCTCGAATAATGCGAATACGAGGCTCCCTGGCCCGGATCTGATAGATTTCCGACATGCTTGCTGCGAGTTCCTCTCCCGGGACCATGGCCCGGTGCCGCTCCATCTCCCTGGTGGCGCTGGCCGGTATCGTTTCGCTGCAGGCCTCGGCCGGGGATTTCCGGGCCGGCCCGGTCGAGGGGGTGCTGGACGTGACGGCATCCTACGGCCTGGTCTACCGGACCGAAGATGCGGACAAGCAGCTCATTGCCGAGGGCAATGGCGGCAAGGGTAGCTCCGCCGACACTGACGACGGCACCCTGAACTACGATACCGGCCTGACTTCCAACATGGTTTCCCTCGCGGCCGAGCTGGATGTCGATTGGCGCGGCGTGCGGACCTTTGTCCGAACGGTGGGGTTCTACGACCACGAGAACCAGGAAGAGGACCGGCGCCACCGTCAGTTCGACGGCGACACGAAGAACGCCATCGGTTCTGACGTGGAGGTGCGCGACTGGTTCGTCGAAAGCACGTTTTCCCCGGGCGGCCTGCCGATGATTTTCCGGGTCGGGGACCAGATCCTCAACTGGGGCGAAGTGCTGTTCGTGCGCGATGGTACCGACATCATCAATCCGTTCGACTTCGTCTCGGCCTTCCAGCCGGCGCGCCAGGCTCGGGACAGCCGCAAGCCGCTCGGGATGATCTGGGGAGCGGCGAACATCACCGAACTCTTTGCCGTGGAAGCGTTTTACCAGTACGACTGGGAGGCGGTAAGAACGCCGCCTATCGGGTCGTACTTTTCCACGCTGGATCTCAGCGGCACAGGTGACCTGGGCTTTTCCCAGCTCCAGGGCGCGTCGTTTTCCGACCTCGGGACGGACCTGGACGCGGCCTTCGGGCTCCCCGGCGGCACCCTGGGTTTCGACGGCGAGTTTCTGCAGATCCCGGAGTCCCGACGGGATTACCCGGACGACGGCGGACAATACGGCTTCTCGCTGGTCGGCATCACCCAGGGCAGCAATGCGCTCAAAGTGGGTTTTCACTACGTCCGCTATCACAGCAGACTGCCGCTGATCGACGGGCTGACGGGCAGCCAGGCGGCGATCGACGGCACCTCCCAGTCGGAGGTCGACCGCATCGCCGCCGGCCTGACGCCGATTTACATCGGTGAGGGCTTGTCTCCGGAGGACGCGGCCGCTTCGGCCGAGGAAACCGCCGGCCAGCTGGTTCTGAGCAGCTATGCCAACGACGCGGGCTACGTTGCAACATATCCCGAAGACATCGACATGGTCGGCCTGACCTTCAGCACCGCGACCATGCGCTCGGGCACCTTGCTCAGCGGCGAGTTCTCCCATCACCGGGACTTCCCGTTTCAGCGCAATCTCGGCGACGTGTTCGGCGCGATCCTCTCGCCCGTGCAGTTCGATGATGCCTACAAGGACAACGGGATCGGCGTGTTCGGCGCCGATGAGCGGATACGCGGGTATGAACGGCTCAACCGAAGCCAGCTCGCCCTGTCCGCTCTGCAGATCTTCCCGAGTGTCCTCGGCGCGTCCCAGGCTTTTGTCGGCCTCGATGGCGCCTGGGTCCACGTCCATGATTATCCCGGAGGCAACGACGTAGCCCTTCAGGGATTCAAGGGCGGGGACGAAAATTCCTGGGGATACCGTGTCAGCGGAATTCTCCAGTACAACGGTGTTTTCGGCGGGCTCAACCTCTCGCCCAGCGCCACCTTCGTGCACGATGTCAGCGGGTACACGCCGGCGCCGATTTCCAGCTTTATCGAAGACCGAAAGGCCGTGATTCTTGGCTTGAACGCCAGCTACATCAACCGCGTGGAGGCGTCCCTGAGCTGGACCAATTTCTTCGACGCCGAGCCGACCAACCGGCTCACGGATCGTGACAACATCCGTTTCCGGATCAGCTACGGATTCTGAGCATGAATGCCAGAAAGGGACTGCTCACGATGATCGGCGCTGTCTGCTGCGCAGCCGCTTCCGGCGCCGACGCACCCGTGGCCACGCCAGACGATCTGGGCGGGCCCAGGTTCACGCCCCTCGGGGCGGAGCGCGCCGGTAACGAAGCCGGCACGATTCCGGCCTGGGAGGGCGGCATCCGCGAAGTCCCGGCCAGCTATGACCCCAGCCGCCATGAGACGGATCCGTTTCCGGAAGACGAGGTTCTCTACACAATCACGGCCGCCAACATGGCGGCGCATGCCGCGGTGTTGTCCGACGGTCAGCAGGCCCTGCTTTCGGCCTACCCGGAAACCTGGGAAATCAACGTGTATCCCACGCGCCGGTCGGCTTCCTATCCGGAGTGGGTCTACGCGAACGTGGTCAAGAATGCCACGCGA
The DNA here is from genome assembly GCA_029287575.1 of Gammaproteobacteria bacterium. Classification (GTDB taxonomy): domain Bacteria; phylum Pseudomonadota; class Gammaproteobacteria; order Steroidobacterales; family XN24; genus JARFQW01. Next base: position 1,285 of record JARFQW010000177.1, on the reverse strand, counting down.
TCCCGTCTGGTAACGGAGGGCAAGGGGGGGGTCGATGGGGGACGGGTCAGCTCCCCATTTCCCATTCCGTCACGGGGTGTGGAGGTCATCTGGAACCACAATCTGCGCTGGCGCGGGATCCGCGTGAAACGGTCCACCGGCCAGGCGGCAGTCACTCGGCGGGGTAATTTCACGCTGATCAGCGGCGATGCGGACGTGGGGTTTCCCTATGGCGTGGAGGAAGAGACGCCGTTTACCCGCCGCTATCCGAATCTCATGGTGGCGTTCAAGTCCCGGGTCACCGGACCGGCGCTGTTGTCAGGCACCGCGGGTCTCACCATCGAGCCGATCAATCAGACACGGGATCCACGAAAGTCCTGGCTCTACAGCCGGGCGCTCAGACGGGTCGTCCGGCGCCCGTTCTTCGGCTACGGATTGCCGGCGCCCAACTCGGAAAACCTGAGAACAGTGGACCAGTTCGAGCTCTACAACGGCGCGCCGGACCGTTTCGAATGGAACCTGCAGGGCAAGCGTGAACTGCTGATTCCCTACAATGCCTATCGGCTGCACAGCTCCAATGTCGCCTACGGCGATATTCTGCGTACCGGCCACATCAACCCCGATCTGGCGCGCTTTGAGCTGCACCGTGTATGGGTGGTCGAGGGCCGTCTGAAGACGGATGCCCAGCACATCTACTCACGACGGGTCTTCTACGTGGACGAGGACAGCTGGCAGATTGCAATGAGTGACAGCTACGATGCCGAGGGCAATCTGTGGCGCACCAGTCACGCCCACGCCGTGAATTACTACACGGTCCCGGTACACCTGAGCACGATGAACGTGTTTCACGACCTGCAGGCGTCGCGGTACTTCGTGGACGACCTGGACAATGGCCGCCAGCCGTGGCGGTTCTTCGAGGGCGCGGATCCTCGCGAGTTCAGTCCCAACGCGCTGCTCTACTACGTCCGCTGAGGTGCTTTGGCTTTGCGTGATCCGGCCGTGGCATGCGCCCGGTGGACGCAAAGAGACGGCGGTCCGCCGTCTCGATCATCCCGGAGTCTCGTCACCCCGAAGCTGACCTCGCCCGGCGGCGGCGTTCTTCCGGCGTGGCGGGCCGTCGCTGCGGAAAACCCGAGCCCGATATAGCGGCTCAGCGGCTCGGGCGGAGGTCCGGCACCGGTCAGTAGCCGCGGCGGACGTCCACCACTGACAGCATCGGCTCGCCGGCGGTATAGCGGCGCAGATTTTCTGCCATCACCCGCCAGAGGCGCCCGCTGCGAAGATCCGAGAGTGCGGAAATGTGCGG
>JARFQW010000175.1 GCA_029287575.1 Gammaproteobacteria bacterium | reverse complement strand
GCGTCGATCTCGTCGCGGGTGATGACGGAGACGGGTGACGGCCCTTCGATATCGATGCGCTTGATGCGCGAGCCGGTGACGGTGACTTTTTCCTGCACGGCCCGGTCGTCGGTTTCCTGGGCATGACTCACCGCCGGGGATACGGCCATGGCCATGCCCGTGGCCAGCGCACAGGAAAAGGTCTCGGGAGATGGGCTCGGCTTCTTCATGATCACTTGCCCCCTTGCCGTCTTGACGGCGAACCTGGGTCAGTGGTCCCAAATGACGAATGCTCGCACCTGCAGCCATGCTGCAGTGCGCCTCAAACGCAAAAAGGCAGAGCAAACGCTCTGCCTCCCTGCCGGCCCTTTCATGAGCCATGGCCGCTCATCGCCGGCCGTGTCCCTAATTATTTAAAGTATAAACCCCGTTTTCACTGAAAAACCACCCAGCCCACCCGGCAACAACCCGCCCATTTCGCGGCCAGACGTAGTTAATCTCATCTGATGCGGTGACGTATTTGGCTAAATCGGTCGGATTCCAGCCCGGTTCCTCCCTCGAACCCATCCGTCAGCCGAGCGCCGAGCTGGAGAAGCTGGTGGCCGATTTAAGCCTCGACACGGTCATGCCGCAGGACATCAACCGAAAAAAGTGGTGAAGCCGGCGCACCGGAAGCGGGAGGTTCGATACCTGTAGAGCCACTATCCGGTCAGTGTGCGCCGGGCGTGTCATTTAGCCGGACTGTCGGAGACGTCGTATTTCTACCGTCCGCGCAGCGATCCGCAGCATCGCTTACGGCCGCGGATTCGGGATCTGGCTATGGCGCGGGTTCGCTACGCTTACAGACGCCTCCATGTGCTGCTGCGGCGCGAAGGGATTCACGTCAACAAGAAGCGCGTCCACCGTTTGTACTGTCTGGAAGGGCTGCCGTTGCGGCCGCGACGGCCACGGCGTCATGTGTCAGCAGCGCGCCGCCAGCCACCACGGATCAAGGCCGGGGCGCCCAACGTGGCATGGACCATGGCCTTCGTATCCGACCAGAAACTGACGGACGTCGCTTTCGCGCCCTGACGGTGATCGATGTCTTCCCCCGCTAATGCCTGGCCATTCGTGCCGTTCGTGGACTCGGCGGTGCCGATGTCGCTGCGGTGCTGCAGCGCCTGGGTGCCCGCCAAGGTCCGCCTCAGCGGCCATATTGTGACAACGGATCCGAGTTCAGTGGACGGCTCGTCGACCTTTGGGCCTATGCGAACAAGGTGGTAATCGAGTTCTCACGACCCGGCAAGCCCACGGATAACGCGTACATCGAGTCGTTCAACGGCAGCCTTCGAGAGGAGCGCCTGAAAACCCACTGGCTCTCGAGCCTGGCCGACGCACAGGAGAAACTGGAGGTCTGGAGGCAGGACTACAACGAGAGTCGGCCTCACAAGGCCCTCGATGATCGGACGCCCCGGCAATTTAAGGCCGAATGGGCCAAAAGGAAGCCAGAAGCTCTCAGCTGAAATACTTCAAGATTCGGGGGCCCCTCAGTAGATCGAAGAACTCTCACTCCCACTCGATGGTCGCGGGAGGCTTGCCGGAGATGTCGTAGGTCACCCGGCTGATGCCGTCGATTTCATTGATGATTCGCCGCGAAACGAGGTCGAGGAAGTCGTAGGGCAGACGCGCCCAGTGGGCGGTCATGAAATCAATCGTCTCGACGGCCCGCAGACTCACCACCCAGTCGTACTTGCGACCGTCGCCCATCACGCCGACGGACTTCACCGGCATGAACACCGCAAACGCCTGGCTGACCTTGTCGTAGAGATCGTGACGGCGCAGTTCATCGATAAATATGGCGTCCGCCTTGCGCAACAGGTCCGCAAAGGGTTTGTTGACCGGGCCGAGGATCCGTACTCCAAGGCCGGGGCCCGGAAAGGGGTGCCGATGAACCATGTCGTAGGGCAAACCCAGTTCGACACCGATCCTGCGCACCTCGTCCTTGAAGAGTTCCCGCAATGGCTCCACCAGCTTCATCTTCATCGTGTCCGGCAGCCCGCCCACGTTGTGATGAGACTTGATGACATGCGCCTTGCCGGTCGCCGCGCCCGCCGACTCGATCACGTCCGGATAGATCGTTCCCTGGGCCAGCCAGCGGATGTCCTGCAGGCGGCCGGCCTCTTCCTCGAACACCTCGATGAACTGGCCGCCAATAATCTTGCGCTTCTCTTCCGGGTCCGCAACGCCTTCCAGCGCTCCCAGAAAACGGTCCTCGGCATTTACGTGGATCACTCGAATGCCCATATGCCGGCCGAATGTCGCCATGACCTGATCGGCCTCGTTGAGCCGAAGCAGGCCGTTGTCCACGAACACGCATACCAGCTGATCGCCGATGGCCCGGTGCAGCAGGGCCGCCACCACCGAGGAGTCGACTCCGCCAGACAGACCGAGCAGCACCTGGTCGTCACCGACGAGTTCACGCACCCGCGCAATGCTGTCCTCGATGATGCTGTCCGGGTTCCAGTCCGACGGGCAGCCGCAGATGCCATGCACGAAGCGCTCCAGGATCCGAACGCCCTGGCGGGTATGGGTCACCTCCGGATGAAACTGCACACCGTAAAATCGCCGGCCCTCGTCCGCCATGCCGGCGCAGGGCGCATTGGACGAACTGGCGATAATCTCGAAACCCGCCGGCGGCTCTTCCACCCGGTCCCCGTGGCTCATCCAGACGTCCAGCAGCGCGGCGCCATCCGTGTCGGCATGGTCCTCCACGTCGTCCAGCAGGTGGCTGGCGTTCTCCACCCGGACCTGGGCATAACCGAATTCCCGATGCGAAGACATGGCCACGTTGCCGCCGAGCTGGGCGGCCATGGCCTGCATGCCGTAGCAGATGCCCAGCACCGGCACGCCGAGCGTAAATACCGCATCGGCAATCCTTGGCGGCTCATCGACGGTGACCGACTCCGGGCCGCCCGAGAGAACAATCCCGTCGGGAGCGAAATCCCGGATGGCATGGTCGGCCATGTCCCAGGGGTGAATTTCGGAATAGACCCCGGCCTCGCGCACGCGCCGGGCGATCAACTGGGTGTACTGGGACCCGAAGTCGAGGATCAGGATCTTGTGATCGTCTATGTCGCTCATGACGACTCCTGTTGCGAGGACGTTACGAGGGCCGGCCTGGGCCGGGGCGGCGGCTAATCCGAGCGATAGTTCGGGGCTTCCTTGGTAATCGTCACGTCGTGGACATGGCTCTCGCGGTAGCCGGCATTGGTAATGCGGACGAACTCCGGACGGGTGCGCATCTCGTCGATGCTGGCGCACCCGGTGTAACCCATGGCCGAGCGCACACCGCCCGCGAGCTGGTGAAGAATGGCGATCAGGCTGCCCTTGTAGGGAACCCGGCCCTCGATACCCTCGGGCACCAGTTTCTCCACTTCTTCGGTGGCGTCCTGGAAGTACCGATCCTTGGAGCCGTGCTGCTGACTCATCGCACCGAGAGACCCCATGCCACGGTAGGCCTTGTACGATCGGCCCTGGTAGAGCTCGACCTCGCCGGGCGACTCCTCCGTGCCGGCAAACATGCCGCCGATCATGATGGCATGGGCGCCTGCCACCAGGGCCTTGGCCACGTCACCCGAATAGCGGATGCCGCCGTCGGCGACCAGCGGGACCCCGTCCTTGGCCAACTCCCGGGCGACGTTCGCGACCGCGGTGATCTGCGGCACGCCGACACCGGCGACAATGCGGGTCGTGCAGATGGATCCCGGACCGATGCCGACCTTGACTCCGTCCGCGCCGGCGTCCACCAGGGCCCGGGCGGCAGCCCCCGTTACGATGTTGCCGCC
>JARFQW010000021.1 GCA_029287575.1 Gammaproteobacteria bacterium | reverse complement strand
TACCGCACCCCCGCGCGAGAGGCCGCTGGCGCTGCTGCCGGGCTCGGCTCCGTCTCCGGGACCCGGGACGGCGTCGATCGGCGTTACCAGCCGGTCGATCAGGTCCTTGAGTGTCCCGGCCGAGCGCCGCCACGTATAACGGGCCGCGACGAGGGATCGCGCCGCCGTGCCCATTCGCCTGGCCAACTCGGGATGGTCCACCAGCCTCAGGACACCGGCCGCCAGCTCCTCCGGCGTGCTCGCGATAATGCAGTGCTCCGCGTCGCGCGCTTCAATGCCGTCGAGGCCGAGCGGCGTGCTGACCACCGGAATGCCGCTGGCAAAGGCCTCGAGAACCTTGTTCTTCATGCCCCCGCCCTGAATCATCGGATTTATCATCACGCCCTGCCGGCCCAGCAGATCATAAAGATCATCGACGAACCCATGCCGGGTAACGCCTTCGGAGGCGAATACCTCCGCAAGTTGCTGCTCTCCGCCGCGCCCGATGATCTCAAAACTCAGTCCCCGTCCCGATAGGTACGGCTTGAAAACCCGCTCGTGGAAGTGCCGTACGGCCGTCCAGTTGGGGGGAAAGTCGAGGTTACCCCAGAAAACGATGGAACGACCCCGCGGCCCGTCACGAAATCCGTCCAGGGCCCCGGTCCCGACGCCATTCGGCACCACGGTAATCCGGTCCGGCGGGGCGCCCGTCACCTTCAGCAAGTGGTTGCGTTCCTGCCCGGAAATGGTGGTCACAGCTGGATAGTGCCCCACGAGATAACGCTCCCTGCCCGCCGCCCGGAAGCGCTTGAGGCGCCGGGACAGGCCGGCACGCTTCGGGAGGTCCGTTCCGCCCGCCGCGGCGCCGGCCCGATCCAGGGCCAGCGACGCGGAGTCCGACCAGTCCAGCACGCAAGGCACGCCCAGCGTGGGCACGAGTTCCGCGGCGAAGCGGGAATAGTTCAGGATGACGTCCGGTCGACGGACAGCGACAAGGCGCTCCAGTTCGCCGCGAACGTGACGAAAATAGTCGGGGAACGCCCGGCGCGGGAAGCCGGTGTCACTCAGCCTGAGGTGGCGAATCAGGTTGGCGCGGGCAGACGGCCGGGGAGGCAGGCTGAGATTCGGGCCAGTTCCCGGAACCGTCAGATCGTGTTCGGCCGTGCCTTCGGCGGACAGGTCCACCACGAAACAATCGAGGTCCCGGGCCAGTTCCGCAAGCAGATGGTAGATACGCAGATCGCGGCCGTGCGCCAGATCGACCGGTCGGCGATCCGCCAGGACCATCACGCGGGGGCGCTGATTTCCGGGGCGATTCACGACAAACCCTCGCCAGCCGCGCTTCGCAGGCCCGCCGGAGCGTCGAGGGCCTCATGGATGATCGACCCGATGGCAGCCACGCGGTCATCCCAGGTGTTGCGGCGGGCCAGTTGCTGGCGTTCCTCCCGCAGCCGGGCTGAATCGCTCGCCATTGCACGGATGACAGCGCCGGAGAACTCCTCCGGCTTTTCGGCGATGCTGATCGTGTCCGAAAACGGCAGTGCGGCCGGTATCGGTGTCGATACAACGGGTTTACCGGCAGCCAGATATTCATAGAGCTTCAGGGGGCTGATGTGCCGGGTCTCCAGGTTCAGCCGATAGGGCAACAGCCCCACGTCCAGACCGGCCACGTAGTCGGGCACAGCCGACGCGGGCTTCCGGCCCAGGAAGTGGACATTGTCTCGTCCTTCCAGGAGGCTCAGCGCCTCTTCGCATTCGCGCCGGTCTACGTCCCCCACGAAAACGAACTGGGTGTCCGGCTGCTCCGCGGCCATCGCGCCGATCAGTCCCAGGTCCAGGCGGACTCCCACCAGTCCGGTGTAGCCCACCCGGGGCTTCGGTATGGCTGCCAGGTCCGCGGGTTCCTCGCCGCGGTCGCTGGCGGCGGCAAAGGCGGGATAGTCCACGGCATTGGGCACCACGAAGATTTGCCTGCCAGCCCCGCGCTTCGCCTCCAGGAGCGCATCGGAAACGACAATGGAAAGATCCACGGCGTCCAGCACCTGGTCTTCCGCGGCCACAAGCGCCGCGCGCCGTGACTCGTCGTGGCCCGTGTACCCGGCATATTCATCGACGATGTGGTAGATGCTCAGCACCTCGTCCAGCTTGCCCACGATGCTTTTCATGCCGGGCTGGGAAACCCACAGCACGGGTCGGCGAATTCCCACCGCAGCGGCGTGCCTGGCGACCCACCCGGCCCAGCGGCGAACGCTGGCCCGATGAAACCGGCCGGACTGCGCGACGGGTCGGTGTGGCGGAGAGGTCAGCACATGGACACCGCTTTGGGTGCAGCGGCGCGAGGGCGCGGCCAGGCCACCAACAAGCCGCCGAAAGCCAACCGAGCCGGTCCTGATCTGCCGGGTACGAACCCAGGGCTCGACATACAGCACCGGCATGGCGCGAGCAAAACGGCTCATGAGCTGGTGCCGATTGCGCCACATTCCCTCCCACGGCGACATGCCGAGGTAAATCATGCCCGTTCCCTCAGGAAACGGGCCGGGCGAATCGCGGGTTGCGGTGCTGCCGGTCAAGACTCTGGAACTCCCCCTCTGGCGATCCGCGGGCCAGCCACGGACGGCCTATCTTAGCCGTTCGTCCCGTGTCCCATGGGCCCGCGAAGGTCAGATTGTGACCGACTTCACGCCAGCGGCCACATTCCCCAGTCGGCCGCGTGCTATGTTCCTGTTCCCGCGGGGCGAGGGTTCCGCGATTAAGCGTTGAATCAAAGGGGAACCGGCTTGCGCCTTGCGATCTTTGCGCCCGTTTTCGTGCGCCCTACCGAGACCTTCATTTACGACGCCGCGGTGGGTCTGGCCGAATCCGGTCTCGATCCGACGGTCGTGACGCTGGAACGCAGCAGCGCACAAGAGCGGCCCTGGCAGCGGCTGGTGGAGGTCGATCCGGCAGGCTCCCTGGGCGCCCACCGGCTGCTGGCGGCCGTGGGCCGGCGAACCGGGCTGATCTCTCCGGCGCGCAGCCGCGAGCGAGATATCCAGCGGGCGCTGAAGACGGTGTTTGCGGACATCCGCCCGGACGTCATTCTGGCCAACTACGGCCACGGAGGCGTCCAGGTCGCGCCGGTCGCGGACGCCCTGGGGATCCCCCTCATGGTGAGTTTTCACGGCGCGGATGCCTCCCGGCGCGCGCGCAAGCCCGAGTGGCAGGCCCGTTACCGTAGCCTTTTCAAAACCGCGGCGCTGGCCACCGGTCCCTCAGCGTACGTGGTCGAGCGCCTCGTCAGTCTCGGCTGCCCGGCGGATCGTGCCCGCGTGCTTCACTACGGCATCCGCACCGACCGGCCGGCGCCGGATGCATCGCAGCAGCGTAACGCCGATGACCCGGTCCGGTTTCTCTTCGTCGGCCGGCTCACACCAAAAAAGAATCCGGTCGGGCTGCTGGAGGCCTTCGCGGTCTGCCGAAATTTGCTTGGCCCGGGCGGCGCCAGACTGACCCTGATCGGCGATGGCCCGTTAACGGGCGACGTGGCCTCGGCGGTCGACAGACTCGGCATCGGCGACGACGTCGATCTTGCCGGCCATCAGCCTCACGACGCGGTTCTCGACGCGTACGCCAGCGCGGACATTTACATCCAGCACAGCGTGACTGCGCCCGACGGTGACGAAGAGGGACTGCCGGTTTCCATCACGGAAGCCCTGGCTGCCGGCCTACCGGTCATCGCGACACGCCACAGCGGCATTCCGGAGGTCGTCCGGGACGACGAGACAGGCTTTCTCGTGGACGAGCACGACGTGGAAGGCATGGGTCGCCGCATGGCGGACCTGGCCGGCCGAAAGAAAGACTGGCGCCGTCTGGGGACCGCCGGCCGTATCCTGCTCGAGCAGGAGTTTGCGGTGCCGGTGGTGCAGAAGCGGCTCCGCGAGCTGCTTTCGGAGGCCGCAGCGTCCGGTGGAAAAAGCTGAGGGACCTTTCCCGGTCTCAGACGTCCGTTTCGGCTCTAACCCAGCCGCCGTGGCTTTCCGACCAGCGCCGGATCGGTCGGGCAGGCGCGCCCGCCACGACGGTCCGGGGAGGCACGTCGGCGGTCACAACGCTGTTGGCTCCGATTACAGCGAACTCCCCCACGCTGACGCCGGGCAGAATCACCGCGTGCTCCCCGACCCAGGTACCCCGTCCGATCCGAACGGGCTCGACGCGCTCCAGCGGCTGGTATTTGTAGGGCACATCGACTCGCGCCATGCCGTGCAAGTTGTCGCCGATGTAGATGTGGGAGGCCAGCAGCACGTCATCTTCGATGACTACCGATGCGGCAGCACCAATGGTCAGGTAGCCCGTTGCGGAGACGCGGTCGCCAATCTCGATCCGGGAGTCGAAATCCACGGACTCGACTCCCGCATCCAGGTGCATCGTTCGGCCGGGATACCGGCGCAGCGGGTTCAGCATGCAGCCGGGCCCCAGCGTCACATCGTCGCCGATATGAATCCGCTCGGGATTGACGATGCGTCTGGGCCGGGCAATGCGCAGCTTGCGTCCCCGGGACGCGAACTGCGGCAGCGTGAGCTCCGAAATCTGGTCGTCGAAACGTTCCAGGGCGACGCCGATTTTCAGCACCATTTTGCGCATCAGGGCAGACATCAGACACTCTCCCGGGTCAGTCGAAGGACCCGAATGCTACGTTTTCAAAAGGCTCTCGCCATAATCCCAGCGCCCCAGGTCGCGGCCGCTCAGAGCCTCAACTGCCGCGCGCTGGGGCAGATAGCGTTCCCTGAGAAATTCCACGTCCGAACGCTTCAGGGACAGCGAACGCAGAAAATCCCGACGGTCCAGAAAGGCGCCGAAGCGGCCGCGGACGAGCGCGGGACCCAGCGGGCCGGCAAGGTGCCGCACGACGCTTCGAGTCCACGTCCAGCTGCCATGCACGCGCCGATCGGGGGCGGTCACCTGGAAATCCGGGTCGAGGCCCAGAAAAGAAAACGTTCGTGACAGGCCGCCCGCGGGGTCGGCAACCACGTCATCCTCGTAAACCAGGCACAGAATGGACTCCCTGGGAAACACCCGCATCCATGCCTCCAGGTGCGTCGCGTAGTCGCCGTACTCCAGAATTCTCAGCTTGGGATGGCTGGTCGCGGTCTTGCGCAACCCCGAAAGCGGCGACAACTCGCCCTTGCGCATCCAGTGGCGGTACGCCGACACCGCCCGGCGCACCGGATCCCGAAGCAGCACGATGACCCTGACCTCGCCCAGGTCCCGGCGGACGAGCTCGGGAATAGGCGGGAGACGGTCGTCGAACACCAGCGCCCTGCCCTCGCTGTACCAGTAGGGAACGCGATCGAAGAACATGGCCGTCGAGGCTTCGCCGGTCAGCTTGTGCGGCGGGATCCCGACGAAGTGGTCAAGATAGCTGTCCAGCCCCTGGGCATAGGGCTCCGAGCCACCGAAAAAATGGATCTCCTTGGTGGCCGGAAACTGTACGCCGGGATGCTGGCGCAGCATGGCCCACAGCCAGGTCGTGCCGGCTTTCTGGGCGCCGATGATCAGAAAATCGGGTTTGCGCGCGGTCCCCACCGGTCAGCGGGCCACCGCTTCGCCGCCGCCGGACTCCAGGCTGCCGTTCCAGTCCGCATCCAGCGAGGCGAAAAGCTCCTCGCAGGCCGCAGCCACGGACGCCGACATGGACGGCGGCGGGCGCCGGCCCACGGATCCGGAGTGCACGTCCGCCACAAGCCGGTCGTCGTAGCCAATACCCATATGCGCGCAGATCCGGCGGACCGCTGCGGAAGGCTCGGTAACGAACGGTTCGTATTTCACGAGAAGTACCCGGGCATCCCGGTTCAGGTCCAGGGACTGATAAAACTGGTTTCGGAGCCACCAGAGCGCCCCGGCGCCGGAGGGCGCGTCGAGGCCCTCCCGGGACCATCCAATCACCCGCTCTACGGCTCCGGCGGGTATCCCCTCGGCATACATGGCGTAGCCGGGACGATCCGCCAGGAGCCTGGCAGCACCGGCGGCATCCCCGGCCTGCGCCAACGCCTTCCCCACCGTATTGATGATATCGGCCTGGACGCTGTCCCATTTGGCGATGGCCGAGTTAGCAGTATCGCCCGGGTCCCGATAGATCCAGACAATACGGGCGTGTTCGTGGCCGTCCAGGAAACGACGGGCCCACTGCGCGTCATTCAAGGGCTTGAACAGGGCGACCCGCTTTCGGCTCTTGCGAATAAGGCGACGAATGGTGGCGGTATCCCGCAGGCGCCACTCGTCGGTCATCGCCTTCTTGTTGCCCTCGCGGTAGACGTCGCAGTCCGCGCTCTTGAGAAACACGTTCTGGCAGATAGTGGTTCCTGAACGCTGGCAGCCGAGGATGAATACCGGTCTCGTAGTCTTGCCGAAGAACATCAGGTAGTTTCCTTTTTCGCTGCCGGCTCGCCTGGCGCATGTGCCGTGAACCATTCATAGGTCCGGGCCAGCCCTTCATCGATCCCGACCCGTGGCCGCCAGCCCGTGAGCGCCTCGGCCGTGGCCACGTCCGCCAGGCGAACCTGCTCCATGGGCCGGTCCGGCAGTGCCCCGAACTCCGGCCGCACACCGTTCCCGGCGATGGCGCAGATTTTCTCGGCCACGTCCCCCGTGGTGACATGGACGCCGGTGCCGAGGTCCACATGCCGGCCGTCGGCGACGTGGCTGGCGCCGAGTGCCAGCAGGCCCTCCGCTACATCGTCCACGTAGATCCAGTCCACCAGACGGCCGCCGGACATCAGCGCCGGGGCCTCGCCACGGCCGGCCGCGAGGCACGCATAGGGAACCAGCTTCTTCGTATCGGGCTGCGCCGGTCCATACACCATGAAGATTCGCGCAATCGCCACATCGACGCCATACAGGGCATGGAACATGCGTCCATAGCCGGACGCAGCCCATTTCGACGCTGCATACGGCGACGCCGGAACCGGCGCCGCATCCGGGCCTGACGGTTCCTCGAGGGAGCCGGCGAGGACCACGCGGCAGTCCCCCGCCTTTGCCGCCGCGGTCAATATGGCCACGGCACTGAGCAGGTTGCCTTCCAGCGTCGGCAGGACATGCTCGAGCTCGCGCCGGCCGTGAACCACGCTTGCCAGATGGAACACGACTTCCGGGTCGCAGTCGCTGAACACGGCTTCCAGGGCCGAACTGTCCCGTCCGTCCCACTGACGCCAGGCTACCCCGGGCTCATCCTCGCGGGCGGTTCTCGAAAGGGCCGTCGTTCGGGCCCCCTGGGCCCCCAGATGCCGGACCAGTGCCCGGCCGATGAAGCCGGACGCACCGGTGACCAGAACGCTTCGGCCGGCCCAACCCTTGTTGTCTCGCTCTTCGCTCATGCACTGCCCCGACGGAAAATCGCCCGCCAGTATAGGGACACTCACCGACTTGGTCCCCTACCGGAATCACGAAACGGGCAGGACAGGCCCAAAACCGCGAACCGGCAGCTTGTGCCGTGCTGGCGGCGGCGTTAGCCTCCCCCGAAATCCCGCACACCGGAACGTCCCCGGGTTATACGGAGCCGCCCCTTCAGTCGTGACTGCCCCTTACCTCGGCGAAGATCTGATCTTCGTGATCTCACAGCCCCGCTCGGGCTCTACCCTGCTGCAGAGGATTCTGGCGGGGCATCCGGACGTCCAGACCTCCGCGGAAACCTGGCTGATGCTTCACCCGGTCTACGGGCTGAAGCGAAAGGGCATACAGACCGAATACGGCGCGGCCTGGGCCGCGACCGGGGTCACCGAGTTCCTCGAATACTACGCGGACGGTACGCAAACCTACGATGCGGGGGTTCGCGCATTTGCCCGCGAGATCTACGGGACGGTGCTTGCCAGACACGGCAAAAAGCGGTTTCTCGACAAGACGCCCCGCTACAGCCTGATCGTGCCCGACCTCTACCGCCTGTTTCCCGAAGCGCGCTTTGTCCTGCTGTTCAGGAACCCGCTGGCGGTGCTGGCCTCCGAACTCTCGACTTATGTAAAGGAAGACTGGCCGAAACTCGCAAATTTCGCGCCTGACCTCCTGGCGGCCCCCCGTCGCCTGATCGAGGCGCGGGCGCTCCTTGGCGACCGGGCTGTTCTGCTGCGGTATGAGGACCTCGTGGCCTCGCCGGCCGAAGAGATGGCGAGAGTCTGCGATGCCCTCGCCCTGCGTTTCGACCCGGCGATGCTGGAATACGCCGATACGCCCGCCCCGAAGGGCGTCATGAACGACCCCGTCGGAGTACACCAGCACCAGGCGCCCAGTCCGGCCAGCCTGGAAAAATGGAAGCGCCTCGGCGAGGACTCCCAGGCGCGGCATTTTGCCCTCGCCTACGTCAATGCCCTGGGGCCGGAGACACTTCAGGACCTGGGCTACCCCCTCGAGACGCTCAGGGCCGCTATCGAAGACCAGCCTGTCACCCGCCGGCGCCGGGCCGTGTTTCCCTGGGATCTGGCCGTGCGTCCGCGCCGAAAGTGGGGAGCCGCGGACGAGGTCCGGGGCGCGTATCATCTGAAAGCGGCGACGTCCGGCCCGGTCAGCGGAAGTATCAGCGCGCTTGGCGTGCTGATGGGCCGGCTGACGCGGGCGGTGCGACGATCCGCCGGGGCCGGATCGTGAACCTGCCCGCCGCGGCCCTGGAAAACGCCGTGCTCATCGTCGCCCATCCTGACGACGAGATCCTGTGGTTCGGATCCGTGGTTGAACGCATGGCAAGAATTGTCATCGTTTTCGAGGATCATCCGGACGAGACGGCGCTGGGCGATGCGCGGCGCTCGGCGCTGGCGCAGCATCCCCTGGCCAGCCGGATCGAGAGTCTCGGGATGACGGAAACCGGGACTTTTGACGTCATGGACTGGGAGCAGCCCACGATCGGTCCGCGAGGCCCTGAACTGGGCGATCGGCCGGGCTCGGCGGCACTGCGGGAAATCTGGCAGCCGCTCAGCGACACGCTGGACACGCTGCTCGACGGATATCGGAACGTCTTCACCCACAATCCCTGGGGAGATTACGGCAACGAGGAACACATCCTCGTGCATCATGCAGTCAATGCAGCGGCCCTCCGGCATGGCGTACGCTGCTGGTATTCCAACTACGTGAGCAACCGATCCCAGGCGCTGATGACACGCTACGTGACCAATTTCGAAACACCCGCCTACAGCGAGCCCGTCGACACCGCTCGCATGCAGCAGGTCGCCGGCTGTTACCAGCAGGCCGGTTGCTGGACCTGGCTGCCGGGCTATCGCTGGTTCGACCGGGAGTACTTTGTCCAGGGTCCGCTGGAAGCCCGGGAAAAGCCCGCCGCCGGAAGCCTGTTTCCCCTGAATTTCGTCCGCCTGCGCCGGGCTCCGGGCGGACGCCGGTCCCGCAAGACCGGGCTGCTGGAACGGCTGCGGCGGCGCACCGGAAAAAGGAGTTAGGCCGTGGGTATTCGTCGCAGACTCGGCCATCTTCTCGGCCCGGGCAAGGCCATGAAGCCGAGCCGGATGCGATCGCTTACCGCATCGCCGGGCGGCGCCGGCCGCGCACTGATGTCGTACGTACTGGATCCCTTCGAGGTCGATTCGGAAGACAAGATTTCCCATGACCATACCCACCACTGGGAATCCTTCCAGATTGCCCGCAGCCTGCTCGAGGCGGGTTTTGACGTGGACGTGGTTCACTACACGGATCGCCGGTTCGTGCCAAGCACGGACTACGACATCCTCGTCTCCGCCCGCACCCAGCTCGAACGGCTGGCCGGCCATCTGCCGGCCCATTGCGTGAAGATCGCTCATCTGGACACGGCCCACTGGCTCACCAACAATGCCCGCGCCTACGAACGCCTCCTGGCCTGCAGGGACCGCCAGGGCGTTGCGCTCAGGGACAACAAACTGATTGAGCAGAACTGGGCCATCGAGCATGCGGATATCGGCTGCGTTCTCGGCAACGACTGGACCGCGGGCACCTATGCGTATGCCGGCAAACCGGTCCATCGCATTCCCATCTCCGCCCCGGCGGTTTATGACTGGGGAGGCGCGAAGAAGGTCGAGGACTGCCGGCGGAATTTCATCTGGTTCGGGAGCTCCGGCTTCGTCCACAAGGGACTTGATCTGGTGCTCGAGGCGTTTACGGAACTCCCGGACTACAGGCTGTTCGTTTGCGGACCCTTCGACGCCGAACCGCGTTTCACCGCCGGCCTCCGGCACCTGCTCTTCGAAAGGGACAACGTCGTTGCCGAGGGCTGGGTGGACGTGGCCGGCGACCGCTTTCGGGAGATCGCGGAGCAGTGTATCGGCCTGGTGTACCCCAGCTGCGCCGAAGGCGGCGGCGCCAGCACGATCACGTGCATGCACGCCGGCATCATTCCCATCGTGACGCTCGAAACCAGTGTCGACACACCCGGGTTCGGCGTGGGCCTGCAAACCGCCTCGGTGGAGGAAATCCGCGACACCGTCCGGGAGGTTTCCGCGCTCGGGGCGGACGAACTGCAGCGCCGCTCCCGTGCCGCCTGGGAATATGCCCGCGAGCATCACACCCGGGAGGGCTTTGCCCGGGCCTATCGCCGCTTCGTGGACGAAGTCGTCCTGCCAGCCGTCAAGGCGCGGCGGGCCTGATTCAGGTTTCCATCGGTTCCGGGCAGGCCTGGGTCCCCAGCAAATTCTTGTCTTCCAGCCGCTCCGCCGCTTCGCGAATCCGCGCATACGGCAGACCCGAGCGCACCGCGATATCGAGGAGCGTATGCCGGGAATCCGCCAGGTTGAGCACCCATAACATGGCCATCTGGCGCTCCGCACGGTGTGCATCACCGCCCATGGCCTGATACAGGCCCCGGCGGCCAAGCTGCGGCTCGCAGTAGGGATTGCGGCTGACCGGGCGGCGATTGGTCTCGAGAATATCGAGCGCCTCGCAAATCATCCGGCAGGATGCTTCGAGGTGTTCGGGCGCGATGAAGTCCAGGTTGTCCGCCGACGTGTGGTACTCGGGGAAGTTGCCGTACTTGCTGCGCTCGAACAGACCCACCGCCAGGTCGAAACCCGGTGAGCAATACTGACGCTCGTCATAGCCGTAGGGAGAGAAATCTTCCACCCGGCTGTTAGCGGAGAAATGCCCCACGACATGGGCCATGGCCTTGTCGATGTCGGCGCTGCCCTGTCGGCTGCGCTTGTACATCGGTCCGCCCCCATCGCCGACACAGGAGACCACGAGCCCATGGCGAATCCGCTGGGCCCGTTCCCGATTCCGGGCAAGCCACGTAATGGAGCCGATCGTTCCGGGCCCGAACAGGAGCCGGTAGGTGAAATGCCTCGGTACGTCCGCCAGCGCCTTGCCCAGGGCCGTCAGTACGGCGATTCCGGACAGGTTGTCATTGGCCAGTGACGGGTGGCAGGTGTGGGCCGAGAGCAGGACCTCGTCGGTCGTCTTGCCGGGCAGCACACACTCACCGTAGGAAAGAGACCCGGGAGCGAGATCGGAATCGATCAGCACTTCGTACTGCCCCTCGGGCAGCGCCTCGAGCTGGCGGTGCGCAAGACAGAATCCCCAGGTCCGGTCGTAATAGGTCGTGCGATACGGAATCCAGTCCGGCCGGTCCGGCAGGCTATGGAGCCTGGGGCGTAGCTCGTCGAGACTCAGCGTGGCGGATACCGGCTCGCTGTAGTTCACGACATGGAGATTGTGGTCTGCGAAATCCACGATCTTGCTTCCGTCCGGACCCTTGATCCAGGCCTCGCGAATTTTCCACTCCGGCGGCACGTTCCAGTCGAAGACCGGCGTTCCGCTGGGAACTTCCACGATCTCCAGAGGCAGGTCGCGGGCGATGCGTGCGAGCGTCGCGCGCGCTCCAGCTCCGGTGATGCTCCGGCACAGGGGAAACAGCTCCGCCGCCATGTCGTACATGGCCTGTCCGGAGCAGGCCTCCAGCAGAGCCTCCAGTCGCGACGCTCTCGGACTAGTCACTCCAGAACTTCCACCTCGGGGATCGGCACAACGAACCGACCGCCCCACTCCCGGATCCCGGCCATTTTCTCGCAGATCTCCGTGCGGAGGTTCCACGGCAGAATCAGCACGTAGTCCGGCTGCGTCTCCATGATCTTCTCGGGCGGATAGACCGGAATTCGAGTTCCCGGAAGCAGGGTATCCTGTTTGCTGGGCGCCCGATCGACCGTGTAGTCAATGAAGTCCGTGCGCACTCCGCAGTAGTTCAGCAGCGTATTCCCCTTCGCGGGAGCCCCGTAGCCCACGACCTGCTTGCCGGCGGACTTGGCCTCGATGAGAAACGTCAGCAGCGCGCGCTTCGTCCGGGTCACCCGCTCCTCGAATCCGCGGTAGAAATCCAGTTCACCGAAACCTTGCGACTCCTCCCGGTCCCGGAGCTTGCTGACCGCCTCGGTCACTGCCAGCGCCTCATTGCCGGCGTGGCGGGCATAGAGACGCAGCGACCCTCCATGGGTCGGCAGCTCTTCGACGTCGAACAGCGTAAGCCCGTGACCGGCGAAAACGCGCTCCACGGCGAGAAAAGAGAAGTAGCTGAAGTGCTCATGGTAGATCGTGTCGAACTGGTTGTTCTTCATGAGCTTCATCAGATGAGGAAACTCCATCGTGATCACGCCGCCGGGTGCCAGCAAGGTCTGCATGCCGGCGACGAAATCGTTCAGATCGGGCACGTGCGCCAGCACATTGTTGCCAATGATCAGGTCCGCGTTGCGATGCTCGGCCACAATTCGCTCGGCCAGCGGCACACCGAAAAACTCCTTGATCGCCGGCACACCAATAGCTTCTCCGGCTTCCGCGACCCCGGCACAGGGCTCGACACCCAGCACGGGCACGCCGTCGGCGACAAAGTGCTGCAGCAGATACCCGTCATTGCTCGCGAGTTCCACGACAAAGTTTTCGGAACCCAGGTGGAAACGCTCGGTGACCTTGGCGACATACTGACGCGCATGCTCTACCCAGCTATCCGAGGTCGACGAGAAGTAGGCATAGTCGTCGCGAAAGATCTCATCCGCCGCCTGGACCGCGGGCAGCTGCACGAGCAGGCATTCATGGCAGATGTAAACGCACAGGGGATAAAACGGCTCCATGCTGTTGCGTCGTTCAATCGGAACGTAGTCGTTGGCGATGGGCGACATGCCCAGGTCCACGAAAACGTGCTCTAGTTCGGTGCCGCAAAATCGGCAGGACTCGGACATGCGAAATTCTCCCTGTTCGCGGGGCTTCATCCGCGCCCCATCATTGTTCGAGATGGATTGTTCAGCTTCCGGTGCTTTCCAGCTTGGTCGGCAGCGTGGCGTCGCCATCAGCGCGCCACTCCGTACTCCACTCCAGCATCGGACGAATGGCGCCTCGAAGTTCGCCGATAAAGTCGCCGCGAGCCGAGTCCCCCTCGAGGCTGTCCAGGACCTGGAACGCGACCACGTCCTTCTCGTGGTACTCGATACGCCGCCGTGGCTCCCATTCCCATAGGGCGGTATTGATGCTCATGGTGCCCTCTGAGAGCAGATTTCCCGGTATCTCCGCGCGGCAGACGTAGGTCCCGGCCGGCCTCTGACGGCCACGCCACTGCGGATCCAGGTCCATGGCCGAGAACAGCAGCAGGCCCTCGTCGTTCCACAGGGAGAAGGCTGGCATGAGCACGTGTCCCGGCTGCAGGCAGTCGAACTCGATACGCACTTCGACGGGCTCGCGTATGTCCATGGAGTCCGAGGGCTTACCCCGCGGATCGCACACCGCGACGCTCTTCAAGCGGGCAATCTCGCCGCCGGGCGCCTTCTCGGTCTCCCATTCCCGGTGGGAGGCACGGCCCCGGCCATGGCGCAGGTAGTGAGAGACCACCTCGCGAGCCGTTCCGTCCATCACGATCTGGCCGTGATCCATCATGAGCACCCGGTCACACATCCGGGTCACCGCACTCATGTTGTGGGAGACGAACAGAATGGTCCGGCCCGATGCACCAATGGCCTCCATTTTGCCGATGCACTTTCGCTGAAACTCCGCGTAGCCAACGGACAGCACCTCGTCGACGATGAGGATCTCCGGCTCCAGGTGAGCGGCAACCGCGAAGGCCAGCCGCACTTTCATGCCGCTGGAATAGCGTTTCACCGGTGTATCGATGAATTTCTCTACTCCGGAGAAGTCCACAATCTCATCAAACTTACGTTCGATTTCGACTTTCTTCATGCCCAGGATGGCACCGTTCAGGAATATATTCTCCCGCCCGGTCAGCTCCGGATGGAAACCCGTCCCAACCTCTAGAAGTGAGCCAACTCGCCCAAAGAGATCCACAGTCCCTTCGGTCGGTTCCGTAATCCTGGACAATACTTTCAACAATGTACTCTTCCCGGC
>JARFQW010000118.1 GCA_029287575.1 Gammaproteobacteria bacterium | reverse complement strand
CATCCGGAGGCCAGCAACCATGTTGACCGAACGCTCCAGCTGATCCGGGGGGAAGGCTGCCGGGCGGGTCTTGCCTTCAATCCCGCCACTCCCCTGGACGTGCTCGAGTGGGTCATCGACAAGGTGGACCTGGTGTTGATCATGAGCGTCAATCCCGGTTTCGGCGGACAGTCGTTCATCGACTCCGCGCTTCAAAAAATAGAACAGGCCCGAACGCTCATCGACGCGACCGGCCGCGACATCCGCCTCGAAGTGGACGGCGGGGTCAAGGTGGGCAACATCCGCCGGGTAGCCGACGCCGGAGCCGATACCTTCGTGGCCGGCAGTGCGATCTTCGGAGAGCGCGACTACAAGGCCGTCATCGACTCCATGCGGGCGGAACTGAAGTCCGCACCGCCTCGCCGGGCGGCGGTTTGACAGCCCGGTACTCTGGCGCCGCCCCGTCCAGGAGGGACTCGCCCTGCATTTGGTCTTTATCAGTCGTCACCGATCCGGAGTAAGCCTCGATGCCTTTATGCAAACTGCCGACCCTGACCCGATATCTCATCGAGCAACGGCGCCGCTTTCCCGACGCGAGCGGTGACTTCAATGCCCTGATACTCGACCTGTCCATCGCCTGTAAGGCGGTGGCGCGGGAAGTCGCAGCCGGGGCGCTTTCGGATGCCCAGGAGGCGGGTTCTACCAACGTCCATGGCGAGGAACAGAAACCCCTGGACCTGGTCAGCAATGAAATGCTGATTCGCCAGACCGAGTGGTCAGGCCAGCTTGCCGGCATTGCCTCCGAGGAAATGGAGGAGCCCTACCAGATTCCCGGGAGTCACCAGCGCGGCAAGTATCTTCTCGTGACGGATCCCCTGGACGGCTCCAGCAACATCGACGTCAACGTTTCGGTCGGTACCATTTTCTCCATCCTGCGCGCGCCGGACGACGTGATTGAATCGGGCCGTGACGTGACCGCGGAAGATTTTCTTCAGCCGGGGACGTCACAGGTCGCGGCCGGCTACGCGATTTACGGCCCGGCGACGATGCTCGTGCTCACTGTCGGCAACGGCGTCGTGGGCTGCACCCTCGACGACAACGTCGGCGAATTCAAGGTCACTCATCCGGAGATGCAGGTTCCGGAGGACACGAAAGAATTCGCCATCAATACCTCCAACAGCAGATTCTGGGAACCGCCCGTAAAACGGTACGTGGACGAATGCCTGCTGGGCAAGACCGGTCCCCGGGGCAAGGATTTCAACATGCGCTGGATAGCCAGTCTGGTTGCCGAGGCGCACCGAATTCTCATGCGCGGCGGCGTGTTCATGTATCCCCGCGACGTCAAGCATCCCAAGATGCCCGGCCGTCTCCGGCTGCTGTACGAAGCCAATCCCATCGGCCTGATCATCGAACAGGCCGGCGGGCGGGCCAGCACGGGCCGTCAGCCCGTGCTCGGCGTTGAGCCCGGGGAACTCCACCAGCGTATCGGTTTCGTATTCGGCTCGAAGAACGAGGTCGAGCGAATTGAGCGCTACCACCGTGAGCCGGTCGAAGGCGACATGCCGGCCCAGCTGTTTGCCGAACGTACCCTGTTTCGGGCCTGAAGGAGACCTTCGTGTCACAACGTCATCCGATTATTTCCATCACCGGCTCCTCGGGTGCCGGTACGACCTCGGTCACCCGAACGTTCGAGAACATCTTTCGTCGCGAGGGGGTGACCGCAGCGGTCGTCGAGGGCGACAGCTTCCATCGTTTCGATCGCATGCAGATGAAGCAGAAACTGATCGAGGCCGAGGAGGGCGGAAATCGGCACTTCAGCCACTTCGGGCCGGAGAACAACCTGTTTGCCGAGCTCGAGGAACTCTTTCGGGCCTACGGCGAGACTGGGTCCGGCAAGATCCGAAAGTATCTGCACGACGAGGGCGAAGCGGCGCCGTACGATCAGGAGCCCGGCACGTTCACGCCCTGGGAAGACGTTCCGGCGGACACGGATCTGCTGTTCTACGAGGGCCTCCACGGGGCCGTGGTCACGAAAGAGGCCAACATTGCCAGGCATGCCGATCTGCTGATCGGCGTGGTGCCCGTGGTCAACCTCGAGTGGATTCAGAAGCTGTACCGGGACAAGGCGCTGCGCGGATATACGGCGGAGGCGGTCACTGACACGATCCTCAGGCGCATGCCGGACTATGTGAACTACATCTGCCCGCAGTTTGCCCAGACGCACGTGAATTTTCAGCGGGTTCCCTGCGTGGACACTAGCAACCCGTTCATCGCCAGGGATATTCCGACAGCGGACGAGAGCATTTGTGTCATCCGTTTCGCCAATCCCAAGGGCATCGACTTTCCCTACCTCCTGAACATGATCCATGACTCGTGGATGTCGCGGGCCAACACCATCGTGGTTCCGGGCGGAAAGATGGAACTCGCCATGCGCCTGATCTTTACGCCATTTATCTGGCGCATGATGGAGCGGCGCATGCGCGCCATGGAGGTCCTGTGAATCACGCGATGACCAAACCCATGGCCGATGCGATCCGCATGCTCGCGGTGGACGCGGTCGAGAAGGCCCGATCCGGCCACCCCGGAGCTCCCATGGGCATGGCGGAGATCGGCGTTGCCCTCTGGAGCCGGCATCTGAAGCACAACCCGGGCAATCCGGCATGGCCCGACCGGGACCGGTTCGTCCTGTCCAACGGCCATGGCTCGATGCTCCTGTACGCCCTCCTGCATCTCACCGGCTATGACCTGCCGATGAGCGAAATCGAAGCGTTTCGGCAGTTGCACAGCAAGACGCCCGGGCATCCGGAGTCCGGCGTGACGCCCGGCGTCGAGACGACGACCGGCCCGCTGGGCCAGGGCCTGGCCAACGCCGTGGGCATGGCGCTGGCGGAACGGCTCCTCGCGGCGGAGTTCAATCGCGAGGGGCACGAGATCGTCGATCACCATACCTATGTGTTCCTTGGCGACGGCTGCCTGATGGAGGGGATCAGTCATGAGGCCTGCTCGCTCGCTGGCACGCTTCGGCTGTCCAAGCTGATCGCCGTCTACGATGACAACGGCATCTCCATCGACGGCAAGGTGGACGGCTGGTTCCTCGATGACACGCCAAAACGCTTCGAAGCCTACGGGTGGCACGTCATCGCCGGCATTGACGGCCACGATGCCCAGGCGGTCGATGACGCACTGGCCGAGGCAAAGGCGCAGGCGGGGCAGCCTGACGGCAAGCCGGTTCTCATCTGCTGCAAGACCCGCATTGGCCACGGAGCGCCGAACAAGGCGGGTACCCACGGTGTTCACGGCGCGCCCCTCGGTGCCGAGGAAGTGGCCGCGACGCGGGAATCACTTGGATGGGCCGCGGGGCCATTCGAGATTCCGGAGGACGTGGCGGCGGCCTGGGATGCGCGGGAGAAGGGCTCGGAGGCCGAGCAGGCGTGGCGGAAACGATTCGAAGCCTATCGGTCAGCCTTCCCGAAGAAAGCAGCCGAGTACGAGCGGCGAATGTCCGGCGCGATACCCGATAGCTGGGAACAGGGAATCACCGCCGCCTTCGAGAAGATTGCGGCCAACGGCGATCCCGTTGCCACCCGCAAAGCCAGCAAGAACGCCCTGGACGAACTGGCTCCCTTGCTGCCCGAATTCTTCGGCGGAAGCGCGGACCTGACCGGCTCGAACCTGACCAATTTTTCCGGGTGTATTCAGGCCGGCCGCGATTCGGCCGGCAATCATCTGTCGTATGGCGTCCGCGAGTTCGGCATGGCGGCGGTCATGAACGGCATGGCCCTGCACGGCGGCTTCCTCCCGTATGGCGGCACGTTCCTGGTGTTCAGCGACTACAGCCGGAACGCGGTCCGGATGGCAGCGCTCATGGGACTTCGAGTCATTCACGTCTTCACCCATGACAGCATCGGCGTCGGCGAAGACGGTCCGACCCACCAGAGCGTGGAGCATGTCCCCAGCCTGCGGCTGATTCCCAATCTCGATGTATGGCGGCCGGCCGACGGCCTGGAAACCGCAGTGGCCTGGGCATGCGCGGCAGAACGGCATGACGGCCCTTCGGCGCTGGCCCTCTCCCGGCAGGGACTGCCCCAGGTCGTGGCCGATGCATCTCGCGTCCGGGACATCCGGCGCGGCGGGTACATACTCAGTGACGCTCCGGATCCCCGTGCCGTCATCATCGGCACCGGCTCGGAAACCCATCTCGCACTGGAGGCGCAGCAGCGGCTGGCCACCGAGGGATTCGCCGTGCGGGTCGTGTCCATGCCCAGCACATCGGTCTTCGACCGGCAGGATCGCGAATGGCGGGAGCGGGTCCTGCCCCCGGAGATCCCCGCCGTTGCGGTAGAGGCTGCGCATCCGGATTTCTGGCACAAGTACGTGGGCCGGCGCGGCCGGATCGTCGGCATGGCGACCTTCGGGGAGTCCGCCCCGGGCAAGCACCTGTTCGAACATTTCGGACTGACCTCCGAGCGCGTGGCCGATGAAGTCCGCGAAGTGGTCGAATCCGAAACCACGGGGGCCACCGCCGGGTGAGGGCCTTCGACCTCGTGGTCTACGATCTCGACGGAACACTGGTGGAAACCGCTCCCGAAATCGCCGACGCGGTCAATGACGTCCTGCGCCACTACGGTTGGCCCAGGGCGGACGAGGAGCAAGTCGCCCGGTGGATCGGCCACGGCACGGCGGCCCTTCTGCTCCAGGCCGTCGCCAGGGGCAGCGGCGTGGATCCGGAACAGCTGAGGGACAGCGACCAGATGAGGGAAGCTATGCGTCTCTATGACGGGTTCTACGATGTGCGCTGCGGCACGCGCAGCCGTCTTTACGCCGGCGCGCGGATGACGCTTGCTGCATTCCGGGCCGGGGGGATCAAGCAGGTAATCGTCACCAACAAGGAGGCCCGTTATACGGATCGGGTGCTGGCCATCCATGCCCTGGATACCGCCGTGGACAGGACGATCAGCGGCGACAGCCTGAGCACGAAGAAACCGGACCCGGCCGGTGTGCTTGCATGCCTCGATGAGTTTTCGGTTCCCCCGGAGCGGGCCTTGTTTGTCGGCGACTCGTCTATCGACGCGGCCACCGCCAGAAATGCCGGCATCACCGCCTGGCTCCTGCCGCACGGCTACAACATGGGTGAGCCGGTCGCCCAGGCAGGCGCGGACCGGGTGATCGCCGACTTCCCGGAGCTGCAGGCGCTGGTCCTCGGAAGTTCCGGATCGGCGGCCGGCCCCGGGCCCGCGAATCCTCTGGCGAGTACGGAGGCCGGGTGAAGGCGCCGGCCGCGATTCTCTGGGACGTGGACGGAACCCTTGCCGAGACGGAACGGGACGGTCACCGGGTCGCCTTCAACCTTGCTTTCGAGGAGCTGGATCTGCCCTGGCGCTGGAGTATCGACCGGTACGGCGCGCTACTGCACGTCGCCGGTGGGCGCGAACGGTTGATCGCCGACCTGGAAACGCAGCCCGGTGCCCCGGATGATCCCGCCGAGCGCGAGGCGCTGGCCGCCAGGGTGCACCGGCTGAAGAACGCTTACTACGCTAAGCTTGTACGTGATCGCGGGATTTCGTTCAGACCCGGCGTCGAGGATTTGTTGGGCGAATGCGAGAGCCGCGGTGTGCCCATGGGCATCACCACGACCACGAGCCGGAGCAATCTCGATGCGCTGATGGCCGTGAACCTCGGCCCGGCCTGGAAAGAGCGCTTCGCGGCCATCGTCAACGGCGAGAATGTCACCCGCAAGAAGCCCGACCCGGAAGTCTATGAGAAGGCGGTCAGCGACATGGCGATATCACCCGGAGCAGCCTTGGCCATCGAAGACTCCCCGGACGGCGTGGCGGCCGCGCGCGGCGCCGGCGTTCCGGTCATGGTCGCGCGCAGCAGCTATTTTTCCGATGCCGTCATCGATGGCGCGATCGCCGTCGGGCCCGGCCTGCATAGCCGCGCCGGATGGGTTCCCGGGGCAGCCGACGAGGACGGCCGCGTCACCCTCGACGACATCGCCCTCTGGCTCGAGCAGTCCCGCAACGTTTCATCACCCGGCTGACCCACGGCCGGAGCAGACCGAAGGAGAAGACATCATGGCACTCGTTTCACTGCGCCAGCTTCTGGACCACGCTGCCGAGCACGGCTACGGCGTGCCCGCGTTCAACGTCAACAATCTGGAACAGGTCCAGGCGATCATGGAGGCCGCCGAGGCCAGCCAGGCGCCGGTGATCCTGCAGGCCTCCGCCGGTGCACGCAAGTACGCGGGCGAACCTTACCTCCGGCATCTCGTGCTGGGCGCGGTCGAGACCCACCCGGATATTCCCATCGTGCTTCACCAGGACCACGGCGCGTCGCCAGGCGTTTGCCAGGCATCGATACGTTCCGGGTTCACGAGCGTCATGATGGACGGCTCGCTGCTCGAGGATGCCAAGACCCCGGCGCCCTACGACTACAACGTGGAGGTCACTCGCAAGGTCTGCGAGCTGGCCCATGCCGTGGGCGTTTCAGTGGAAGGCGAACTGGGATGCCTGGGATCGCTGGAGACCGGCCAGGCGGGTGAAGAGGACGGCGTGGGCGCGGAGGGCACGCTGACCCATGACCAGATGCTCACCGATCCGGAGGAAGCGAGGGACTTCGTGGCCAGGACCGACGTCGATGCGCTCGCCATCGCGATCGGCACGAGCCACGGGGCCTACAAGTTCACTCGCCAGCCCACAGGGGACATCCTGGACATCGAACGCATCGCGCAGATCCACGCGGCGATTCCCGACACGCACCTGGTCATGCATGGCTCTTCGAGCGTTCCACAGGAGTGGCTGGAAGTCATCCGGGAGTTTGGCGGCGACATCAAGGAAACCTATGGAGTTCCGGTGGAGGAGATCCGCCGGGGCATCGAGAGCGGGGTGAGGAAGGTCAATATCGACACCGACATCCGTCTTGCGATGACCGGCGCGGTGCGTCGGCTTCTCGCCGAGAAGCCCTCCGAATTCGATCCGCGCAAGTTCCTGACGGCGGCCAAGAAGGCGGCCAGCGACATTTGCCTGCAGCGCTTCGAAGCCTTTGGATGCGCCGGTCAGGCACTGAAGATCAAGCCGGTGCCGCTGGAGCAGATGGCCAAGCGCTACTCGGTCGCCGCCGCTGCCTGACGAAAATGCCCCGGGCACGGAGGCGGGAGGAGGGCCGTCGGCCATTCCCTGTCCTTCGTGTCCGGGGGACATCGCCGCGCCCCAGTGCCGAAGCAAAGGCGGTACGCACGACATTCCGCGCGGTTTACCGGCAGAGGCGTTTCACCGTCTTGTCCATTTTTGCGGCCAGCTTTCCTTCTTCTCCCTTGAGGAATTCCAGGAATGCCTTGGCCACGACGGACAGCTCCTTGCCTTTCGGATACACGACGTTCCAGGTGCGCTGAATCGGAAATCCTTCAACGTCGAGAATGGCCAGGGGCCCCGAGCCCGCTTCCAGCGTCACCGTGTGCAGTGACAAGACGGAGATGCCGAGCTGAGCCATGATGGCGTGCTTGATCGCCTCGTTGCTGCCGAGCTCCATCCGTACCTTCGGCTTGAGCCCTTTCTCAGCGAACATTCGCTCGACGGTCGCTCGTGTGCCGGAGCCGGATTCCCTCATGATGAAGTATTCGTCGCGAAGACGTTCCAGGGTAATCTTCCCCGCGGA
Source organism: Gammaproteobacteria bacterium (assembly GCA_029287575.1). GTDB lineage: Bacteria > Pseudomonadota > Gammaproteobacteria > Steroidobacterales > XN24 > JARFQW01. The sequence continues at coordinate 36,303 of JARFQW010000118.1, read as the reverse complement.
CGCCAGCGGATGCTTCCGGTGGGCCATGACATGCAGCGGGTTTGGCGCGAACGGAATCACTTCCAGATCCAGGTCCGATCTCGGCATCTGGCCGAGGATGTAGAGGTCGTCCTCGTTGCGCGCGAGTCGCTCGAGCAGGTGTTCGCGGTTCGTTACCTCGAGGCTGACCTCGACGCCGGGGTATTTCTTGCAGAAACCGCCGAGGGCGCCCGGCGCGAAGTATTTGGCGATCGTGATCACGCCAAGGCGCAGATATCCCTGCTTGAGGCCCTTGAGATCCGACACCTTCATCTCGACCCGGTCCAGCGCGTCGAAAATCTCCCGGGCGGCGTCCAGCAGGGCCTCGCCGGCCTCTGTGAGATGAACACCGCGGCCCACGTGTTCGAACAAGGGTGTCTCCACCGCTTCGGTCAGTCGCTTGATCTGGGTCGAGACCGTGGGCTGGGCCAGGTACAGTTCCTCGGCCGCGCGCGTGAAGCTCCCCAGGCGAGCTATGGCCTCGAAAACCTGTAGCTGGCGCAGGCTGGCGTGGCGGGCGAGGCGCATCGCTCGCCGCGTAGGCGACCACGCGGCGGCGGCCGGTCCTTCGGCGTCGCCCTGCGGGGGCCGGCCGGCTTCATCTTTCCTGCTCACTTGGCGCCCATTGTCCGTACCGCGTACCGGGTCAATCGGGCCATCGCAGGCCGCCGAGGGCGTATCCGGAACGGCCGGGATCTTCCCGGCGCAGCCGTCCGGTCCGGGTGGAGGAGTGTTTTTCCCGGGGCGTCGGGGCGGGAGTCGGGTTCCTTCGGGTGGAGGGCTTTCGCGCGGATACCTTGCCCGATGCCGGTGCTTTCTTTTTCGCCGTCTTCTTGCCTCCCGCGCCGCCCTGGGACTTGCCGGACCGGATCGAGCTGACGAGTTTCTCGGCGGCCTTTTTCGTGTTGCTCATAGTGAAAAAATCTCCGTCAGCAGTTGCTCAATTTCGGCGACCGCGGATCGGCCGCGGGCGCCCATTCCGTAGACCGTTCGGCCCTCAAGCATGCAGTTGCGGTAAACGGAGCGGCGCCTGATCCGGGTTTCCAGCGCGGGAACTTCCAGCTCGGCGAGAGCTCCGCCCACGACCCGCGACAGTGTTGTCCGGGGCTCGAGCTGGTTGACGATGAGGCGGATCTTCACGCTTGCCGTGCCCCGAGCGGTCCGGCGGACCGCCGCGGCGATGTGACTGGTTGCCCACAGGTCGACGGGCGAGGGCAGTACCGGAACGAGCGCGAGATCGCATGCGGCGAGGGCCGCACGGCTCTGCGGAGCGTCGATGGCCGGCGGGCAGTCGATAAGCACGAAGTCATGCGACGCCCGCAGTCTGCGGCCATGCCGTGCGATGTCCGCTCCGGCCGCCAGGACCTCCACGAAGTCCTCGCCATTGGCCCGGGCCACGTTCGACCAGTGCAGCGCCGATCGCTGGGGATCGGCGTCCACCAGCACAGTGTTCCCGCGCCGGCCGAGCGCCGCGGCGAGATTTGTCGCAAGGGTCGTTTTGCCCGTGCCGCCCTTGTTGCTGACCAGCGTGACGACCGGCACGTCGGTTCAGACCGTTCGGGCAAGGAGCTTGTCGATATGCCGGGCGAAGCGCTCTTCCGCGTGGTCGATGCTCATACCCTCTGGCGTATGCAGAGTCAGGTTCACGTACGTCCGGCCAAAGCTGATATCGGGATAGATATCCTCCCGGCTCGAGATTTCCGCCGCTTCCTCCAGAAAAGCCCGGGTGGCCTCGTAGTCCGGGAACTCGACGCGGGCCTCCAGTCGCTCGGGTCTTTCCCTCAGGGTCCAGTTGTCGCTCATCGTTCGCTCCTGCAGTTCCCGCCACGCCCAGACGCGGCTTCCGTATCGATGCTTCCAGCGGCGCCAGACCTGCGCGGCCCGGATGGCTCATGATGAGCCACCCATGCGCGCTTCCGCATTCGGCGCCTCCGCTCCTCAGGCGGCTCTTCGGCCGGCGGTTGGGGGCCCGGCCAGGATCGGGTCGACCTCGGAGTGAGGCCGCGCGATGATGTGCGCCGCCACCAGCCCGTCGCCGACACGTTCGCAGGCATCGGCGCCCGCGCGCACGGCCGCATTCACCGCGCCGGTTTCGCCACGGACGAGGACCGTGACGTAGCCGCCGCCGACGAACTCACGTCCGATCAGACGCACCTCTGCCGCCTTGGTCATCGCGTCCGCCGCTTCGATTGCGGGAACCATTCCACGGGTCTCGATCATCCCCAGTGCAATGCCGTAGTCTTCTGTAGCCATCTCGATTGCCTCTCGACTCGAATCGCCGCCCGGTCGCTGACCGGACTATGCGGCGTTCTTGGTTGTGGTTTCACCGGCCGGCAAAACCGGCTCGACCTCGCGGTGCGGGCGCGCGATGATGTGCGCCGCGACCAGTCCGTCGCCGACACGCTCGCAGGCATCGGCGCCGGCGCGCACCGCCGCATTCACCGCACCGGTCTCGCCTCGAACCAGGACTGTCACGTAGCCGCCGCCGACGAACTCGCGTCCGACAAGCCGCACTTCCGCCGCCTTGGTCATTGCGTCTGCCGCCTCGATCGCCGGAACCAGTCCGCGCGTCTCGATCATGCCCAGCGCAATTCCGTAGTATTCGTTTGCCATCTCTATGTCTCCGTTGTTGCCAGTCAAATCGCCCGCTCGGCGGGTTTTCAGTCAGCGTGTCAGCTGCCTCGAGTCCCGCCGGCGTCCTCCCAGAAATCGATAATTCCCCCGATGGTCAGATCGGTATGGGTGTCAAAGTCTCCTGTCGCGTAACGGGCGGCCGAGCCGCTCACGGTAAAAACCCAGTCGCCGGGGCGCGTGCCCACGGGGTCAACGGCCACCGCGAGCCCGCCGGAGGAGGTCTCGAGGACCCGCAGGCTGCGGGCGTCGAGGCCCGAAACTCTGCTGGTGCACACCAGGTCCGAGACGACTCTGACAATTTCCAACTCAGTGTTCCTCGTCCCAGTAGTCGATGATGCCCACAATGGTCAGGTCACTCGGGTAGTCCTTGCTGCCAGCGGCTTCCCGGGCGGCCGAACTGCCCACGCAGATCACCCAGTCGCCGGGCTTGCAGCCCACGGGATCGACCGCGACCAGCTGGTTCTTGCCGTCGCGCACGACCTGAAGGTGGCGATGCTCAAGACCCGGGATGCGATTGGTTGCCACGAGCGGCTTCTCGATCTGGCAGATCTTCATCAGTGCGCTCCCTCCAGTGGTGCCATGCCCGCATCCAGCGACGTGCCGACAATCTCGATCGCCGCGTTGCCCTGGCAGTCCCGCACGGCCAGCATGGTGTGTAGCAGGCCGTGGTCTGCCAGCTCCGCGTACCGGGCGCGGAGGGCGTGGTCCACTCGCGCACAGCGTTCTACCGCGCGGTCGCGGGCGCCCGGGACGTCGCCCCGGTAGTCGAAACGCACGACGACGGGAATCGGTAAGCCCCGCTCTGCATTCAGGTGCGAAAAAATCCGGATGCCCACGTCGAGGTCCGCGGCGGATTCCTCGACCGTATTCAAGTGGGCGAAGTAGGTCAGGTTGCGCAGCTGGATTTCGTCGAATCCCCGCCCGGCCCCGATGAAACGCTCCTGGTGGCCGATGTCCGGATATGTTCCGCCGAAGTTCCGGCCGACGTAATCAATCTGCGAGAAGTTGTTTGCGACCAGTCGCGCAATGAGGCGAATCATTCCGGCGGGCGCCGGCGCCCCGTCACCGGCGGCTGCGCAGGCTGATGCCATGCCCGTGATCACGTCCTCCGCGTCCCTCGGCGAGAGCCGATGCGTCTCCTCGTAGGCTTTCGCGGCATCCACGAACCGGTCCACGGCGAGCACGCCGTCGCCATCGGGAACATGCGCTCGCAGGGCATCCGTATCCGTGTCGATGCCGAGCAGCAGCAGATCGATGGACGCCCCGCAGCAGAAGCTGTTCTGGATCGCTCGCTGGAAATCCAGCAGGCGCTCCAGGGCGGCCGCCGCGGCACGGTCCACGTCGCTTCCGTGCGCAGCGCATCCCTCGACGCCCGGGGCCGAGCTGCTGAAGTGATACATCGCGACCTTCAGATAGCGCGTGGACTCGTCGGCGGTGTTGGGCACGCCCTCACGGTAGCGGTTGAGTTCGGTCTCGACCCAGCGGTCCAGGCTTTCCTCAACGTCGAACATGGCGCCGGCGTACGACTTCCGCCGCACGTGGCGCATGGGCAGGCGCAGGGCGTAGCGCACGACATGAGCCAGCCGGCCGTCCGCGCAGGGAGAGATGTCGAAGCTGTGAAACCCGCAGGACTGAAGGAAGGCCTCGAAATCCTCCGCGTCCTCGTCCGCAAGCGGGTCCCGCCGGAAGAAGTCTTCGGCAAAGCGGCGGTATGTTTCGAAAACCGCCCATGCGAAGAGCGTGCGCATGTCCAGCTGCTCGACCCAGGCGTGGTCAAGTATTCTCGCCGGCAGAGGGAAGCCCAGCGCAGACTCGGCGATCCGCTGGGCCTGGGATTCGAAATCCCTGTCGTGCTGGCGCGCGGCGATGTCACGCAATGCGGGCTCGATTCTGTCGAAGGCCTGCTTTATCGAGTGCTCGTACTGGCCGAGACGGCTATTGTCCTGCTCTCGAGTAAGCGGGTGTGTCCCGATGACGTTGCGACCGGTTACGGCACCGGACAGGCCGGGCTTGTTCCGCCGGGCCGCGACAGTTTTCGCGCGGGGGCCTGGCTGGCGCGCTGCGGGCGGTCGGACGGGTGCCGCCTGGGACCAGCAGACGGCGCGTCCGGCGGGGCGACGGTTGGCGGTCATGGGTCTGTTCATGGGTCAGGCCACGGCTCAGCCGCGGGCTCCCCCCGAGACGGTTACGAGCGCGCCCCGGGCCGAAGCACCCGCCCCGCCGGTAACCCGGGATTCAGGCGCGGCCGGGTCAGGGTGGCGGCCCGCCGGAGGTCTGGACATGGCGGCCATCGGACCGCCCCGGCGCGTCGGGTTGCGCACCGTCGATGAGGACCCTTCCGTGCCGGTCACCCGATCACCCCGGTCCCAGTCGTCTCCCGTGATTCGCAGGCCCGAGTCAATCCCCTCACCGGTGATTCGTTTGTTTCGCTGAACGGTGGCAGGTGCAGCCGGTGCATGTGTCCCGGTGTTCCCGGAGGAAGCCGTAGCCGCGCCGCCGTTCTTGAATGCCTCCGTGCCCGTGACTTTTCCGTGGCCCTTTCCAAAGGGCCCCGTAATCTGTCCGCGGGGTCCGTCCTCTCCCGTGCCGTTTCTGAGGCTCGCTTCCCGGGCGGGCGACATGATGCTGAAGGCCGTCCACGGTGCGGAATGGCCGTCGCTGTGCGCCCCGTCCCCGGCCAATTCCGGAGCTTCGGGTCCGCACGTGCTCTCATACTGGCCCTTTCCCACGTACGGTGTTCCCGTCACGGCCTCGCAGGCCCCGCGCTCGGCACCCGTTACGTGACCATTGAGCCCAGGCTGCTGGCCCGTGAGCTCGGGCCCCGGCGTGGAGCGCATCGGGCGCGCCCTCGAAGTCGATGCGGCCTGGGCTCCCTCATCGCAGAAGACCTCGGTCTGGTCCTTGCCCACGTAGGGCGTGCCGGTTACCGCTTCGCACGAGCCGGGCTCGTCGCCGGTCACGCGCGGTGAGCGTCCGGGCAGACTGCCCGTGACCGTCCTGCCTCGGGCTGTCGAGGAGGCAGCGGCGGGCGCGCGCCGCCTCGGCGCGGGTTTTGCGCAAAGCTCCGTGTACTGTTCACCACCGACGTACTCGTTTCCGGTGACCATCTTGCAGCTGCCCGGCTCGTTGCCGGTGACCAGGAAACTCCGTCCCAGCGGCGTGCCGCTGACGACGCCGCCGCGGCTGGTACGGCTTCGGCCGACTTTCATGCCGGCGGAGCTTCTGCGGGCTTCTTCTTCCGCCTTGCCCCGCGGCAAGTACTCGGTGCCGGTCACGCGCCCGGAACTGCCGGCCTCCGCGCCCGTGACATGCGAGCCGGAGCCGGCGACCGTGCCGGTGATCATGTGGGGGTGCTCATCGGCGGTCACGGCAACGGCTTTCTGCACGGGCTCTCCGCCAGCTTCGGGAGAGTTTGCCTGTTCCGCGGCCGCCGGCCTGGCGCTGGTGCGGCTGCTCTGACTCGCAACCTCCCTTCCGGAGCGGGACTGCGCTCGCCGCCTAGCCATGGCCTTGAGGCGGCCAGGTGCCATGCCCGGGGCGCCGGGCGTGATGTCCGAATACGGCCCGGCCATGAAGTCTTCGCCGGGCTCGGCGCTGGAAGGCCGTGGCTTCGCCGTGTCTGCCCCGCCGCAGCCGCAGTCACACGGCTCCTTGGATGCGTCGTGTTCAGCACTCCCGCTCTGCTGTTGTGATGGCTGGCCGCGGCGACGATCGCGCTGCTCGATGCCTGCCGCGCCGGATTCGGACATGGACCGGCGGCGCGCCCGCGCGAGTGCCCTGCCGGACGGCGTGGCGCTGCCCCCAGGCGTGCCGGAAGCAGACGACGATCCAGCCGCTGGCGCCGAAGCCTGTGAGCTCCTACCTGCGCGGGACTGTGCCCGGCGTCGTGCGATTGCTGCTTCCCGTCCGCTGCTTGCCATCAATTTCTCTCCGTTGGACCGTCGCTGCACCAGCGCCCGTGCCGGTCAGGCGCGACCTTCGTAGACCACGAACGCCGCGCCCTGGCTCTGCGTGTAGTTGTCGTACCCGATCAGGCGCACGTGGTGGTCCGGATAGGCCCGGTGACAGGCCTCGAGCTGTCCGGCGACGGCGTTGACGTCCTTCTCTCCAAAGAACGGCAGCTTCCACATCGTCCAGTAGTGGTTGAACGCGGAGGACGGATGCTCGTGCTCGATAGCCGGCGCCCACCCCTGAGCGAGGATGTAGGCGATCTGCTGATAGATCTCCTGGGGCGAAAGCTTCGGAAGAAATCCGAACGTCTCCAGGGTTTGCTCGGTCTGGTAGTCGCCGACGTCATGCATTGCGGCCATTTGGCTCTCCTGTTGGTCGATTCGTTTCCGGACTGCGGCGGCGCACTGGGCCTCAGGCGGCGTCCAGCTTGTCCACGGTCTCGAACTCGAACTTGATCTCGCTCCAGACCTCCATGGCGGCGGCCAGCTCCGGGCTGGACTGGGCGGCCTCGGTCAGGATGTCGCGAGCCTCCTTCTCGATTTCGCGGCCTTCGTTGCGCGCCTTGACGGAGGCTTCGCAGGCCACGCGGTTGGCCGCTGCACCGGCTGCGTTGCCCCAGGGATGGCCCTGGGTGCCGCCGCCGAACTGCAGCACGGAGTCATCGCCAAAAATCGTGACCAATGCCGGCATGTGCCAGACGTGAATGCCGCCCGATGCGACCGCGAAGACGCCGGGCATGGAGCCCCAGTCCTGGTCAAAGAAAATTCCCCGCTTGCGGTCCTCGGCAATGAACGATTCCCGCAGGAGGTCGACGAAACCGAGGGTCGAGGCGCGATCGCCTTCCAGCTTGCCGACGACAGTGCCGGTGTGCAGATGGTCACCGCCGGAAAGACGGAGACACTTGGCGAGGACGCGGAAATGAATGCCGTGTTTCGGATGCCGGTCGATCACGGCGTGCATGGCGCGGTGGATATGCAGCAGCATGCCGTTGTTGCGGCACCACTTGGCCAGTCCGGTGTTGGCGCAGAATCCGCCGGTGAGGAAGTCGTGCATGATGATGGGCATGCCGAGTTCCTTGGCAAACTCGGCGCGCTCGTACATCTGCTCGGGATCCGGGGCGGTCACGTTCAGGTAGTGGCCCTTCCGCTCACCCGTTTCCTGCTGAGACTTGATCACGGCCTCGGCCACGAACTCGAACCGATTCTGCCAGCGCATGAATGGCTGCGAGTTGACGTTTTCATCGTCCTTGGTGAAGTCGAGCCCGCCGCGCAGGCACTCGTAGACTGCGCGCCCGTAATTCTTGGCGGACAGGCCGAGCTTGGGCTTGATTGTGCAGCCCAGCAGGGGTCGCCCGTACTTGTTCATCTTGTCGCGCTCAACCTGAATGCCGTTCGGTGGGCCCATGCAGGTCTTGACGTAGGCGATCGGGAAACGGATGTCCTCCAGGCGAAGATGCTTGACGGCCTTGAACCCGAAAACGTTGCCGACCAGCGAAGTCAGGACGTTGACCACGGATCCTTCTTCGAAAAGATCGATGGGATAGGCGATGAAGGCGTAGAAGGACTCGTCGTCCCCGGGGACGTCCTCGATCCGGTAGGCCCGGCCCTTGTAATAGTCGATGTCGGTCAGCAGGTCCGACCACACCGTGGTCCACGTGCCCGTCGACGACTCCGCCGCAACAGCCGCCGCCGCCTCTTCCCGGGGCACCCCGGACTGCGCCGTGATCTTGAAGCAGGCCAGCAAATCGGTGTCCAGAGGGACGTAGCCCGGCGTCCAGTAGTTTTGTCGATAATCCTTGACGCCTGCGTCATATGTGTTCGAAGCCATCGGACGTTCTCCGTGAGTGCCTGCTGACAGGCTACCAAGTATCGACAGAATGCAATGAAAAACAAATAGACAATCGGAATACTAGATATCTACGAAAAGCAATGGTTAATAGAAAAGCATCGAACCAAGCCAGAACAGATAACGGCCATTTCATCTATCGCCGTCTATGGGAAGCATCGGAAGTCTTTTCCCCGATGCCGATCGGCCTCTCGTAGACTCCCGGGCTGGCGTTGGTTCTGCGGGGTCCCCTCGGGGCCAGTTTCATGGCTCCCGGTCGTATTGGACTGGCCGGTGAGCAAAGCGGAGGTTTCAGGCGCCGCCGTGCAACCGGGGGGATGAGATGCGCATCTTCAACGAAATAAATCTTGGAAATCTGCGCGGGGATCTGTTCGGCGGTCTGACGGCCGCCGTCGTGGCGCTTCCCATGGCCCTGGCGTTCGGCGTGGCCTCCGGTGCGGGAGCCGAGGCGGGAATCTACGGCGCCATTCTCATCGGCCTGTTTGCTGCCTTGTTCGGCGGGACGCCGACGCTGATCTCCGAGCCCACCGGGCCCATGACCGTCGTGTTTACGGCGGTCATCACCCGGTTGATCGCGAGCAATCCCGAACAAGGCATGGCCATGGCGTTCACCGTCGTGGTCCTGACCGGGATGTTCCAGGTTCTCTTCGGCCTTCTTCGCCTGGGGAAGTACGTCACGCTCATGCCGCACACCGTGATCTCCGGATTCATGACCGGCATCGGGCTGATTCTCATGATTCTTCAGCTGGGCCCGATGATGGGTCAGGCCACGCCGGGTGGCGGTGTAATCGGCACCCTTGAGCAGTTGCCGGATCTGCTGGCGAACATTGCCCTGCCCGAGCTGGCACTCGCTATCGGCACGATTGCGATCCTCTTCCTGACACCCGCGCGCTTCAAGCGCCTCGTGCCTCCCCAGCTGGTTGCCCTCGTCCTAGGCACGATCGTATCCCTCGCGCTCCTGGACCTTGCGGACATCCGGCGCATCGGCGCGATCCCGACCGGATTGCCCGAACTCAGGCTGCCCGTGTTCAGCGCTTCGCAGTGGGAGTCGATGGTGATCGATGCGGCTGTCCTGGGCATGCTCGGCTGCATCGACGCCCTGCTCACCGCCGTGGTCGCCGACAACCTGACCCGCTCACGGCACAACTCGGACAAGGAACTGGTCGGTCAAGGGATCGGGAACGTCGTTTCCGGACTGTTCGGCGGACTGCCCGGCGCCGGGGCTACGATGGGCACGGTCGTGAACATACAGGCGGGGGGACGAACTGCCCTGTCGGGCATCGTCCGCGTGGCGATCCTCGTCGTCGTCATGCTCGGCGCGGCTCGTCTGACCGCGAATATACCGCTGGCCGTGCTCGCCGGCATCGCGTTCCACGTCGGTTTCAACATTGTCGACTGGAGCTTTCTTTCCCGCGCTCACCGGATCTCCGGAAAGGGCGCCGTGATCATGTACGCGGTCATTCTCCTTACCGTGTTCGAAGACCTGATCGTCGCTGTCGGGGTTGGTCTCTTCATCGCGAACGTCATCACGATTCGGCGCCTTTCGGAACTGCTCTCCGAAGACATCCGCGTTGTCCGCGACCCCGCGGACGACAATGCCGATTTCACCGGCGAGGAACGCGATCTGCTGCGTGCTTCCGGGGGACGGGTCCACATCGTGCAGCTGGGCGGCCCGCTGCCGTTCGGGGCCGCGAAGGCCATCAGCGATCTCCGTCTGGAGGAAACAACCGAACGGTCTCTGGTCATCGACCTGAAGGAGGCGACCTACGTCGGCGTATCGGCGGGAATAGCCCTGGAGCGCGCTCTGATCGAAGCCCAGGACGCCGGCATCGATGTCTACCTGAGCGGTGCGACTGGTCAGGTCGAAGAGCGGCTGGCGAAGCTGGGAATCGTTGGTCGGCTTCCCGAAAACCACGTCTATTCCGACCGGCGCGCCGCAATCGCCCATGCGGCGCGGGACGCAATCGAAGCCTGACCGGCGGGCCACCGGCCCCGACCGGTCGGCACCAGTTCCGTCAAGCGACGGGTGCCCGCCTTCCCGGGTCAAGCACGCCGAAAGCGGCCGGGGCGGCCGCCCCGGACTCAGCCGGCCGTTTCTTCTCTCGCGGCGGAACGTTCCAGATAGAGAGTCTGGGTCGGATAGGCAAACTCGATGCCTTCCGCCTCGAAGCACTCATGGATCGCGAAGTTCACGGCCTGCTGAATATCCATGTGCAGATTGAAATCCGGTCCGAGCACGTAGTAGACCGTCTCGAAATCCAGGGACTATGCGCCGTATCCCTTGAAGTGAGACCGGTCGAAGCCGGTCTGCTCCTCGTTCTCCACCGCCTCGCGGATGATCTCCGGTATGCGCCGAAGCTTCTCTCGCGGCGTGGAATAGGTAACGCCCAGGGTGAAAAGGACACGGCGCCCGTAGTTGCGGATCCGACTGGAGAGCAGGTCGGTAATCGAGATCACCAGCTGTTCGCCAGACAGGCTTCTCAGCCGGGTGGTCTTCAGGCCGACGTGTTCGACACTGCCGAGGTAGTCGTCGATCACGAGAAAATCCCCGACGACGAAGGGCTTGTCCAGGACGATGGACAGTGATGCAAACAGGTCGCCGAGAATGTTCTGCACGGCGAGCGCGACCGCGATGCCGCCCGCGCCTAGTCCGGCGATCAGGGCGGTAACGTTGATGCCCAGGTTGTCGAGGATCAGGAGCAGCACAACCGTCCAAAGCAGCAGCCGCCCGACCGAGGACATAACATTGAGCGCCACAACACTGCCCGGATCGGATTCCTTGCGTCTCCGGATGCCGCGTCCCAGCCAGAACATCAGCAGACGATGCAGCCAGAGACCGGCCTGCATGATCAGCGTGATCAGCGCGGTCGATTGCAGGACGGAGCGGGTCCCCTCCGGGAGTGAGAGGGTCAACGAGCCGAGGAAAACGGTGAAAATGATCAGGACCAGGCCGCGGGTGACGGCAAGGATCTCGGCCAGGGCGTCGTCTCAGGCGGTTCTCGTCCGCTCCGCCATGGTGGTGATGCGCTTCCGGGCAAAGGGCGTGGCCGCGAAAAAGAGCAGGAGAGCTCCGCCGGTTACCGCGGCCGCCATGAGCCACTGGCGACCGGTGTGGCCCAGCAGCTCGGCTGCAAGGATCGCGTCCAGCCATTCGGTCATGGCGTTCGTTCTCTCGTTCGTGCTCAGGTCCAGCCCAGTTCGGCGGCACGAGCGCGCGCCAGCGCCGGGATGTCGGCGGCCACGAACTGTCGATGGAGGATCTGGACTCCCAGCATGTGATTGATGATGGCGTCCAGCTGGGTCTGGGTAGCGGCCGTCGCCGATTCTGACTCGTGCAGCGCGAACACCCGGGACACCCCTTCGGGATCCAGCAGACCGGCCTCCTTGATGCGGGCCGTGCTCAGGTAGTCGTCCGCCAGCTGCCGCATCGCCGCCCACTTGACGGGATCGGTGTGCGCCGGGGGCGCCATGAACGCGAACTTCTCCCGGCGGTACAGTGAGTCCGGAAGCAGCCCCCGCATGGCCTCCCGGAGGACATACTTTTCCGTCCGCCCTTTGATACGCAGAGACGGAGGGATGCCCGCTGCGAACTGCGCCAGGTGATGATCGAGAAACGCCGGGCGGGCCTCCATGGAGTTCGCCATGTCCACGCGGTCGCCGCCCCAGGTCAGAATCTGTCCCTCCAGCATGGTCTTTATCCAGACGTACTGGGCGCGATCCAGCGGATGACGGCCGCGAATGGCATCGCCGTCCAGCGCCTCGGCGATGGCCTTGCCGGGCGCGTAGTCCGCAAGGGCCTCGCGCCGGTCCTGGCTGATGAGATCCGGTACGCGCCGGCCGGCCGCAAGCCAGGGTTGCAGGCAGGATGGCGTAAATCCGACCAGGTCTGTCAGGGCCTGGTCTTCCACGGCGTTCTCCGCGAGCATGGCGCCACGGAACTGCTCGTTGCTCTCGGCCAGCAGCTTTTGCCATTCCTGGCGTTCCGACGGTGGCAGGTGGTCGAGACCGTGGAGAAACATGTCCCGCCGGAAGGCGGGATATCCGCCGAACAGCTCGTCGGATCCCTCGCCGGTGAGCACGACCTTGTAATCGACTTCCCGGACGCGCTGGCTCATGAGCAGCTTGGCGACCGCGAGCGTGTTGTAGATCGTGCGCTCCGTGTGCCACAGCGTCCGCTCGAAATGGTCGTAAAGATGCGTGGAGTCGATCCTGAGCACGTCCTGATCCGCTCCGGTTGCCCGGGCCATCTCGGTGGCGATGGGCGTTTCGTCATATTCGGCGGAATCGAAGCCGATGGTGAAGGCCCGCACCGGACCCTGGCGCGCGGCGGCGGCAAGACCCATGATCGAACACGAATCGATACCCCCGGAGAGATAGCAGCCCACCGGCACGTCGGCTTCCAGCCGCAGCTGGACGGCATCCACCAGATGCTCCCGCACTCCGTCGATGAACGGCTGCTCGTCCACGCCGTCGCTGCGCTCCCCCTCCAGGGGAAACTCCATGTCCCAGTAGCGGTGCTGGTCAACCCGCAGTTCCCCGGCCCGCCGGCGTACCCTCAGGTAATGGCCGGGCTGGACCTGGTGAACGCCCGCGAACGCGGTGGTGCCGGGCACCATCGTCTGCATCAGCTGGTGATAGAGCCCCTCGCTGTCGATCTCCCGCTTTACCTCCGGGTGCGCGAACAGCACCTTGAGTTCGGATCCGAACACCAGGCCCTCGGCAATTTCGGTCCAGTACAGGGGCTTGATGCCAAACCGGTCCCGGACCAGGTAAAGAGTTTCGTCGTCCCGGTCATAAAGGGCGAAGGCGAACTCGCCCCTGAGCTGCGGTAGCGTGCCGGCCAGTCCGGCTGTGGGGAACAGGTGCAGAATGAGCTCGGAGTCGCTCTTGGTCCGGAAGCGGGCGCCCCGGGCAGTGAGATCCGCGCGTATCCGCTGGTAGTCGTAGAGTTCTCCGTTCTTGGTGAGCATCAGCCGCTGGTCCGCGCTGACGAACGGCTGGCGGCCCCGGTCCTGGTCCAGGTCCACGATTGACAACCGCGCGTGGCTGAAGCCGACCCCGTCCATGGATTCCCGGCCAAACCCGTCGGGTCCGCGATGATGCTGGATGGCCGCCATGGCCACCAGGTCTGTTGGATCCACCGGGCGTGCCCGGTCTCGGTGAATTACACCGGCGATTCCGCACATGAAGGGAGCCCCTTAAGCGAAGAGTCGAAGCATGGTGGACAGAAGGGCCATGCGTATGAAGACCGCGCCGCGCGCCTGGGCGAAGTACCAGTTGTGGGGCGTGCTGTCGAGTTGTCTGGACAGCTCCTTGCCACGCGCCAGCGGGTGAAGGACGATGGCCGACGGTTTCAGCGGCGACTCGGCATCCAGGCGGAATTTCTGGCCGAGTTCCTCGAAGCCCTCGCCTGTCCAGAGGATGGAGTTCGTGTACACCACGTCCAGCGATGGCAGCTCCGCGTTCAAGTCATCGCTGATCCGGAACCGCAGGCCCTTGTCCGACAGCTCGTCCATCTGCCCGTCGGCAAAGGGCTCCTGCTCGTCGGTGATCAGCACGATTTCGTCAAGGGCGGTGGAGAAATGCGCGAGCAGAAGGAGGAGACTGCGGATTGTCCGCATTCTCCCGGGCACCCCGATGATGCCCAATCGCACGCGCTCGGAACCGGGGGGCGTTTCCCTGGACATGGCCGGTCGCCACTTGAGGAGAGCGTAGATGTCCGCCAGCGCCTGGGTTGGATGTTCGTCGAGGCCGTTTCCGCCGTTGATGATGGGCACGCGCAGCGTCTCCAGCATTTCGTAGACGGACTGCTCGTTGCTGTCCCGCAGAACCACGAGGTGGCCGTAGCCGCTGAGCATTTCGCCGATGTCCTGCAGGCTCTCGCCCTTGGCCAGGCCGGTCGAGGCCGGGTCGGTGATGGACATGATGTCGCCGCCGAGCCGGTGCCAAGCGCTTTCGAACGAAAGCCGCGTCCGCGTGCTGGGTTCGTAGAACGCGGTGATCATGATCTTGCCGGTCAGAGGCCGGGTGGAGAGCTGCGGCTGGGTTTCGAATCGCGCCGCCAGGCGGGCGAGCTGCAGCAGCTGTTCGCGGCTGAACTGCCTTGCGGAGACGACGGGTCTCTGCACCAGGTCCAGCAGGGGTGTCAGATCTTCCTCGATCTCGCGAATCAGCGCCCGCGGGCGCTCGAAGCCGCGCAGATCCAGGGGCTCTTCTTCGAGCGGTTTGCGGAGTTCGATGCCGTCCCGGTTCACCACAGCCGCCCCGCTTTCCAGTCGCGAACCAGAAGGGCGAGCAGGATCAGGGGTGCCGCGACGGTCAGGCCGAGGCTGGTATAGATCAGCAGGCTCAGGGCAGCAGCGGAGAGCGTCATGTGGTCGCTCCTTGTTTCTGGGGATGGGTTTCGGCCAGGGAAGCCCAGGCGAAATCGCCCGGCCGGAGCGCGCTCGCAGCGAGCACGCAGATCATGGAGACCGCGGCGCCCACGAGCGCGGCGACGTAGAAGCCGATGGCAAAGTAGCTGATCAGGCCGGCGAAGCTGCCGAGCACCATGCCGGCAATGGCGCCGCCCGCGTTCGCCCGTTTCCAGAACAGGCCGGCGGCGATGGGCCAGATCGTGCTCGCGACGAATGCGCCGGTGAAGTAGAGCAGTTCCGCCAGGGTCGTCAGGCGCGGCGCACACAACAGCCAGGTCAGCACGCCCAGGCCGACGATAATGCGCGCTGTCGCCCTGCGCAGCTCGTCCGCCGACGCCCGGGGCCGGAAATGGCGTCGGTAGATGTCTTCGGTGACCAGGATGCTCGTGGCCGCAAGCAGCGAATCGAGGCTGGAACTCAGCGCCGAGAACACCATGATCAGCACCAGAATCGCGCCGGTGGTCCCGAGGATCTTTGCCGCCACCATTGGTCCCACCATGTCGGCGGCCGGCACGTTGAGTGCGAGGGCTGGCGTGGCAAGCGCAACAAATCCCGCCACCACGGGAATCGGCGCCCAGAGGAGGCCAGCGAGGGTGTAGGCCTTGAAGCCGACGCCCTCTCGGAACGAGAATGCCCGGCTCCACCAGACATTGGAATGGAAGATCTCTCCCACCCCGAAGAGCAGATTGTTGAACAGGAACATGATCGAGGCCGGCATCAGCAGGTTCAGCAGCTCGGGGCGCTCCGCGAGGAGCGATTCATGGATGTCGCCGATGCCGACCTTGTCGATAGCAAGATACGCAATCACGACCAGCCCGCTAAGGATGAGAAGCGCCTGGATGAAGTCGGTGCCGATGACTGCCCTGAAGCCGCCAAGGAGCGTGTATCCAACGCAGATTGCCAGGATGACCGTCATGCCGTAGTGATACGAGATGCCGGTCAGCGCGTGGATCAATATGCCGCCGGCCATGCCCATGCTGACCAGCCAGCCAAAGCTGTAGAACAGGGAGATCCCCAGAAACACGCGCCAGGCGGTCTTGCCATAGCGCAGGCGGACGAAGTCGCCGCTCGTATAGCCGGTCGGCATCAGCCGGCGGATGCGTTGCGCCAGCGGCGCGAACATGAGCAGACCGACAGCCCCCAGCGAGTACCCGAGCATGCCCCAAACGCCCATCTGCAGGGCGATCTGCGGCGCCGCCATGGTCGTGTTGCTCGTGACCCAGGTGGCCATGGCCGTTGCTGTGCCGAGGGCAAGGCCGACGCCGCGCCCCGCCAGAACGTAATCGTCCAGCTCGTCGCTGTGGCGGCCCCAGTACCAGCCGAGAGCGATCCACAGGGCGCTGAAGCCGGCCAGGACGATCCAGCCCGTGAGCGGATCGAGGATGGCGCTGTTTACGGGGTCCATGATGTTGAATTCGGGTTGATCAGCATGGGCTGTGGCCGGCGGCTCTATAGACGGGACGGCTGGGCCGTCAGGCGGGGGAACGTGATCCGCGCACGATGAGTGCGACGGTCATTCCGAACACCATGCCGCCGATGACAAAAAAGAGGAGCGCACGGTTGAGGCTGTGATGGCGCACCGTTACTTCGACCGGCGGGCCCCAGGATCCCGGGGCGCCGTCGCCGTTCCGGCGGGCCCGGTAGTACCATGCGCCGTCCCGTTTCCCCGAGAGCACGGTCGCGTGATCGGGGCCGGAGTAGACAAGCCGGCTCGTGGAGAACGCCGGGTCAGGTGACTCCACGAGTTCCACGGGACCGTCCGCTGCCCAGCTCAGCTGGTAGTAGCCGGCGGTCGCCAGCGCCGTGTTGGTCCGCAGCTCCACCGCGCCAGCGCCGGCGGGCAGCAGGGCCACGGCGAGCCCCCATAGGGTGCTGTAGGCGGCGGCGGGGAATGCTGACGGACTCACAAGCCGGGTTCCGGCTGCTCTGTGGAGAAAGGTGATTGGGAACCCCCGGAGAGTGGGTCACGAGTGGGAATGACAACAAGCTTACCGGATCGCGGCCCCGGCTTCACATCTGCCCGGTCTCGAGCGCTGCTCCCCGATCGTCTTCGACAGCCGGTCTGAGCTCCGCCATTTCCAGCGCGGCGTGCAGCAACAGGCGGGTGCCGGCGGCGACATCGTGCCAGTGAGTCCACTCATCCGGCGCATGGCTTACACCGCCGACGGAAGGCACGAAAATCATCCCGGCCCGCGTGATCTCGGTCATGAACTGCGTGTCGTGGCCGGCACCGCTGGGCATGCGTTCGAACGCCATGCCAAGGTTTTTCGCGTGCCGCTCGAAAAGCGAGACGATCTCGGGATCGCACTGCATTGGCCCCAGCCAGCTGGCCTGCTCGTACTCGAACATCAGGTTGTGCCGGCGGGCAATGGCCGACAACGCCCTGCGGCACGCCATGGACAATTCGGTCATTACCTCCTCGTCGCTGTCACGACCCACCAGGGTGAAGATGGCCTCACCGGGGATCGTGTGCGGATTGCCCGGCTTCAGTTCCACCTTGCCCACGGTCAGGCGGCTTCGGTCCGAGCCGTTCTCATCGATGATCCGGGAGATCTCGTGGGCAAAGTCGGCCAGGCCGCTAAACGCATCACTGCGCAGATTCATGGGGGACGTGCCGGCGTGATCGGCCTTGCCGATCAGGCGAACGATCCACTTGAATACCCCGGAGATGCTGTCAACCACGCCGATCGTGTTCCCCGACGCCTCCAGCACCGGTCCTTGTTCGACATGGAGTTCAAGGAATGCCCGCATCGATCCGGGGTTCCGGCGCGCCGTCAGGGCGTCCAGCGGTTCGAGACCGACCCGCTGCATGGCGTCGGCAAGCTTGTACCCGTCAGCATCATGCGCGTTGAGCACGAAATCCGGTGTCAGCTGGCCCGCGATAGCCTGGGCCCCGAACATGCCGCCGAAGCGGCCCTCTTCCTCGCTCGTCGCGACCAGTTCCAGCGGATAGGTCGTCTCGATCCCGTGCTCCTTGCAAACCCGCAGTACCTCGAGTGCGGCCACCACGCCCAGCGCCCCGTCGAACATTCCGCCGGCGGGCACGGAGTCCAGGTGAGAGCCCATGGTCACCGACGGAGACCCGGGCGTTCCCAGCCGGCCAAAGACATTTCCGGCGCCGTCCATCACCGGCTCGAACCCTTCCTTCTCCAGGACGTTGATCAGCCAGTACCGGGCCCGCATGTCGGCCTCCGACAGCCCGAGGCGGTAGATCCCCTTGTCTTCCTGATTGAAGCCGATGTGGGACAGTTCCAGGAGCGTGTTCTTGACGCGGTCTAGATTGATGTCCGGCAGCACGTCTGGGGTTCCTTGCTCAGGGGTCGACGGGTTGCGCCGCAGGGCTGCGACCTGTCGTTACCTTCTCAGACTGCGGCGCCGCAGCGCAAGTGGGCCGGTCTTCGGCGGCCTGCCGGTATTCAGCGGGTGGATAGGGTCGGGGTGTGCCCGGAAAACAGCCGCGGATCGGGACAGGCACCGCGTCCCTGATATACAGCAGCGCCGTCGCGGTCCCTTTTGGTGTTCTGCAACGGACCTGCTGCTGCTACAGGGCGAGGCGTTCTGGAGCGGCGTCTCCTCGTTTCCCGAGCTGCCGGCCGATGTTCGGGATCAGGCTGTGGACAAGAAAACAGACACGGGGACAAGATAGGCTGCCGTCATCCCGTTAGCCGTCGGCCTCGATTCTGTACCCGGTGAACTTGCGCACGTTCAGCACGCCGGCGTCGAATATCAGGTACTGGCCCTTGATCCCGACCAGGGTCCCTTCGATCTCCGGCTGCTTGTCCAGGTTGAGGGAGCGAACCTTGGCCGGGTGCTCGCGGACGGGATAGCGAATCGTGACGGGACGGGTTTCGCCCGTCAGGCAAACCGCGCTTTCACCGAATTGCCCGCGCAGCTCGTCGATTGTTGCCGCGGCCGTGGCGAGCAACTCCCGCGCGGAGGCCGCCAGGTCCGCGGGCGGCGGATCTCCCTTGAGCATGGCCCGCCAGTCGGTCTTGTCGGCCACGTGCCGTGCCAGGGACACTTCCAGCAGGCCGGCGATTCTGCGGCTGGCGACTTCCGCAACCGGCAGCGCCTCCCGGGCGCCCTGGTCGATCCAGCGGGTCGGAATCTGGCCTTTTCGGGTAATGCCCACCTTGAGCCCCGAGGTATTGGCCAGATAGACCACATGGGGCTGCAGGCAGTGTGTCTCGCCCCATCCGGGCTCTCGACACGTGCCCTTGTGGTAGTGGCAGCGTTCCGGCCTGACGATGCAGATATCACAGGCCGCCAGGCGTTGGCTGCAGGGGAAACAGTGTCCCTGGTTGAAGCTTTTTTTGGTTGCCCGACCGCAGTGGGTGCACGCGATGTCGCCGGTGTAACGGATTGACAGGTGTTGCCCCGCGAGCGGATCCAGGGGCAGTTCGTCATCCCCGACCGGCAAGCGATAGGAGACGGTATCCCCCAGCTCGGAGCGCAGCTTGGACAGGCCACCGGTCAGTGTCATGCGAATACTCCGCAACCCGTACCGGGCCCGTCATCAAAAGGACGCGAACTCCCATTCCATGAAAGCGCGCACGTCGTGGTTGGTTTCATCGAGCACTTCATCGTCCCGATATTCGTAACCCAGGCCCAGGCTGAGCCTGCCGATCCAGAAGGGGCGAACATGGGTGACTTCCACCTCCCCGTAGCGGGTCTGGTTCGTGGCCGCCACGCTCCGCGTCTGGCCACGGCGATTGAGGGTGCCGAAAGCCAGTGTGCCGAGCCAGGTCTGGTCGGTATCGGTCACCAGGACTCCGCCCAGCGTGGCCACGCTGGAATCCTGGTCGAAACTGTGGCCGAAAACGCGGCCTCGATAGCGCTCGCCGGTACGATAGACCCGGTTCCAGTAGGCGCAGCCGGTCTTTCCCCCGCCGCCGTCGAAGGTGAGCTTACGGTAGAGATTGAAGTCGCACTCGGTATCCGCCCACTCGGCATAGATCCGGTAGCTGCCCCAGCCTTCCCGATAACCCCAGGTCTCGGCACCGAACTGGGCGAACAGCTTGGTGGGCAGGACCAGCCTCAGGGGACCGTCACCGAAGTCCTCGCCGACCCAGTGGGTATACAGTCCCAGCGGGCGGCCGAATGCCTCGGTGGTCCAGCGTATATCCCAGGACGCCAGGCGGTCGTACTCCAGCGTGTCGCCGCCTCCGGTCACCATGTCGAAAAATTTGCCGAATCCGCAGCCCTCGCCCTCGCCGCAGTACTGGCCCATGATCGTCACGCCGAATTGCCACTGCTGCGCCGGCCGGAAATCGAACCGGGCAGAGAACATCTCTGCGTCCTTGAGGATCCGGTCATCGTCCAGAAAGCTGTACAGAAGGCTCAGGTCCCAGGGCCCCAGCCAGCTCAGCCACTTTGACTCGAACGGCGTGGTCAGATTCCGTTCCAGGGAAATCGAGGGCAGGGGACGGGCGTTGTTCGAGAGGATCATGCTGCTCTGCCAGCCGGGTCCCCAGTGCCGGTCCTGTATGCTCCCGGCCAGCTTCCAGTTACCGAGGGCCAGGCCGAGATACGAGCCGTCGGCCCGCAGATCCTTGTTGTCGTCCGGATCGTCAACCCACTGGCCTTCCAGCCGCATGCCGAAACGCTGACCGGTCCATTCCAGCCCCGCACCTACCTCCGCATCTTCCCGCGGCCCGTCCTCGAAGGAGCGGATCTGGCGCGGGTTCTGTGCCGCCGAGGCGTGCGCCGACATCCGGACACGCCCGATCTCCCGCTCGTAGCGCAAGCGGGTCGATACCCGTACCAGCGCGGCGAGACCGGCTTCCGACAGACCGGACGGGCGCTTCTCCAGCGCGGAACTAAGGTCCGAAACCGAGAGCGGCCACGACAGCACGGGCCCGGGTATCGCGCCCTCGTCGGCGAGTATCTGGATGTCGTGGCGAAGGTTGGAATCGCCGGGATCCAGCCACGGGCCTGCAACTGCCGGCTGCTGGATCAAAATCGCAAGCAATAGGCCGGGCAGGATACGAAGGGAAAGGGAAGGAGTCAGGACGCCGTCCTCGATAGACAGGATTTTCGCGGCCTCATCCTAAGGACCTGTGCCCGTCATCACAACCAGCTCGTCGGCGCCGTCCGGCGCGTGGCTGACCGAGGCAAGGGGAGCGATCGAGATGAGCTCGCGCAGCACGGCCGGGTCGTAGGCCACACCATCGCGCATGACCCAGGTCACCCGGCGGATCTGGCTCATATCCTTGTCCGGGCGACCGTCCACCAGGATCAGGTCGGCCCGCAGGCCGGGCTCCACCGCGCCTACCTCGTTATCCGCTCCCATCACCCGGGCCGATTCCAGGGTCGCGATCCCGAGTACGTCCATCGGCGGTATGCCTGCATCCGCGTAAAGGTTCATCTCGCTGTGAAGCGCAAATCCCGCCAGAGCATCCGTACCGGCCAAAAGCTGAACGTCCGCCGCGTGGAGCGCCGCGATGACGTCCAGCATGCGGCGGGCCGAGGCGGCGTAACGCTCGCGCTCGCCCGGGGGTACGGCCAGTCCGCCCTTCAGTGACTGGCGGGCGACCTGGGACGGAAGGCTTGCATGAATCGCCGCCTGCGTCAGTTTGGGTTCGCCGGGCACCTGGGTGAACATGTCGAAAAAAATCGCCACCGTGGGATCTACGGCGACGTCGTTGGCCCGGAGCAGGGCGACAAAATCACGGAACTCCTCCGAATCGACGTCCAGGTCCGCGCCCCGTTCGGCCACCTTGATGAACCGGTCGGGGTTCCGTGTCTCGGTGACGTCCTTGTAGAAATTCAGGAACACCATGTTGATGTGCTGGATTTCGTCGTAGCCCGCACGGACCGCGTCCTCGGCCCACATGCCCGCCGGTATGTGTCCGCTCACCCTCAGTCCGCGCTCCCGGGCCCGCGCGGCCATGTCGGCCACGAGCGGCACCGGTACCGAGCTGTAGATCTTGATCTGCTGATAGCCTTCGTCGGCATAGAAATCGATCCATCGCGCGGCTCCGGCCGCGTCTGAAATTCGCGCGGGCGTCGGACCCGCGAACTCACCGTCGCCGTCGATAATGCCGGCCCGCAGTACCGCGGGGCCGACGGCCCGGCCTGTTTCGAACAGGTCGATGATTCGCAGGAGTTCGTCATGATCGTTGGCCAGATCCCGCACGGTAGTGACACCGTTGGCCATGTTCAGCGGCCCGTCCATGAGACTCAGGTGGGTATGCATGTCCCAGAGCCCGGGGAGCAGCGTCTGGCCGCCGGCATCGATGCGTCGCGCGCCATCAGGACGGGGCGCGTCCGGCGGCAGCAGCTGTGTGATTCGCCCACCTTCCACGACGACGGCATTCTCGTTCCGGATCCGGCCGGCGCGCACGTTGACGATCCGGGCGTTGTCGATCACCAGCCGATCCGGGAGCGGGATCCGTGCCGCTCCGGTCATGGCGGCGAAGCGCTGGGCCTGGCGATCTTCCTGGCGCGCACCAAGCCTGTCCAGGAGGTCCTCATGGCCGGCCTCGATCACGGAAAACCAGGAGCTCACGAGAGCGAAAAGCCGGCCGTCAGCATCGATCCACAGGGGTTCGGGCTCGAAGCCCAGGCCATGGATTTCCACATGGCGAATGCTGCGCCCGTCGTCCAGTTCGATGGACTCCACCGTCTCCAGGTGCGCGCGTCCCGACGGGAGCAGATCCAGCTGCTGGCCAGGCGCCGCCTGCAGGGCTCTTGCGAGCAGGGCCGATTCTTCGGGCGGGCCGTCGAGACTGACGTAGAAACCGGCCCGGTCGGACTCGCCCAGGTCCGCCGTGGACTTCCACGACGCCCCGCTCTCGTCTGCGGCAAACGTCTCGTTGACCGTCGCGGCCATGTAGTCGGTGCCCTCAATCGCCACGGTGACGGGCACACCGGCCTTGTCGAGCCGATAGCGTGCGGTCAAGTCCGGGCCCCGGCCCCGGTCAGTGAAGGAGTACTCGATGTGTACCGAGCCGTCGTCGTGATAGGTCGAGCGCTGCTCGCCCGCCGGGTTGCCGACCAGAAGGATGGAATACCGCCGTTCGGATTCAGATGCCTGGGTGATGCCGCAGGCGAGCAAAGCGAACAGGCATGCGGACTGGCGTCCTGCGGTCACGAGCGACATGCATTTCCTTCCCGGCGTGTCCTGGCGAGATCGCTGAATGCTACACGGCCCTGCCGGGTGATGCAGGATTTGCGGGCGTGGCGTGGCTAGAAAAAGAGATGCTCGTGCCAGCCGGTCCGGTAAACGAGGCCGCAGCCGATTGCGACGGTGGCCATGCCCACGGTTGCCTGCAGTCCGTTGTGGAGCCAGGTCATGCTTCTCGCGGACATGCGCAGCGGGATGGCGATGACCACGGACAACACGGCCATGCCCATGATCGACCCCAGGCCGAACAAGGCGATATAGGCGAGGCCGGCCAGCGGAGACTGCGCGGTCTGCAGCGTCAGGACGATAAGCGCGGCGGAACCGGCCATGCCGTGCATGAGCCCGACGAGGACCGCGCGGGTCGGGAATCCGGACGGATGACGATGCATGTGGCGGGCCGGGTCGTGGCCCTGTTCGCCGGTATGGGAATGCGCGTGAAAATGTACCGCGCCATCGTCATGACGATGGGTATGGAAGTGAATGCGCTCCCTCGCGAGCCGCCAGAGCACATCCCCACCCAGGGCGATGAGCATGAGACCCACGGCGAACTCCAGGCCGAGGGCCAGGGTCTGGGGCATAGCCAGGTCCAGAACCAGCACGAGGGACCCGAAAAGGAACAGGGTTAGTGTATGCCCCAGGCCCCATGCGGCTCCCTGACGCAAACTCTCCCCGAGGCCCGCGCTGCGCGTGGCCAGCGAGGCCACCGCGGCGACATGGTCGGCCTCCACGGCATGCCGCATGCCGATGAGAAAGCCAAGTAACAGAAGGGTGGCGCTCATGCTCTTGCGGCGTCTGTTTCCGCTGCCGGAGATCGGGCGCCGGCATCGGGCAAATCCAGGTCGAGGCTTTCCAGCAGCATTTCATCGCCGGTCACGATCCGGGTTCGAAAGTCGCCGCAGGCGCCGCATAACAGCCGGTTAGGCGCACACGGCGTTTCCTCTCCGCAGACCGTGCAGGCCACGACCACCGGCGCGCTCACGATTTCCAGCCGTGCGCCATCGGCTGGCGTTCCGGCGGCCGCGAGGGGGAAGGCATGCTCGAGCAGCGCTGTCTCGATTCCCGAAAGCGGCCCGATCCGCAACCGGATACGCTCGATGCGGCTTGCACCATGCTCTTCGGCAATGGCGGCCACCTTCTGGGTGAGGGCGAGGCAGACCGAGAGTTCATGCATGGCCGGTCCTCACTCGTCCTGAAGCAGGGTTCGTCGAAGCAGGGTTCGCCGGCTGACGGGTCGCGCCGCCAGCGCGTCTTCGCCGGCTTTGGAGCGGACGGCGGGGCTGTCGTCCGCCGCCGGCGCCAGCATGCGACGAAGCGTTTCTTCGGCCACCGCCCGGGCCGTTGGCATGTCGGGAAACGCTTCGACAGAGGTGAATAGCGCCAGGGCATGATGTCGCGGAATGTTTTCCAGGCTGGCTCTGACGAATTCGTACTCCCCCCCCGGGAAGCGAAAGCTGCGTTTCTCCTCGGCAAGGACATCCGCGGCTTCCCGGTCTGACGGGTCGGCCGATTCATCGGCGCGGGACTCCTCGCTCTCCAGCACCACGAGATTCATACACCAGGGAGTGATCAGCACGCCCACCTGCTGGCCTTCGAAATCACGGAAGCCGACGCCGTCCACCGACAGTCTGGGATTGGAAAACGGGATGCCGTCAGCCTTCCGGGCCGCTATGCGACGGTAGGCTTCAACCAGGGCTGCGCTGCTGGTGTTCACCTAATCGTCCAGCGGCAGGAACTTTTCGGCTTCGGCGTCGCACTGGGGGCAGCGCCAGTAGTCCGGAAGATCCGCAAACGCGGTTCCCGGCGGAATCTGCTCAACCTCGTCGCCGCTGGCCGGATCGTATACGTACCAGCAGATCCGGCATTCCAGACGCGTGGCGGGTGTCAGCCGCGAGGCGACGTCGCTGTCATTGAGTTTGGGCGGGCGGTCATCCACGTCAGGTTTCCGGTGGCCGCTCAGGCCACGTCCGACCAGTAGGGCTCGAGAATTTCGGCCAGCCGCTCCCGTGTTTCGGCGATGTCTTCCGGTGCCGCACAGGCCACCGCCGGGACATCGGTGATCTCGATGCTGTTGAGGATCAACGTGTTCATCGAGTTGAAATAGCGGACCCACCAGACGTCACGCAGGCGGGTGGAGCGCACCTCGCAGTTGCCGTAGCCACGGGACAGTATGCTGACCGGCCCCAGCCCCAGGGCTGTATCCAGGTAGGCCAGATCGGCCTCCGACAGAGGCAGCAGGGACAGATTGATCACATGCGGCGGGCTGTCGCCATTGCGCTTGCCGGCGTGCTCGGCAACCTCGGTGAGAATTGCCGGGCCGTTCATGCTCTCCCAGGGCATCTCCACGCTGGCAAGTGCCGCCGGCGTGAGAATCTCAGCCGCGGGCAGCCTGACCAGACAAGGGACGTCAGCCACTTCGATCAGGTCGTGAGTAATCCGGTCGTCGTTGTCCATGTAGAAGGACCGCCAGACACCGGCCATGACGGATTCCTGGATCTGCGCCCTGAAGTCGCCCACATAGCGGATGCTCACCTCGCCCTCGCCCAGGATCTGGTTAACCAGGCGCCGGCTCTCTTCGTCGAGACCCGATACATCCGCGAGCAGGCGGTCACCGCCGGGGGTGTATCGCGCCAGCGCGTCCGTGAGCCACGCCATGGCGTCCCTGGCACCGGTCAGATCGGCAACGTCCTCCGGCTCCGGCGTGTCCGGCATCGTGTAGCGGGACATTTCCTTGGGCAACGAGATGTATTCGAGCTGGGCTTCGTCCGACTCTTTTGGCTGGCTGCCGGGACCGACGGTGACGACCGGAATGTCTCTCAAATTCATGGGTAAATCTCCGTCTGGCGGCCGCGGCTCACGCGCTGACGACCGGAATGCTGAATCCCGGCGGGCGGCGCGTCTCGGCCTGGCTCAGTTCCTGGATCTCGTCCAGATACTCGGACCAGTTCTTGATGCGGGAAATGACCCCGAGGTACCCCCCGTCCCGAAGAAACACCAGGCTCGGCCACTGGCGGAATCCATAGTGTTTCTGGAGTTCGATTTCAGCGTCCCGGCTCACCAGGCCGGCGCGCAGCTTGTTGTCGAATGCGGCCAGGAGTTCGGGAAGCACCACCGCAACGTCGGTTGTTTCCCGGTACCGTTTGGGATCGCCGGCAAAGAACAGCACCGTCATCCCCGGTGTCGATATGAAGGTTTCATGGTCGTCAAGACCGATCACCGGCACGCCGTATTCCGAAGTGAGACGCTCGATCAGCGGATGACTCACGATTCGCCCTCTCTGGCCGCGGGCCGGCCAAATTCATAGTCGGTGATGTTCAGTTCGCCGGGACCGACCCGATCCCGATCGGGCAGCGTGGCGTTACGCGCCCGCGGCTCGATACCCCAGCGCCTCAGCACCTCAACGGCCAGCGCCACCGCGCCGGGGACCTGCTCACGCACTACGAGACGCAGGCTGCCTCCGTAGTCGTTGAGCAGTTCCGGCTGAACGCCCACGAGGGCGATACGCTCGGGGAATTCTCCCGACAGCTGAGCGGTCATCAACACTTCCTGGAACCCCGCCTGGTGCATGCTGACTTTCTTGACCCCCATGAAACGGGGCACGTCGTCACCCTCGATCAGCCTGAGAGACCCCGGCTCGAGGCCGAAGTCGATGGCGTCGAGAATCAGGAGGTTGGTGGCGGTACGCACCCAGGGCATCAGGAAAATCCCCTGGGTGCCGCCGTCCATGACCCGGACGCCCTCCGGGAAGGTCCACGCTTCGTTCAGCGCTTCCACGGCGCGGATGCCGAATCCCTCGTCGGCCCACAGGATATTGCCCAGGCCCAGCACGAGCGTCTCGAACTCTTCGACCGACGGTTCCGGGCCGAGGTCCCCGGGGACGCGGCTGGACATCAGGGCAGGTCGTCCTTGTACATGCGCCAGCCGCCGATGATCGTGCTTATGCTGCTTTCGCGGCTCATGATGTCCGCCCGGATGGCCATGTAGATGTGAATGACCACGAAGACGAGCATCAGCCACATGGCGGTGAGATGCCACATCTTGGTGTTCAGGGACCCGCCCAGGAGCGGAATTGCCCACCCGAACATCTTGTCGGCCCAGCTGCCCTGGCCCAGGCCCTCGGCGTAAAGAGCAAAGCCGGTGACGATGAGGAACAGCGTCAGGATGACGTTGAAGAAGAACATCGCCGACTGGGCGAGAGGGTTGTGGCCGAGGATCTTGTGGCTCTTGCGGGTCATAAACCCGTAGTACTTCACCTCGTGGATCAGATCTTTCCACCACTCGGCCTTGTGTATCGGCAGCACGAACAGTTCGCGGGCATAGCGGTTGCCCACGAATGCCCAGTAGATCCGGACCAAAAATCCAATTGTGAAAACGTAGGCAGCAACGAAATGGAGCCACCGGAAGGTGCCCATCAGGAAGTGGTTGCTGGCCTCGCCGCCCACGGAGGGCAGGGGATAGGCGATGAAGTAGCCGGTAACGCAGAGCACGAAAATGCTCAGCGCATGGAGCCAGTGCCAGATCCGAACCGGGGCCTCGAACACGTAGGTGGGCTGGATATTGGCCAGGCTGTGGCCTTCGACTGCGGCTTTGTTGGTCATCTCGATCTTCTCCTGGACCGGGGGCGGCAGCCGGCCGCCCCCTTCAGGCGGATTTAGCGCACCTTCACCACGGCCAGTTCCTGGCCGTCCGGCGATATCACATGGCTGGCGCAGGCGAGACAGGGATCAAAGCTGTGGATCGTGCGCAGGATCTCCAGCGGCTGCGTCGGATCTGCCATGGGCGTCCCGAGCAGGGCCGCCTCGTAGGCGCCGATGTTGCCGGCCGGATCACGGGGCGAGGCGTTCCACGTCGACGGCACGATCGCCTGGTAGTTCTCGATCTTGGTGTCCTTGATCTTGATCCAGTGACCGAGGGCGCCGCGCGGCGCTTCCGCCATGCCGACACCCTTGGCCTGCGCCGACCAGCTGGCCGGTTCCCACAGATCCATGTTTGCCGTGGCGGTGTCTCCGGCCTTGATGTTGGCCATCATGGCGTCGAAGACCTCCCGTTGCTTGTGGGCCGCCCACGAGGCCTCGAGGCCCCGGGCCGCCGTCCGGCCAAGGGTCGAGAACAGCGCGCTGACCGGCAGGCCCAGCGCCCCCAGAAGATCGTCGGTCGGACCCTTGATGTCGTCCCGGCCCATGGCGTAGCCGATGATGTAGCGGGCCAGCGGGCCCACCTCCATGGCATTACCCTTCCAGCGGGGTGCTTTCAGCCAGGAGTATTTCGCGTCCTCGTCGAGGGCCTCGATGTTGGTCTTGGTGCCCTTGGCGTTGGGTCCCAGCTTGAAGTTGGGATCGGTAACGCCGTCCCAGGGGTGCAGGCCGCGGGACTCATCGTCGTAGGAGTACCAGGAATGGGCCACGAACTCCTGCACCTGATCCGGGTCTCTCGTGTCGACCTCGTAAATCTGACTGAGGTTGCCGTCGAGGATCGCGCCGCTGGGCATCATGAGGTTGTCGTTGGACCAGTCGTTCGCGGCCATCGGGAACTCGCCGTAGGACAGCACGTTCTTGCCCGACAGCCCGCCCCCGTAACCCCATTCCTTGTAGAAGGAAGCGATGGCTTTCAGGTCGGGGATATAGACCTGGTCGATGAACTCGATGGACCGGTCGATGATGTCCGAAACGAGGTTGAGCCAGGCCATGTTGACCGCGCCCACTGCGCCGGTGTCGTTGACGTTGATGGAGCACGGCATGCCGCCGACGAGCCAGTTCGGGTGCGGATTGCGGCCGCCGAAGATCGTGTGGACCTTGCAGATCTCCTTCTGGAAATCCAGTGCTTCCAGGTAATGGGTGACCGCCATCAGATTGGCTTCCGGCGGAAGCTTGTAGGCCGGGCTGCCCCAATACGCGTTGGCAAACGGGCCGAGCTGGCCGGATTCCACGAAGCGCTTCAGCTTGTTCTGAACGTCCCGGAAATAGCCCGGTGAAGACTTGGGCCAGTTCGAGATGCTCTGCGCGAGCGCCGAGGTCTGGCGCGGGTTTGCCGAGAGGGCGCTCACGACGTCCACCCAGTCCAGAGCGTGGAGATGATAGAAATGCACCAGATGGTCATGGACGTACTGGTTCAGCATCATCAGGTTGCGAATGTGATTGGCGTTGGTCGGAATCTGGATGCCCAGGGCATCCTCCACCGAACGAACCGACGCCAGCGCGTGCACGCCCGTGCACACACCGCAGATCCGCTCCACGAACGCCCAGGCATCCCTGGGATCGCGACCTTCCAGTATGACCTCCAGCCCGCGCCACATATTGCCCGTGGATACCGCGTTGCGGATGACGTTGTCTTCGTCGACGTTGACCTCGATGCGGAGATGGCCTTCGATCCGGCAGATGGGGTCCACGACGACCCGCTGGCCGCTTGTGTCGAGGGCAAATCCGTTGGCGGTGACGGTCTTAGTCATGGCGCACCTCCTTGCGGCTCTTGTCGCTCATGTGGCTGACCACCGAGGCTGCGGCGTGGGCCGCGACACCGATGGCCGCGGCGCCGGCCAGTACCTTGCCGACCTTGTCGGCGTCGGCTTCGGCCGATCCCATGACCTTCATGTTGGTAACCGCGCTGTAGAAAGAACCCTTGTCCCAGAAGTCGTCTTCGGCGCAGCCGAGACAACCATGTCCTGACTTGACCGGCCATGACAGGCCGTCATTCCACTCGAGGGTGGAGCAGGCGTTGTAGGTCGTCGGGCCCTTGCACCCGACCTTGTAAAGGCAATAGCCCTTGCGGGCGCCTTCGTCGTCGAAGCGCTCGACGAACTGGCCGGCATCGAAGTGCGGCCGCCGATAGCACTTGTCGTGCAGGCGCTGGCTGTAGAACATCTTCGGCCGGCCCTGACGGTCCAGTTCCGGCAGCGCATCGAAGGCGATCATGTAGGTGATCACGCCGGTCATGACTTCGGCGATCGGCGGGCATCCCGGTACCTTGACGATGGGCTTGTTGCGAAT
This sequence comes from Gammaproteobacteria bacterium, assembly GCA_029287575.1. Classification (GTDB taxonomy): domain Bacteria; phylum Pseudomonadota; class Gammaproteobacteria; order Steroidobacterales; family XN24; genus JARFQW01. The sequence continues at coordinate 6,331 of JARFQW010000118.1, read as the reverse complement.
GACCTTGTGGACCGGCGTGGCCCGGGTCGGGTTCGGACGGGCCGCCTGGACGCATCCCCAGGAAGCGCAGGAGCCCCACGCGATGATGGCCTTGCAGTGATCCGCCATGTGGCGCAGCTTCTCGACGAAGGGCTGGCCACCCTGGATGCAGTACATGCCGTCTTCATTCAGGGGCGGGTTGCCTTCGACGGCCAGGATGTAGTTGCCATCGTACTTCTCGATGGTCTGCTCCAGCAGTTCCTCGGCCTGATGGCCGGCGGCCGCCATGAGCGTGTCGTCGTAATCCAGCGAAATCATCGACAGGATGACGTCGCTCGCCAGTGGATGGCCAGAGCGGATAAACGACTCGGTGCAGCAGGTGCATTCCAGTCCGTGCAGCCAGATGACCGGTGTGCGGGGCTTGGTTTCCAGTGCGTGCGCGATTTTCATCGCGAACTCTGGCCCCATCCCCAGCCCGGCGGCGGTCAGGCTGCAGAACTTAAGAAAACTGCGGCGGGTAATGCCATGCTGTCGCATGACCTCGTAGAACGTTTCGCGATGTGCCATGGCAAACTACCTTCGACTAGCCCGAAGATGAAATCTGGCGGCAGTTGCCCGTGGCCTTCCCTGCGGCAGGCCTCCTTGTCGAGCCGGCGGAAGAAGCGCCGGATGGATTGTTCTTGAGGCCAGTCGCAGCAAAACGGACCTGCTGCTGCCGGTACGCGTAAGAATGGTACTCGGAGCCCCCGTTGCGCTATCGTGGCTCATACCTATATTAGATTTATCTCAAGTCGTTTCGGGCGCTCTATAGACTGCTTCAGGGCGACTCCAGCCGGTTCCCGGCAGGCCCCCGCACGGCCAGCGGCGTAACGTCGGTCCATGGACCGGCCATGCCCTTCGTGCACCGGCACGCGCTATCATTGCGCCATGCGGGCGCTGCCCGTCCCCGATGACCGTGTTACAAGGAGCGAAGCCATGCTGAGACGTTGGGCATTGCTACTGGCTGCTATTGCACTGACGGGCGGCTGCGCCACGGGCGCCAGCAACCCCTTCGTAAGTCCTTCCGAGCCCCACGCGATCCTGGATTTCCGACGCCCACCGGTGAGCCTCACGCCAGCCCGGCTGGCGGAGATCGACGGAACCAACGTCAATGCGCCCATCACGAAGTCGAGTTTCTGGGTGGCGCCCGGTGAGCACGAAATCGTCGTTATCGGCGGGGTGGACGGTTCCACAGCCGTTTCCATGCCCGGTGGGTCCCGTTCCGGTGCCAATCCCGGTCGGGTGACGATCCAGGTGGAGGAGGGCAAGCGCTACTTCATCGGTATTGAAGTGACCGGCGGCCGCACGGACAACTGGGAGCCGGTGATCTACAAGGTGGAGGAGATCTAGCTCAGGCCATTGAGTGAGCGGCGCTGCACGCGCTTCAGCGGTCGTGCACCCACCGCACCAGGGCGTCCTGGAGCTCCTGCCCGGGGCCCCGATGAACATCCTCGTCGTTGTGGAGCACGACCACCGCATAGCGCCGGCCGCCACGGGTCTGCACATAGCCCGCGATGCTCGAGACATCCTGGAGGCGGCCGGTTTTCATATGCGCGTAGCCCGCTGTCGTGCCGCCCAGCCGCCGGCGAAGCGTGCCGTCTTCCCCCGAGACCGGCATGGAGGCGGCAAATTCCGGCATGTAGCGATGGGCCCACGCGGCCACCAGCATGCCGCCGAGGGTCCGGGCGCTCATCCGGGATTCCCGGGAGAGGCCTGAACCATTTTCGATGAACAGCCCCCGGGTCGGGACGCCCAGGTCCCGGAGGGCCGCATCGATGGTCCGGCGGCCCTTCTCCAGGGTCGCCGGCTCGCCTTCGCGGGCGACACCCGCGGTCAGAACCAGGATCCGGGCCATCACGTTGTTGCTGAACTTGTTGACCCGCTGAACGACGTCGGCCGCCGGGATGGACCGCATGATGTGGAAAGGCTTTTCCTGTCCGGGCGCCGTCCCGTTCCGCAGAACGCCGCTGATCGACCCGCCCAGCTCGGTCCAGATGGACTGGAATACACCCCAGGCGAACCGGTCTGGCTCCATGACGGACCGGTACAGGCTGTACTCGCTGCAGCCCGTGGGAAACCGCCCCGAAAGGATCACCGTGCCCGGCTGATCGGCTGCGGCCTGGACCGAGACGCCGCGCTGATATCCCCGGCAGGGACCCTTGGCGCTGCGCACCTGGTTGATGAGCCGCAGATTCGCCAGCGGTGGCTCCACCAGAATGTCCGGCCGGCCGCCGGGGGTTCGTCTTACCAGCGTGAAGCGCACTGCCTTCAGATTGACCAGGAAGGGATCGGGACCGACGTTGTAGGCGCGCAGCGGCTGCCCGTCGAAGGCGCCGGGATCCACCGGCGCGAGGTCGAACAGCGAGCGGTCCAGCACCAGGTCCCCGTCGATATCGCGCAGTCCTTTCGCGCGGAGGTCCCTGAGCAGGGTCCAGAACCGTTCGAGGGTCAGCCAGGGATCTCCGCCGCCACGGATGACGAGGTTTCCGTCCAGTCGGCCCGAGGCGGGATCCAGGTCCCCGTCCAGCCAGATCGAGGTGTCCCAGGTATGCGCCGGCCCCAGCACGTCCAGCGCCACGAAGGAGCTGACCAGTTTCATGACGGAGGCCGGATTGCGGGGCACGGCGCCGTTGTATTCCAGCAGGGGATCGCCGCCGTCCACCGGCTGCACAACGATACTGAGCCCGCCGCTGGACAGTCCGTGCCCTGCCAGCACGCGCTTGACCGGATCCGGCAGATCATCGGCGGCGGCCGTCTGCGCGATGACGCTCGCCAGGCCGAGGGCTAGCAGGAAGAAACGAATAAGAGGTCTGGGCATAGGGTCTGCGATCGGCCGGGCGCGTGGCGCCGAGAGTATACTCAATGACAGCCGCCATCAGCCTGATTATGCTGCCGGTCGTCCCGCCTGCCTGGAGTCTCGTACATGACCCGTTCGCACCCGATGGCCCGCTTTGCCGCGCTGGGCCTGTTGGCCATGCTCATTTCCTCGCCCTGGGCGCATGCGAGAAAGACGGATCCTCCGCGAGAGCTGGCCCTTCTGAGCACGGCCGTGGAGTCCCTGTCGGAGCGTGTGGATCCCGCGATCGTCGAAGTGGTCGTGACCGGATTCAGCCTGACCCAGCGGCGCGGCGGGGGTGTGGTGGCGCCGACCCTTTCCGGGGGATCCGGAGTGATCGTGGATCCCGAGGGCTACATCGTCACCAATGCCCACGTCGTCGAAGGTGCCTCGGAGATCAAGGTCCGGCTTGCACCGCCGGTGGATTCCGATCGGGGTTCGGTGCTTCCGGCGCCTGCTCCCATGCTCGGCGCGAAGCTTCTCGGTATCGACAGGGAAACCGACCTGGCCGTGCTGAAGATCGACGGCGGCCCCTTCGCCGCCCTGTCCTTCGGGGACTCCGAGGGTCTGCGGCCCGGGCGGCTGGTATTCGCCTTCGGCAGCCCGCTGGGTCTCGAGAACTCGGTCTCCATGGGGGTGGTCAGCGCGGTCGCACGGCAGCTCGCGCCGGATGCGCCGATGATCTACATCCAGACCGATGCCGCCATCAACCCGGGCAACAGCGGCGGCGCCCTCGTCGATGTGACCGGGGAGCTGATCGGTATCAACACCATGATTTACTCCAAGTCGGGCGGCAACGAGGGCATCGGCTTTGCTGCTCCGGCACACATCGTCAAAACGATCTACAAGCGAATCCGGGAACAGGGCAGGATGCGACGCGGGATCATTGCCGCGAGTGCCCAGACAATTACGCCGGAGCTGGCGCAGGGGCTCACCCTGCCCGTTCGCGAAGGCGTCATTCTGGCCGATGTTTACCCGGGTGGGCCCGCCGACCGCGCGGGCCTCAAGGTCGGCGACATCGTCCTGGGAGTCGACGGCAAGTCCATGGAGAATGCCCGCCAGATGGACGTCAATGTTTATCTGAAATCCATTGGCGGGATCGTCGATATCGACCTCCTTCGGGACGGGGAGCGGTTGACGCTTCCGGTCCGGGTCATAGAGCGCAAGGAGTTCGGCGGGCCGTTCGCGGACCGGGTGAGCGTCGATGAAAGCGCGGTCCCGGAGCTGGGCATCGTGGCCGTGTCCCTCGGCCGGGACATTGCCGGGCTGCTGCCGGACCTGCGGCGCGACGCGGGCGTTGTGGTGGCCGCGCAAATCCAGGGCGGCGGTGCGGTGACGCCGTTGCGCAGCGGCGATGTGATTTACTCCGTGAACGGCCAGCCCGCCGGCACGCTGGACGAACTCCGCGGGCTGCTGTCAGGCCGGATGTCGGGGGATACGGTCGTGCTTCAGGTGGAGCGGCAGGGGCGGCTCCACTACGTTGTAGCGCCTCTTCAATAGGGCCTTCCTCCGCTGGCCGGCATGACCGTCGGGCGTGTGGGCGAAGGACCCATCTGTTATAAACCGTGACGTAGCATTCGCGGATTCCGCGAATCTGCCGGCTGCGTCCGGGCGAAACGTCAACATATCAAAGGGAAACGATGTCGGATTCGGTTCTAAAACGCGTGGCCGACGGGGAAGAGGCCGCGGTAAAGGATGTAATGGACCAGTTCGGCGGTCTGGTGTGGTCTCTGGCCCGCCGGAGCTGTCCGAACTCCGCCGACGCGGAAGACGCCACCCAGGAGATTTTTCTGGAAATCTGGAAGAGTGCGCACCGCTTCGACGAGACGAAAGGGTCGGAAACACTGTTCGTGGCCATGATCGCACGTCGCCGCCTCATCGACCGGATCCGTAAGCAAAGCCGAGAACCCTACAAGGACAGTATTGACGAACCGACCCTGCACCTGGCGCAGGAAGGGGCCGATCGCTGGGCCGAGACCTGCGCGGAGGCTTCGTTGGCTGCACAGGCAGTCAACTTGCTGAAGCCGCAGCAAAAGCTGGTGTTGGAGATGGGGCTGCTCAGGGGCCTCAGCCATAGTGAAATTGCAGAGCAGACGGGTATGCCGCTGGGGACAGTCAAGACACAGATGCGCCGGGGCCTGATCAAGGTGCGGGAACTGATGGAAGTCCCGCCGCCCGGATCGACCGACGAGGGCGGCGCGTGACGGCCGCGTTCTTGGACAATGACCGTGTCGCCGACCTGCTGGTCACGAGGGCCATAGAAGGTCTGGATGACGGCGAGGAGCAGGAATTGGAACGGCTGGCCGAAGAGCTGGGCAATTTTGATCCCGAGGCCGTAGACCGGGTGGCGGCGGCGCTTGCGCTCAATCAGCTCGAACCCGCAGAGATGCCGATGGCGCTGCGTCAGCGCGTCGAGCGGGACGCGCGCATCTGGCTGGACGGCAAACAGTCGGCCGGCGTGCTGCCGTTCCCGCGGACGGTTTCAACGCCGGCGTCACCTCCTCCGGCTCAGGAGATTCCCGCCACCAGTTCGAGTCCCGCCTGGTGGGCGGCGGCCGCCGGCGTGGCTGTCGCGGCATTCGGTTTGTGGCAGGCCGAGACGGTGGGTGACGAGGCTGCCCGGCTGACCGCCGAACTGGCGGCGGCCCGCGCCGAAGCCGCGGCTGCCGCGGCGTTCGTGTCGGACCAGGAGGCACGGATCGCCGCGCTCGCCGCAGGGCCGCAGAGTCTGTCGCCCGGGGATCTGCGCACCCGGCTTCTGGAAGAGCCCGGAACCGGTCTGTGGGGCTGGAGCGCCACCGAGGATCCTGCCGCCGCGGCAGCTTCCGGAGACGTCGTTTGGAACGGGGACGAGCAGCGGGGCTTCATGCGCTTCGTCGGCCTCGCGCCGAACGAGCAGGGCAGTACCACCTACCAGCTGTGGATATTTGACGAGGCCCGCGACGAACGCTTTCCCGTCGATGGCGGGGTCTTCGATATTCCTCCGGGATCCACCGAGGTCATCGTCCCGATCCGACCCACGCTCGGGGTCACCCGTCCTGCCCTGTTCGCGATCACGGTGGAACCTCCGGGCGGTGTCATGGTGTCTTCCCGGGAACGCATTGCCCTGGTGGCGGAGCCGGGCGCCTGAGTCGCATTCGGCGGAACCCGACGCGAGTCCCGCAAATATCCCCCGGGGGTCTAGAATCGCGGGATGATTACGCGCACCGGTCCGCAGACAGCGTCGGCTGTTCTCATGATTCGGCCCGCCGGTTTCCGGGCCAACCCGCAGACGGCGGGGTCCAACGCCTTTCAGGAAGGCCCTGATCAGGAAGGTGATAGCACGGCCGCGGAAATTGATACCCTGGCCGGCAGGGAATTCGACGGCCTCGTGGCCGGCCTGGAACAGGCCGGGATCCGGGTCGTCGCCCTGGAGGCCCGTGCCGACGGATCCACGCCCGATGCCCTGTTTCCGAACAACTGGGTCAGCTTTCACGC
>JARFQW010000006.1 GCA_029287575.1 Gammaproteobacteria bacterium | reverse complement strand
GCCAGTTCAGGAACGCGACGAAGGCCAGGGCGATCCACAGAAAGAGGCGCTGGTTATCCATGTTCCTGTCTCACCGGGTCGTGGAGGTCGGCCTGGCGGCCGCGCGGGGGTACGGGATCGCAGCCGCCCTCGTGCCAGGGGTGGCAACGGCCGATCCGTCGCAGAGCCAGCCACAGTCCGCGGACAACGCCGTGGGTCTGCACGGCCTCGGCAGCGTAGTGTGAACAACTCGGGTGGAAACTGCAGTTCGATCCGAGCAGAGGACTCAGCGTCCACTGGTACAGCCGGATCAGGCCGACGATGAGCGCTTGCATCCGTTCGCAATCCTCTCCCAGTGTCGCAACAGGCTCTCCCGGAGCCGCGCATTCTCGCAGGCCGCGATGCCCGGACGGGCCATCACCACGACATCGGCGGCCGGCAAGCGGTCCCGATGCTGTCTGAATGACTCCCTCACGACACGCTTCACCCGGTTCCGGGAAACACCGCCGCCGGCGGCCCGCACCGAAATGGCCATCCCCAGCCGGGGTCGAGCCTCGGTCGACGGTCGGGCAAGCACGGTGAACAGTGCATCCGATGAGCGGACATTACGGCGAAAGACCCGCGTGAACGCGGCGCGAGTCCGCAGGCGGTCGGCCGGTCGGAATCGCTGGTTCACCGCCGGGCCCGGCCGCTGTCGGGGAATCAGGGCGTCAGACGGGCGCGCCCTTTGGCGCGGCGACGTGCCAGCAGGGCACGGCCATTTTTCGTGGCCATGCGGGCACGGAAGCCGTGGGTTCGCTTACGGCGCAGATTGCTGGGCTGAAAGGTGCGCTTCATGGTTCCGGTCTCGGCTCGCCAAAAGAAAATAAGCGAGGCATGCGCCTCGCTCAAAAGCTGCGGAATCGTACGGACGGCGGGCCGGACTGTCAAGCCGTGACGGGGCCCGCACGCGGGAGTTCATGCCTGTGGATAAGTCTGCGAAACGTCGGTAGACTCGGCCGTTCCGCGTCGTCAACCTGCAGCAAGGAGATCAGCGAGGTGCCGGCATCTCTTTGGGACCGCTGTGTCCGGCAGCTCGAGACCGATCTTCCCGAGCAACACTTCAACACCTGGATCCGCCCGCTCCAGGCGATCGAGGACCATAATTCTCTGCGCCTGCTCGCGCCGAACGTCTTCGTCGTCCAGTGGGTCAAGGACAATTTCTCCAAACGGATCGAGGAGATCGCCGCGGATTGTGCCGACGGCGAGCCGCCGACGCTGACCATCGAGGTCGGGACGCGGGCAATGGCCGCCGAAAACACGACGCCGACACCGGGGATTCCGGCGCGGCCCGCGCAGGAGCCGACGATGGGACCCGTGAGCGGTGAGCCGCTCCCCCGGGTCGGCGGCCGGCTCAACCGCAGCTTCACCTTCGACAATTTCATCGAGGGCAAGAGCAATCAGCTCGCGCGAGCAGCGACCTATCAGGTGGGCCTCAACCCCGGCGGCGCCTACAACCCGCTGCTGATCTACGGCGGCGTGGGCCTGGGCAAGACGCATCTGATGCAGAGCGCCGGCAATCTGATCCTCGAGCAGAACCCCAACGCCCGCGTGGCCTACGTGCACTCGGAGCGATTTGTCGGCGACATGGTTACGGCCCTGCGCCACAACACGATCAGCGAATTCAAGCGCGCCTACCGCACGCTCAACGCGCTGCTGATCGACGACATCCAGTTCTTTTCGGGCAAGGATCGCTCGCAGGAAGAATTCTTCCATACTTTCAATGCCTTGCTCGAAGGCCAGCAGCAGATCATCCTGACCTGCGATCGCTATCCGAAGGAAATTACCCTCGAAGAACGCCTGAAGACCCGTTTCCAGTGGGGTCTTACCGTATCCATCGAACCGCCGGAGCTCGAGACCAGCGTGGCGATTCTGCTGAAGAAGGCCGCGGTGGACGGAGTCGAGCTCCCGGACGAAGTCGCCTTCTTCATCGCCAAGCGTATTCGCTCCAACGTCCGCGAACTGGAAGGCGCCCTGCGGCGGGTCATCGCCAACGCCCGATTCCTCGGCCGTCCGATCACGCTCGATCTCGCGCACGATGCCCTGCGCGACCTGCTGGCACTACAGGACAAGCTGGTCTCACTGGACAACATCCAGAAGACCGTCGCCGAGTACTACGGCATCCGCGTAGCAGACCTGCTGTCGAAGCGACGCAACCGCTCGATCACCCGTCCGCGGCAGATTGCCATGGCCCTGGCCAAGGAGTTGACCAGCCACAGCCTGCCGGAGATCGGGGACGCGTTCGGGGGTCGAGACCATACGACCGTGCTGCACGCCTGCAAGCGGGTCGTGAAACTGCGGGAGGACGAACCGCGGATCGAAGAGGACTGGACGAACCTGTTGAGAACGCTGAGCGCATGATGGGTGCAGCCTGTGCATAAGAATGTGAGTAAAACTTATCCACAATCCGCACACAGGCTCCGGCGACTTGTGCCAGCTGACGTCAAGCCCGAAGGAAGATTATAAGTTATTGATTTATAAATGATTAATAGACTTATCCACGGCGTCCACAGGCCCTATAACTACAACAACTATCTCTATATCTAATACATTATTAACAGGTGGAAGAATGAAGCTGAGTGCATCGAGAGAGGCATTTCTGGCACCCCTTCAGGCGGTGATCGGCGTCGTGGAGCGCCGCCAGACGATGCCGATTCTCGCGAATGTCCTGATCGTCGCTCGCGGGAACCAGGTCTCCGTGACCGCCACGGATCTGGAAGTGGAGATGGTCGCGAGTGCCGATCTCACGGTGGATACAGACGGCGAGGTCACCCTGCCGGGTCGCAAGCTCCTGGACATCTGTAAGGCGCTCGCCGACGGGGCGACGGTCACGCTCGAAGTCAGCGGCGACAAGGCCACGCTGCGCTCGAGTCGCAGCCGCTTCACCCTGGCAACGCTGCCGGCGGCGGATTTTCCTACGGTCGACGCCCTGGCCGCCGAGCAGTCGATCGAGTTGGAGCAGGTCGCGATGAAGCGCCTGCTCGACAAAAGTCATTTCTCGATGGCGCACCAGGACGTTCGCTACTATCTCAACGGCCTCCTGTTCGAAATCGACGGTAATCATCTCCGGGCCGTCGCGACAGACGGTCACCGGCTGGCGACCTGTCGGGTATCCACGGCCAGCGAGGGGGCCAGCGTTCACCAGGTAATCGTTCCCCGCAAGGGCGTTCTGGAGTTGCAGCGTCTGCTCGGGGACGACGGGACCGTGACGCTGGCGATCGGCAGCAATCACATCCAGGCCCAGGTTGGCAATATTCGCTTCACGTCGAAGCTGATAGACGGCCGCTTTCCTGATTACCGGCGCGTCATCCCGAACCGGGTCGACCAGTCCATCACAGCGATCCGGGAAGATTTACGCCAGGCTCTGTATCGAGCGGCGATTCTCTCCAACGAGAAATATCGCGGCGTGCGGCTGGATGTCCATGCCAACCGACTCAAGATCCAGTCTCACAACCCGGAGCAGGAGGAAGCCGAGGAAGAGGTCGAGGTCGGCTATGACGGCGAGGAGATGGAAATCGGCTTCAACGTCAACTATCTCCTGGATGCCCTGGCGGCCCTGGACGGCGACGAGGTGCACGTGCAGGTCACAGACCCGAGCAGCAGCTGCCTGATCTGGGACGGCCAGACGGAAGGCTGCGAGTACGTGGTCATGCCGATGCGGCTGTAGGCTCGTCGCGGCTCCCGGCCCCGTGCGAGCGCGCAGCTGACGGTGTCTCTGCTTCGTCTGCGAGTGACAAACCTGCGCTGTCTCGGCGCGGTGGACATCGAACCGGGCGATAACAATCTGATCGTAGGCGAGAACGCCTCGGGCAAGACCAGCTTGCTCGAGGCGATTTTCGTTCTGGGCCGGGGCCGTTCGTTTCGCACGGCCGGGCGGAACGGTCTGATTCGCGACAACCAGGATGGCGCGACTGTCGTGGGGGACGTGCGACGGGAAACGTCCAGCGGCTCGATTGGGGTTGGACTGGAGCGGAACGGGCCGATTCGGATTCGCGCCGACGGGAAGGATGCGTCCAGTGCCGCGGTGCTGGCGTCCTGGCTGCCCGTGCAGGTCATAGATCCTGGTGTCCACCGCCTGGTCGACGAGTCGCCGGGAGTCCGCCGACGGTACCTGGACTGGGGTGTGTTTCACGTGAAACACGACTTTCTGGATCAGTGGCGTCGCTACCATCGGGTTCTGCGTCAGCGTAATGCGGCGCTGAAAGGGGGGCCGGGCAATCGGCTGGAGCCCTGGGACGAGCAGCTCGTTACCGCCGCCGAGGCCGTGACCGAGGCCCGACAGGGCTATTTGAATGGCCTGGCGCCGGAGGTCGCGGCCGTCGGCGAGGCCCTGCTCGGACAGCGTGTCACGCTGAAATATCGTCGTGGTTGGGCCGACGGCAAGGCGTTCGGTGAGGCCCTGCACGATGCGACGGATCGAGATCGACGGCTAGGCGTGACTCATCCGGGTCCCCATCGAGCCGATGTCGCCATTCAGTTCGAGGATCACGCGGCTCGGGGAAGGGTCTCGCGGGGCCAGCAAAAATTGCTGGCGGCTGGTCTTATCCTGGGCCAACTGCGCCATGTTCGCCGGGAATCGGGAATTCGTAGCGTGCTGCTGCTGGATGATATGGCGGCGGAGCTCGACGCTCAGCGCCTCGGGCGGTTCCTGTCGGTGGTGCGGGAGCTGGACGTCCAACTGTTCGTGACGGCGCTGACTGTGGATGCCGTGTCCCTGCCCGAGCCACAGCGAATGTTTCACGTGGAACGAGGAACTGTCTCCAAAATGGTATAATGCCTCGATTGCCTTGCGGAAACGGTTTATGGCGGACAACAACAGCTACGAAGCGAAAAACATTAAGGTTCTCAAGGGCCTGGAAGCGGTCCGGAAGCGCCCCGGGATGTACATCGGGGACACCGACGACGGGACGGGACTCCACCACAT
>JARFQW010000003.1 GCA_029287575.1 Gammaproteobacteria bacterium | reverse complement strand
ATCATGGTCTGCGAACGCGGATTTTCCTTCGGTTACAACAACCTCGTTTCGGACATGCGCTCTCTGGCGGTCATGCGCGAGACCGGCGCGCCGGTCGTGTTCGACGCGACTCATTCGGTGCAGCTTCCGGGCGGCAAGGGGACCGCTTCCGGTGGGCAGAGGGAATTCGTCCCGGTCCTGTCGCGGGCAGCCGTCGCCGTCGGCGTGTCGGGATTGTTCATGGAGACCCATCCCGATCCGGACAAGGCGCTCAGTGACGGGCCCAATGCGTGGCCCCTCGATCGAATGAAACGTCTGCTTGGTACGCTGAAAGGCCTCGATCGGCTCGTAAAATCGGCACCGTACGAGGAATCCCGATAGGTGGCAGGTATTAAGATCTCCCGGAGGTATTTTTCATGACCAGGATCGCCCACGTTCGAGCTCGGGAAATTATCGACTCCCGGGGCAACCCCACAGTCGAGGCGGACGTCGTTCTTGAGGACGGTCACTTCGGACGGGCGGCGGTGCCATCCGGTGCGTCGACGGGGACGCGGGAAGCGGTGGAGTTGCGCGACGGCGACAAGACCCGGTACCTGGGCAAAGGGGTGCTGGTTGCCGTGGGACACGTGAACGGTGAGATACGCAAAGCCGTGGTGGGTCTGGATGCCACAGACCAGGCAGCCGTGGATCAGTGCCTGATCGACCTCGACGGCACGGACAACAAGGGCCGTCTGGGCGCAAACGCCATTCTCTCCGTGTCGCTGGCCACGGCGAAGGCGGCGGCGGCCGCAGCCGGGCAGTCGCTGTTCCGGTATCTGGACACGGACGGAGATGCCGTCATGCCGGTGCCGATGATGAACATTATCAACGGTGGCGAGCATGCCCAGAACAACGTCGATATTCAGGAATTCATGATCATGCCGGTGGGGGCGCCCAGTTTCGGCGAGGCGCTTCGCTGCGGGGCTGAGATCTTTCACGCGCTGAAGGCGGTCCTGCACGGGCAGGGCCTGGCGACCAGCGTGGGGGACGAGGGCGGCTTTGCGCCGGACCTTCCGTCCAACGAGGCCGCCTTCGAGACCATTCTCGTGGCCATCGAGAAGGCGGGCTACAAGGCCGGTGAGGACATTGCCCTCGCCATGGACGTTGCCAGCAGCGAGTTCTACGAGGATGGCGTCTATCGGCTGTCGGCCGACGGCCGCGAGTTTGATTCCGCCGGCTTCTCCGACTATCTGGCCGACCTTGTCGACCGCTATCCCATCGTGTCCATCGAGGACGGCATGTCCGAGGGCGACTGGGACGGCTGGAAGATCCACACCGACCGGCTGGGCGACCGGGTGCAGCTGGTGGGAGACGACCTGTTTGTCACCAACACGAATATCCTTCGCGAGGGCATCGACAAGGGCATCGGCAACTCGATCCTCATCAAGGTCAACCAGATCGGTACGCTGACCGAAACGCTGGCGGCCATCGCCATGGCCGAGGAGGCAGGCTACACGTCGGTCGTCTCGCATCGTTCCGGCGAAACCGAGGACGCGACCATTGCGGACATCGCCGTCGCCACGACCGCGACCCAGATCAAAACGGGCTCCATGTCCCGATCCGATCGCATTGCCAAATACAACCAGCTGCTGCGAATCGAGGAAGAACTCGGCGATACCGCGCGCTATCCCGGTCGGGAAGCGTTTCCCCGGGGTATCGGCCGGTAGGGGTTTTCCCGGGCCGGGCACGACATGCGCTTGCTAACCGGAACGCTGGTCGCGCTCTTGTTGCTGCTGCAGTACCCGCTGTGGATCGCCGACGACGGTTTTCGGGCGATCTGGCGACTGGACGACGCCATCGAGGAACAGAGCGAGGAGAATGCCCGGCTGGAAGCCCGCAACCAGGCGCTGGGAGCAGAGGTGGATGATCTCAAGAAAGGCGTGGCTGCAGCGGAGGAGATCGCCCGCAGCGAACTGGGAATGATCGGTCCCAACGAGACGCTGTACCTGGTGGCCGATCCGGAGCCCGAAGCCGGGCCCACGATCGAGGTCCCGTGACGGGCCGCTGCTGGGCGGTCGTGCCGGCAGCGGGCGCCGGTGCCCGCATGGGTTCCGCGACGCCGAAACAGTATCTTTCCCTGGCGGGCCGGCGGGTCATCGAGTGGTCCCTCGCTCCGCTTCTGCGCCTCGACGAGATGGCTACCATCGTCGTGGCCACTTCTGCGGGCGATCCGTGGTGGCGGGACATTGCCCCCGGGTCGGACAAACTGCGCCGGGTGGATGGCGGAGCGCGCCGACAGGATTCCGTACTTCTGGGCCTGCGCGCCCTGGAAACCGTCGCCGATACCGATGATTGGGTGCTGGTCCATGATGCAGCCCGCCCGTGCCTGCCCGACGAGGATCTGGCGGAATTGTTGTCCCGGGTGGCGGCCGACTCTGTCGGCGGGCTGCTGGCTTGTCCGGTGCGCGATACGCTGAAACATGCCTCCGGCGACGGCCGGGTTGACCGGACGATCCCGCGGGATGATCTCTGGCAGGCCCTTACCCCGCAGGTGTTTCGTTACGGCCCTCTTCGAGCCGCTCTGGAGTCCGCGGCCGAGGCGGGCGTGGAGGTCACGGACGAGGCCGCCGCCATGGAGCGGGCGGGGTATTCGCCGCTGCTCGTACCGGGCAGCCCCGTGAATATCAAGATCACCCGGCCGGGGGATATCGCCCTGGCATCGGCGTTTCTGGAGGGCAGATGACCGACCTGCGAATCGGACACGGCTACGATGTACATGCATTCGGTCCCGGCGATCACGTCATTCTCGGCGGGGTTCGCATAGACCATGACGCGGGTCTCGTGGCCCATTCCGATGGCGATGTGTTGTTGCACGCGATCTGTGACGCGCTGTTGGGTGCGGAGGGACGCGGCGACATCGGTGCCCACTTCCCCGACACTGATCCGGCGTTTGCCGGCGCGGACAGTCGCGGCCTCCTGCGGGCCGTGGCCGCGCTGCTCGAAGAGCGAAACCGGCTGACGGTCAATGTCGATGCCACCGTGATCGCCGCCGCGCCGAGGCTGGCTGCCCATGTCGCGGAAATGGGCGCCAATATCGCCGCCGATCTCGGCATCGATCCGGCGCGCGTTAACGTCAAGGCGACCACCACCGAGGGTCTGGGCCCGTTCGGCCGTCGGGAGGGCATCGGCGCGCACGCCGTGGTCCTCACCTGTGGCCGCTAGCAGCGGCGGCCCGGGCCGGCCATACCCGTGGGGACCGCCCTGCGGATCGGGCCGGATCCGCGTGCAGGCCGAGGACTTTCGGGTCGAGGAGGAGCTGGGCTTCGAGCCTTCCGGCGACGGGCACCACGCCTGGGTCGAACTGCGCAAGACCGGTGCGAATACCGGCTGGGCGGCCGAGCAGCTTGCGCGGGCCTGGGGCGTCCATCCCCGCCACGTCGGCTTCGCCGGCAGCAAGGATCGGCATGCCGTGACCACGCAATGGTTCAGCCTTCCCGGCGACGCACCTGACGGCTTCGCCGCCGGGACAATAGTGGGTGACGGCCTGGAAGTCCTGCGCCTGACACGCCATGACCGGAAACTGCGCCGCGGCTGGCTTCGAGGCAATCGTTTCTGCATCCGGGTCGATGACATCCAGGCCGATCGCGACGATCTCGAGGCCCGGCTGGCGCAGATCCGGGCTGCCGGCATTCCGAACTATTTCGCGAACCAGCGCTTTGGTCACGAAGGCGGCAACCTGGAACGGGCCCGCCGGTGGATGGCCGGCGGGCCCGCGCCCCGCAAACGCACCGCCCGTTCGTTCGCACTGTCGGCTGCGCGTTCGCACGTGTTCAACGCGGTGCTCGCGGCACGCGTGGCCGACGGAAGCTGGAACGCGATTATTCCCGGAGACGTGGCGCGCCTGGAGGGTTCCAACAGCCAGTTCCCGGTCCCGGTCGTGGACGAGGAGATCCGGCGGCGCGCCGACGCGGCGGACCTGCATCCGTCCGGGCCGCTCTGGGGCAGGGGCGATCCGGGTACGACGGGCCGGGCGAGAGAACTGGAGGACCGGATTGCGGGTGCGGAACCGGATTTGTGCCGGGGTCTCGAGGCGGAAACCCGCATGGATCGCCGGAGCCTGCGCGTGTTTCCCGCGGACCTGACCTGGCGCGTGGAGGCGTCCAGCCTCCAGGTCGCCTACTCACTGCCGGCTGGGTCGTACGCAACCGCGGTGCTGGACGCCCTGCTGGAGATCGATGATGCCCGCCCCGGGCCGGGTCAGGTTCTGACCAGGACGTAAAGGGCGCCGGTCCCGCCGTCGACCTGACGGGCTGAGCAATAGGCAAGGACTTCGTCGCGGTGCCGCAGCCAACGTCCCACGCGGCGCTTGATCACCGGCCCGGTCGGTCCCGACCCGAGTCCCTTGCCGTGGATCACCCGGACAACCGACAGCCGCAGGCGGGTGGATTCCTGGAGGAATTCGTGCAGCGCCTCGCGGGCCTCCACCGCCGTCAGGCCGTGCAGGTCGAGCTCGGCGCCGATTCGGTACCGGCCCCGGCGCAGCTTCTTGAACACGGTGGCGGGAACGCCATCGCGGCGGAAAGACAGCTCGTCGCCGGTTTCCACGTCGCCGGGCTCCGGTCCGGCCTCGAGGCTGGCCGCGAGTACCTCGCGAATCTCCGTGCGGCTGAAAGACGGATCCGGAGCCGGAGGGGTACGGCCGGATTCGGCCCGGTCGGATTTCAGACGGTTGACATCGGCCATGGCCTCTCGAAACAGCTTGGCGTCATCGTCAAAGGGTGAGTCAGTCACTGGTTGTCCCCTCGACCGGCGGTTATAGTTGCCGGAATTCAGGCCTCTCCCCGCCAGACCCTTGAAGATACTTCTTAGCAACGACGACGGCTACCGTGCCGGGGGACTGCGCTGCCTGGCCCGGTCAGTGGCCGAGGTCGCGGAGACCGTCACGGTTGCCCCGGACCGTGATCGCAGCGGGGCCAGCAATTCACTGACCCTCGACGCTCCGCTGCGAGTCACCGAAGTAGGCGCGGATGAGTATTCGGTCAACGGCACGCCGACGGATTGCGTCCATCTCGCGGTCACGGGTCTGCTCGACGTGGAGCCGGATATGGTCATATCGGGTATCAACCATGGCGCAAATCTCGGCGACGACGTCCTTTATTCGGGCACCGTGGCAGCGGCCATGGAGGGGCGTTTTCTCGGCTTGCCGGCCATCGCCGTGTCGCTCGTGCACAAGGGTCACGGACACTTCGATACGGCGGCAGCCGTGATTCGCCGGCTGCTTGCCCGCATGGACGAAGAACCGCTGCCTGCGACCACCATTCTCAATATCAATGTCCCCGATATTCCGCTCGCGGATCTGAAGGGTCTCGAAGCCACCCGGCTGGGACACCGGCACAAGGCCGAACCGGTGGTCAAGTCCCGTGACCCGAGGGGCCGGACCGTCTACTGGGTCGGCCCGGCCGGGCCGGAGCAGGATGCCGGTCCGGGCACGGACTTTGCGGCTGTGGCGGCGGGCTATGCATCCGTAACGCCTTTGCAGGTGGATCTGACCCGGCACGACGAGGTACCGGAAATCGCGTCCTGGATGGACCGAGGTGCGCATGATCTCTAAGGGCGATCGGCGCGGAATCGGCATGACCTCGGCGCGAACCCGCGAGCGGCTCGTGGCCAGGCTTCGGGCAGCCGGCATTCGGGACGAAGCGGTGCTGGACCTCATACGAGAAGTGCCGCGTCACCTGTTTGTCGACGAAGCCCTGTCCAGTCGTGCCTACGAGGATACGGCCTTGCCGATAGGCCATGGACAGACCATCTCCCAACCCTATGTTGTCGCGCGCATGACAGAAGCGCTGACAGACGGGCGGCGGCTGCAACGCGTGCTCGAAGTAGGCACCGGCTGCGGCTATCAGACCGCCGTGCTGGCGAGCCTGGCCGATGAAGTCTTTACGATCGAGCGAGTGGAGCCCCTCGGCCGCAGGGCGCGTCAGCGCCTCAAGGAACTCGGTGTGTACAACGTTCGGTTCCGGATCGGTGATGGCTGGGAGGGCTGGCCGGCCAATGCCCCCTACGACGGCATCATCGTGACCGCAGCGCCTCCGGAAGTGCCCGAAGCGCTTCTTTCGCAGCTTGGGGAGGGTGGCCGTCTGGTCATTCCGGTGGGCCCGCGAGGCCGCCAGGAGCTGACCTGCATCGAGCGGCGAGGCGGCCGCCTGGAGGAGTCATCCCTCGGCCTTGTCAGTTTTGTACCTCTCGTTCATGGACGACAGCAGTGAGACTATTCGAACCGCTCTACGATCGTGTACTGGCATGGTCCGCGAAGCCTCGTGCACCCTGGTTTCTCGGGGGCTTGAGCTTTGCCGAGTCCTCGTTTTTTCCGGTGCCACCCGACGTCATGCTGGCGCCGATGGTGCTGGCACGGCCCGAGCGCGCCAACCGTCTGGCGCTGTTAACCACACTGACGTCGGTGGCCGGCGGGCTTGCGGGATACCTGATTGGTTTTTTCGCCCTCGATCTCGTCGAGCCGGTTCTGCGCAATGCCGGCTACTGGGACAACTACCTGCGTGTGAGCAACTGGTTCACCGAGTGGGGTTTCTGGGCCGTGCTGGCGGCCGGCTTCTCGCCGATCCCCTACAAGCTGTTCACCATTGCAGCCGGGACGATGCACATGCCGCTGCTGGCGTTCGTGCTCGCGAGCATCGTCGGACGGGGGGCGCGATTCTTTCTCGTCGCGAATCTGGTGCGCATCGGCGGTCCGCCGATGGAGGCACGTCTGAAGCAACACGTCGAGGTTCTGGGATGGGCCCTGGTGGTCGTTCTGGTCATCGTCTGGCTGATCTTCCGGCACTGAAACCGCGTTTCCGCGCCGCCGGGGTAGCGGCGATTGCGGCGATTCTGGCGGGTTGCGCATCGGCGCTTTCCTGGGATCCGGGCACGTATACGGTGCAGGCGGGCGACACCCTGTACGAGATTGCGTTTCGCCACAGTCTCGACTATCGGGACCTGGCTGCATGGAATGGTCTCGGTGACGGATCCATGATCCGGCCCGGACAAACCCTCAGGCTCTCGCCGCCGTCCGGCGGTGGGCTGGCTGCCTCGAGATCCGGGTCGGCCTCCGCTCCCGCGACGAGATCCGGTTCGTCTCCTACTGCGACATCCGCGCGAAACACGCGCCCAGCCGCCGGGGCGGGCAAGGCGCCGGCGGACTGGCGGTGGCCGACGACCGGCCGCGTGCTGTCCGCTTTCGGGCGGAATCCGAAGAACCCGAACGGGCTGCAGATCGGCGGCAAGGCGGGCCAGGAGATCAGGGCTGCCGCCGGCGGGGAGGTGGTCTACAGCGGAAGTGGACTTATCGGATACGGTCAGCTTATTATCGTAAAGCACAGTGAGGCCTACCTGAGCGCCTACGGACACAACCGGGAGCTCAGCGTACGGGAGGGCCAGCGGGTCACCGCCGGTCAGGTCATAGCCTCGATGGGTGAGGGCCCAGGCAAGACGCCACTCCTTCATTTTGAGATCAGGCAAAACGGCAAGCCGGTAGACCCGATTCTCTTCCTGCCGGCGCGCTAGCCGGCGACTTCGCCAGGACCGGCGATAGGGCTTCAGCCCAGGACAAAAATTCGGATGGGGGGATGCCATGTCGGCAAGACACGGTAGTGGAAGTGGTCTGTCAAGCGACAACGCCGGGCTGAAACAGGACGATTCGGAAGACTCGGCGAGCTCCAGCGCTGAGGCAGGTGGCTTTCCTGAAGCCGTGCGCCGCAGCGGGCGGCGGGCGGGCTACGGGTCGAGAGACCAGATGGACGCCACGCGTCTTTATCTTTCCGAGATCGGATTTGCGCCCCTGCTCAGTGCAGAGGAAGAGGTCTACTATTCCCGACGCGCCCGGCGGGGCGACGAGTCCGCCCGCAAGCGGATGATCGAAAGCAACCTCCGGCTTGTGGTCAAGATCGCGCGCCGGTATATGAACCGTGGCCTGCCGCTGCTCGACCTGATCGAGGAAGGCAATCTCGGGCTGATTCACGCAGTCAAGAAGTTCGATCCCGAGAAGGGCTTCCGGTTCTCCACCTATGCCACATGGTGGATCCGTCAGACCATCGAACGGGCCTTGATGAACCAGACCCGCACGATCCGGCTGCCGATCCACGTGGTGAAGGAAATCAACTCGTTCCTGCGGGCGTCCCGCCGGCTGGCCCAGGAATTCGACCGGGATCCCACGCCCGACGAAATCGCGGAGCTGCTCGACAAGCCCGCCGAGGAAGTCGATCGGTTGCTCGGCCTCAATGAGCGAATGAGCACGGCCGCGAGCACGGCGACCCGGGACGGCGAACGCAGCCTGCTGGACGCCATTCCGGACGACCGGGCACTGGATCCGTCCGAACAGATCCAGGCCGACGACCTGCACCACGTGCTGGAGAAGTGGCTTGTGCGTCTTTCCGACAAGCAGCGGGCCGTGGTGGAACGCCGCTTCGGGCTGCATGGTCACGAAAAGGCCACTTTGGAACAGGTGGGATCGGAAATCGGTGTCACCCGGGAGCGGGTCCGCCAGATTCAGATGGATGCGCTCGCCCGCCTTCGCTCGATTCTGGAAAGCCAGGGAGTTTCGGGCGATACCCTGTTCGACTGATCTTCCTGCGACCCGGGGCTGCAGTGATTCGCGGCGGATTCAGCGCGGCGACGACCGGGCTTCGATGATCAGCGCCGCGACCACGGCCCGGTCTTCGTGGGCCAGAACGTTATAGGTCCGGCAGGCCGCGGCGGTATCCATGGCCTCGAATCCGATCCTTCGCCGGGACAGCTCCGCGAGCAGGGGCGAGTCCGGGAAGCGGGTGGCCGAACCGGTACCCAGCAGCAGAATTTCCGGCTCCAGTTTCAGCGCGGGCTCCAGCATCGACAAGGTCACCGACGCCACATTGGCCACGGGCCATTCCGGGATCAGATCCGAGGCGCCGACGATCAGGCTGGCGGCAAACCGCTGCTCTCCGATCCGGATCTCGCCCGGGGACACGGCCGAAATAATATTCGCTGTATCGTTTGACTCGAGTGTGAACCGCATTGGGTTACGTTACGTGATCTCATGAGGAATCTGAATGTCTGTCGGCCGATTCGCCGCCGGAATGTCGACGCAGACAGGCTGCGACAGCTCGGGGATCTGGACCCTCTCCTGGGGAGGTTGTTCGCGGCGCGTGGCGTTACGGATCCGGACGATCTTCGGCTCGACCTGAAACGCCTCCTGCCGGTAGGAACTCTTGAGGGCGTGGCGCCGGCCGCCGATCTGATAGCCCGTCATCTGCGCGCGGGGCGAAGAATTCTGGTCGTCGGCGATTTCGATGCGGACGGCGCGACGAGTACCGCGCTGATGGTCCGGGTTCTGCGCGGCTGCGCTGCGGATGTGACGTATCTGCTGCCCAACCGCTTCGTTCACGGTTACGGATTGACGCCGGGTCTCGTCGAGGAGGCCCGGGCACTCGAGCCGGCACTGATCGTCACGGTGGACTCGGGCATCGCGTGCAATCCCGGTGTTGCGGCGGCGAGGGCCGCGGGGATCGATGTCCTCGTTACCGACCACCACCTGCCCCCCACCGAACTGCCTGCAGCCAACGTGATCGTCAACCCCAATCTACACGGCTCACGCTTCGGCAGCCGAACGTTAGCGGGCGTGGGCGTGGCGTTCTATGTGATGGCGGCACTCGTTCGGCAGCTGGGTCAGGAGGGCTGGTATGCAAAAAACGGCCTGTCTCCGCCCGTTCCCGCACGCTGGCTGGATCTGGTGGCTCTGGGAACAGTGGCCGATATGGTGCCGCTGGACGGCAACAACCGGATCCTGGTCAACGAGGGTTTGCGGCGGCTGCGGGCCGGCCGGAGCACGCCAGGTATCTCGGCATTGCTCCACGCTGCCGGCCGTAATCAGAGGGACACCGTGGCGTCGGACCTGGGTTTCGCCGCCGGGCCGCGTCTCAACGCTGCCGGCCGGCTTGACGACATGTCGGTGGGCGTAGAGTGCCTGTTGGCCGACGATGCCGCCAACGCGGCCCGCCTGGCGGCGGACCTGTCCGATCTCAATACCGAGCGCAAGGACATCGAGAAGCGGATGCAGGAGGAGGCGCTTGATGCGGTCGACCGGCTGGCTGCCCGGATGGGCGATGCCGATCTGCCGATGGTGCTGTGCCTTCACGAGAAGAATTGGCACGCGGGGGTTGTCGGACTCGTTGCGTCACGGGTCAAGGATCGCTTTCATCGCCCGGTGCTAGCGTTTGCGGCCGATGGAGAGGGCGGCCTGAAGGGCTCCGCGAGGTCGGTTCGGGGCCTTCACATACGCGACGTGCTCGCCGATGTTGACGCCCGCCATCCGGGTCTCATCGAGCGTTTCGGTGGCCACGCCATGGCTGCTGGCCTGACCCTGGATACGTCGGCGCTGCCGACGTTCCAGCGGGCCGTAGAGACCGCGGTGGCTTCCCGGGCCGAGGACGCCGATCTCTCGGGCGAGTTGGTGACCGACGGTGAGCTGCCGTCGGATCGGTTGGATCTTCGGACCGCGGAGCTGCTGCGTGCCGCGGGGCCGTGGGGCCAGGGCTTTCCGGAGCCGTTGTTCGACGGCGTGTTCCACGTACGTGAGGCTCGAATCGTGGGCGAGCGCCACCTCCGGTGTCTGCTCCAGGCCGAAGGGGGACAGGCCGTCGTCCAGGCCATCGGGTTCGGCCTCGGTGGTCCGGGGCACCCGTTGCCCGGCGCCAAAGTGCGCGCCGTCTACCGGCTCGACGTCAACGAGTACCGGGGCATACGCGCTGCACAGCTCGTGGTCGAACACCTGGAGGCCGGCTGAGGTTCTGGGCGGCTGCTCCGGGTGTCTTGGACCTGCATGGGGCGTGATAGAATTGCGCGCTTTGTCAGGCTGCGGTTCAGTCCGCCACGGAGACCGTTTCATGGAGATAACCCAGATTCGTCAGCAGGTTGCGGACCTGCGCGACAGGGCCGATGCCCTGAGGGGGTATCTTTGACTACCCTGCCAAGCAGGAGCGCCTGGAGGAAATCCAGCGTGAGCTCGAGTCTCCCGATGTCTGGAACGACCCCGATCGGGCCCAGGACCTCGGCCGGGAGAGAGCCCGTCTGGAGGCCGTAGTTCTCGGGCTGGAGCGGCTGGATTCCACGGTGGCCGAATCCGCCGAGCTCCTTGAAATGGCCGTTGCCGAAGAAGATGCCGACACGCTGGCCGAAGTCGAGGCGGACCTCGCCGGCGCCCAGGCCGAGCTGGAAAAGATGGAGTTTCGCCGGATGTTTTCCGGGGAAATGGACGCAGCCAATGCCTTTGTCGATATTCAGGCCGGTTCCGGTGGCACCGAGGCACAGGACTGGGCGGAAATGCTGCTGCGGATGTACCTGCGCTGGGGCGAGGCCCAGGGGTTCGGCATGGAGCTGATCGAGGCGTCCCCGGGCGACGTGGCGGGGATCAAGAGCGCGACGATCCGGGTTGACGGTGAATACGCCTACGGTTGGCTGCGCACGGAAACCGGCGTGCACCGGCTGGTCAGGAAATCGCCCTTCGATTCCGGTAACCGGCGCCACACGTCATTTGCCGCCGTGTTCGTATCTCCCGAGGTGGATGACAACGTGGACATCGAGATCAATCCGGCGGACCTGCGTATTGATGTCTACCGCGCCAGCGGCGCGGGTGGCCAGCATGTCAACCGCACCGAGTCTGCTGTCCGTATCACCCACAATCCGACCGGCATCGTGGTTCAGTGCCAGAACGACCGCTCGCAGCACAAGAACAAGGCGACCGCCATGAAGCAGCTCAAGGCCCGGCTCTACGAGCGGGAAATGGCCGAGCGCCGCGCCCAGGCTCAGGCCGTGGAAGACACCAAGGCCGACATCGGCTGGGGCAGCCAGATCCGCTCGTATGTGCTCGATCAGTCGCGGATCAAGGATCTGCGGACCGGCGTCGAGATTGGCAACACGCAGTCCGTTCTGGACGGACAGATCGGCCCCTTCATCGAAGCCAGCCTCAAGCAGGGGCTCTAGAAGCACGCACGGGACACGCCCTATGGACCATGACGAGAATCGACTGATCGCCGAGCGGCGGGCCAAGCTGGACAAGCTGCGCGAAGCGGGACAGGCGTATCCGAACGACTTCCGCAAGACGGCGGTCGCCGCGGAGTTGTCCTGCACGTACGGCGGCCTGGAAAACGAGGTTCTGGAGGCGCGCGGCATCAGCGTGTCGGTGGCCGGACGCATGATGGCCAAGCGGGTCATGGGCAAAGCCAGTTTCGTGCGTCTGAATGACGTCAGCGGCGACATTCAGCTGTTTCTCGAACGCGATGCGTTGCCCGAGGGCGTGTACCAGGGCTTCAAGACCTGGGACGTGGGCGATATCGTGGGTGCGACCGGCACGTTGTTCAAGACCCGCACCGGTGAGCTCACCGTCCGGGCCGCCGAGATTCGCCTGCTTGCCAAATCCCTGCGGCCCCTGCCGGAAAAATTTCACGGGCTCGCCGACACGGAAACCCGCTACCGGCAGCGCTATCTCGATCTCATCATGAGCGAGGAAAGCCGCGAAATATTCCGTCAGCGCAGCCGCATGATTTCGCTGACGCGGCAGTATCTGGACAGCCGCGGTTTTCTCGAGGTGGAGACGCCCATGATGCAGACTCTGCCCGGTGGCGCGAACGCCCGACCGTTCGTAACCCACCACAACGCCCTGGACCTGGACATGTACCTGAGAATCGCTCCGGAACTGTTCCTCAAGCGCCTGGTAGTCGGCGGCTTCGAGCGGGTTTACGAGATAAACCGAAATTTCCGTAACGAGGGTTTGTCGACCCGGCACAACCCGGAATTCACGATGCTGGAGCTCTACCGGGCCTACGCGGACTGCGACGAAATGATGGACCTTACCGAGGAGTTGATCCGCTGCCTGGCCCGTGGCCTGCTCGGGAAGGCCCGGGTGGAGTTTCAGGGCGCCGAGTACGACCTTCGACCCGCTTTCCGCAGGGCAAGCATGGAGGAGCTGGTGGCGGAAGCGGTTCCGGAAACCGACCCGTCCAGGCTTCGTGACGCCGTCTATCTTCGGTCGCTGGCGGAGTCGGCCGGCGTCCACCTGACTGGTGGTGAGGGCGCGGGAAAACTGCTGGCGGACGTCTTCGAGAAAACCGTCGAACCGCTGCTTCAGCAGCCGGTGTTCGTGACCGGCTTCCCCGCCGAGGTTTCGCCGCTCGCCCGGGCCCGTCCGGGCGACGAGTTTCTGACCGACCGGTTCGAGTTGTTCCTTGCGGGCCGGGAAATCGCCAACGGCTTCTCCGAACTCAATGACCCGGAGGAGCAGGCGGCGCGCTTCCGGGCGCAGGTGGCCCGCAAGAGCGACGGCGACGAAGAGGCGATGTTCTACGATGCCGACTATATACGGGCTCTGGAGTACGGGATGGCGCCGACCGGCGGCCTGGGTGTGGGCATGGATCGCCTGGCCATGTTCCTGACGGATTCGCCGTCCATTCGTGACGTGCTGCTTTTTCCGCACATGCGCCCGGAGGCGGATTCATAGGTGTCACCGATCCCAACATCCGTGTCTTTAGGCGGCGCGAAGAGCCTCGGCTCTGACTGCGGGCCGGCACGCAACAGCCCCGACCCGGCAGGGGTGCATCGGCGCAGTGACCGCCGCGGCACGTCTCAGTCGTGCGCCAGTTCCGATGCCGGCGTGGATTGCGACATGACCAGCAGCATGTCGAAGCCGTGCACGACGCGGGCGACTGGCGTGCCGTATTTCTCATTTCCCGCTCCGACCATCGGCCGAAGCGGAGCCAGATCAATCAACGTGAATGCGTCCGTGAAGGCGGCGTCGACCAGGCCTTCCAGACCCAGCGCATACCGGTCCTTGGCGGGCTTCGGCTCGTAGGACCAGGTGGCCGGGTTCAGCACGGCGACCATCGACTCCGGACCCGGCAGGACAAGCACCGAAACGCTGCGGCTGCCCTCGCTAGCGGCGATTTCGGGCAACAGTGTTCCCAGATCGAATGTGCCGGTCATGTTCTTGCCGCGAACGACGTGGTTGCCGCCGAGTTTGACCATGACTTTCGGGGGCCCGCCATCGCGGGTTGCGCTGCGCCAGTGGCGAAGGAAATTCGAGCGCAGCAATCCGGCTCGGTGCATGTTCGATTGCCATGCGCGTCCCTGCACCCAGAGCTGGTTTATTTCCAGTGTCGACCTCAGCGTATCGAGAATCCATGCCGCTCTTGCATCGGGACCGGGCCAGGTATTTTCGACGGCGCGGACGAGCGCGGGGTCTCCCGAAAAACCAAAAATGTAGCCTGGGTCGCCCGTGTCGTCATACCGGGTCCAGGCGGCGTCCGAAGCAGCAGCCAAAACGCTCAGAGGCGCATCACTGTCCGCCGGCCGGTCAAAGGCCTGTAATTGCCGCAGCAGCGGTCGGTCGCTGGCTACTTCGTAGTCCACGCCCCAGAAGACTTCCGCGGCCTCGGGCAGCGCCGCGCGCGCGGTGGCCAGCAGTTCAGCTTCTTCCTGCATGCCGAAGAAAGCCGGTTCGCCGCCGGGCGAGGCGAACAGATGGCGAAGGCCGTCGACCCCGTCGGCTCTGGTGGCGGCATCAAGTATTGCCGCCATCGGCGGCGAGACCTCGATCACCAGTTTCTCGTAGCCGTCGGCGACGAGGGTCGCAAACAACTGTGCCGCGAGCTTCGGATTCTCGGCGATCCCGTGTTCCTCGCCGATCAGGAAGAATTGAGATTCCCGGGCCGCCGCCTTGAGTTTGGCCAGCGCCGGACCCGCGAACACTGTGCCGTCGTAATTCAGCCGGGATCGATGTTTCCTGGCAGCCTCGGTCAGCGCATTTAGGGCTTGTTTGGTTTCCGCGAGCGCCGCCGCGCCGGGCAGGGCGAGCAGACTGGATACAAGAACCATTGCCGTTCGGCGAGCGAGTGTCTTCATGAAAGAGATGCCGGCAAGGCCTTCCTTTGGAGCGAGAAACGTTCTGTACCCTATCGTGTGACTCTCTTGATTCTTGATCTGCCGGACCGACACAGCCGCCGGACATGCATCGGATGTGGCGGGGGTTGGAACCGGCTGAAGATCAGTCCGGCAGCGAGTACGGCAGCGGCACGGCCTCGATGCCGGCGGGCAGGGCCTCCGGCAGTCCGGGCAGGACCGCCAGGGCCAGCCATCCACTGTCCGACTCGCAGGCGTCCACCACCGTGCTGGACGGCAGGTCGCCGAGAGGGCCTCCCGTCGACGGCATCTCGAGCCCCCGCCCGGAAAAGAGGTGCATTCGCCGTTTGACACGGCCCAGGTATCGGGCCCGCGCAATGACCTCCTGTCCCGGGTAGCAGCCCTTGTCGAAACTGACACCGCCGAGCACGTCCAGGTTGAGCATCTGCGGAATGAACTTCTCGCTGGTCTGCGGATAGACCTGGGGCAGACCGGCACGAAGATCTGCCTCCCGCCACCACACCAATGCCTCCCCGGAGGCATCCGTCGGCCCGAATGCAGCGTCCGCGACGAACAGCCGGCGCGGCCGTTCTCCGTCCGGTACCGCCGCGGCTACCGTGCCTTCCGGCTGGAGTTCAGCGTCGCTCGTGCCGAACACCCCCAGGTCGCTCGCGATGTCGATGCTGACGCGGCTGCGCAGTACAAACATGCGCAGTCGCTTCACGACGACCTCGGTCAGGCTCGACGGCAGAATCAGGATGTGCGATCCGGCGCGCTCACCCATCAGCCACGGGCTTGCAATGGTCTTTCCGGCGGCCGAGTTCCAGCTCGTGATTCTTGCAACGCCCGTGTCAGGCGCCTCGAGGTTCGCGGAAAGCTGTGACTGGAGAAACGTCCCGGCGTCCGCGCCGGTGATCGAGACTACGGACAAATGGTCCAGTTTCGCTATGCGGGTCATCGGGTCTGCGCTCCTCGCCTGCGAAAACGTGCCTGTCGAAAGCTCACAAGATCGGGCTGAACAGCCGGGCCACGGCCTCGGCGAGACGGGAGACCGACGACCGATTGCCGAAGCGGGCGACATCCACCGTGTCGCTGCGCTCGATGTAGTTCATCTGCAACTCTCTCAGGGCTCTGGTGAACTGGGAATCATACACGGCCATGGACAGTTCGAAATTCAGCCACAGGCTCCGCATATCCAGGTTCAGGCTGCCAAAAAAGGCAGATACTCCATCCACCGTCGCGCTCTTGGTGTGAAGCAGCCCGTCTCCGAAGAGGTGCACCTGGACACCTGCCTGGAGCAGTTCGTCGATATAGTGGCGCGCGGCCAGGCGGACCAGGGTGGAGTCGACGTGCCGCGGGAGCACCAGGTGGGTTCGGACACCGCGCTGCGCCGCGCTGGTCAGGGCCAGGATCAGGCTTTCGTCAGGTACGAAATAGGGAGTTGTGAGGATCAGCTCTTCCCGGGCGGCATAGATGCCGGCCAGGACGGGTTTTCTGACCGTGCCCCCCGCGGGTACGGGCCCGGATGGAATGAGCTGAACGGGACTGGAGCCCGGCCGGTCACCGCTGATCCGTAAATCGGCAAGGGGCTGCCCGGTCTCGACGGACCAGTCCCACGCGAAGACACCGGCCAGCAGACCGGCGACCGGGCCGCGAATGCAGGTGATGGCATCCACCCATTCGCCCACCCCGGCGTCCTGCTTGAACCAGGCCGGATCCGCCATGTTGAGGCTTCCGGTGATCGCCAGCGAGCTGTCGACGGCCACCAGTTTGCGATGATTCCGGATGTCCATGCGCGAAAACCACATCCTGACCGGACCGACGGCCAGACAGGCGCGAATCCGCACGCCCGCTGCCTGCATTTCGCTGGCTTTCCGGCCGCCCAGGAACTTGGAGCTGCCGACGGCATCGACCAGAACCCGGCAGTCGACTCCGCGTCGAGCGGCGGCCATCAGCGCGGCCGCCACGTCGTCGGCCCTGCCCCCTTCGAACCATATGTAATATTCGAGGAAGCAGAAGCGCGTTGCGCCGTTGATGGCGTCGACAATCGCATCGAACATCGCGCCGGTGGAGGCGATCAGTTCCAGCTGATTGCCGGTCAGCGCGGGAACCGAGATCGTGTTTTCCACGAGGCGTGTGAAACCGGCCACGGTCGGGCCCAGCTCCTCGGGCACCGTTTTGTGGTCCGCCGGGATCTGGCGCACCCACGCGTGATAGGCGTCGAGATTTCGCTCTGCCTGCGTCTTGCGCCTGCGGCCAATGCGGCTTTCCCCGAACCACAGATAAAGCACGGGCCCGGCGACGGGCAGCAGCAGGAGCAGGAACAGCCACGCCAGGGCGCCGCCGGACGTGCGCTGACTGGTCACGATCCGGATTCCGAGCGCCACCACGAGCAGGGGATAGAGGGCGACCGCGACCAGCGTGATCCAGCCCAGGAGTTCCGTGAGTTCGAGACCCGCCAGCGATTCGTTCATGAACGGGGACAATGCATCCAACGGGGGGTTCTGGCAAACTATGGTGCTATGCAAGACGAACCCGTGGACACGAAGCAGCCCGATCCCCCGAAGGACCGATCCGAGGCGGATTCGGAGACCGGTCAGGAACCGGAGACGGAGCGGCCGAGGGAGATCGGCGGCCGGCCGGGCCCTGAGCCCACACGCTATGGGGACTGGGAGAAGAACGGCAGGTGCATCGACTTCTGAGTGCGCGAAACATCGCTGGTCAGGGCATCCGTTCTGACCGGTTTTCACGAAAAACATGAACAAGGCTTGGCCTCGAAGGAGGGTCAAAGGGCATGGCTGCTGACAATCGGCCGCTTTCACCGCATCTGCAGGTTTACCGTCCGCAGATTACGTCGGTCCTTTCGATCTCACACCGCATCAGCGGCGTTTTCATGGCGGCGGGGCTATGTGTCCTCGTGTACTGGCTCACAGCGCTCGCCGGTGGTCCGGGAGCGTATGCGGACGCCGTCGGCCTGCTGGGGAGCTGGCCCGTGCAGATTTTGCTGTTCGCCTGGGTGGTTGCCTTTTTCTACCACTTCCTCAATGGGATTCGACACCTCATCTGGGACACCGGCCACGGCTTTGAAATCGAGCAGGTGAACCGGTCCGGAAAGTTCGTTCTCATCGCCGCGGCGGTGCTGGCGGTGCTGTTCTGGTTCGGGGTCCGGATGGGAGGTGGCGCATGAGCCTCCGTACGCCGCTTGGACGGGTACTCGGCCTCGGATCCTCCGGG
This sequence comes from Gammaproteobacteria bacterium, assembly GCA_029287575.1. Classification (GTDB taxonomy): domain Bacteria; phylum Pseudomonadota; class Gammaproteobacteria; order Steroidobacterales; family XN24; genus JARFQW01. The sequence continues at coordinate 16,198 of JARFQW010000003.1, read as the reverse complement.
GGCGGGACCGGTCACTGGTGGTCGCAGCGCGTGACCGCGGTCGCCCTGGCGCTCCTGGGCATCTGGTTCGTCTTCGCGCTTCTGAGCCTTGACCTTTCCAGCCGTGCGGATGTTTCCGGATGGCTGAGCAGGCCGCTCAATGCCGTGCTCATGGTCATTCTTCTGGGTGTGGCGGCCTACCATTCGCTGCTTGGCACCGAGGTGGTCGTCGAGGACTACACCCGGGGCAGCGCCCGGGTCCTCGGCCGGGTTGCGCTGCAGTTCGCTCACGTCGTCGTGGCCGGCGTCGGGATTTTCGCCGTTCTCAAGCTCGCCTTCGGAGGCTGATTCATGAGCAGCGCCTACAAGATCATCGATCACACCTTCGATGTCGTGGTTGTCGGAGCTGGCGGGGCCGGCCTTCGGGCGACCATGGGCCTCGCGGAGGCCGGCCTCAAGACCGCCTGTGTCACGAAGGTTTTTCCCACCCGCAGCCACACGGTGGCGGCTCAGGGAGGCATCAGCGCCGCGCTGGGCAACATGGGCGAGGACGACTGGCGCTGGCACATGTACGACACCATCAAGGGCTCGGACTGGCTGGGTGATCAGGACGCCATCGAGTACATGTGCAAGGAAGCCCCGGACGCGGTGATCGAACTGGAGCACTACGGGGTGCCGTTCTCCCGCACCGAGGAAGGGCGGATCTATCAGCGCCCGTTCGGCGGCATGACCACGCATTTCGGGGAAGGCACGGCGCAGCGGACCTGTGCGGCGGCCGACCGTACCGGCCATGCGATGCTGCACACGCTCTACCAGCAGTCTCTCAAGCACGACGCGGAGTTCTTCATCGAGTTCTTTGCGCTGGATCTGCTGATGGACGAAGACGGTGCCTGCCGTGGGGTCATTGCGCTGGACATGGAAACCGGTCACCTGCACCGCTACCGGGCACAGATGGTCATCCTTGCCACCGGCGGCTACGGGCGCGCCTACTTCTCGTGCACATCGGCCCATACCTGCACCGGCGACGGGAACGGCATGGTGCTGCGCGCGGGACTCCCGCTGCAGGACATGGAATTCGTCCAGTTTCATCCCACCGGGATTTACGGTGCCGGCTGCCTGATCACCGAGGGTGTCCGCGGCGAGGGCGGATATCTGACGAATTCGGACGGCGAGCGTTTCATGGAACGCTACGCGCCGAACGCAAAGGACCTGGCCTCGCGCGATGTCGTCAGCCGTTCCATGACGATCGAGATCCGGGAAGGGCGCGGCGTCGGCCGGGACAAGGACCACATCCATCTGCACCTGGAACACCTTGGACCGGAGGTGATTCACGAGCGGCTGCCGGGCATTGCCGAGACCGCGCGGATCTTTTCCGGGGTCGATGTGACACGCGAGCCGATTCCGGTCCTGCCCACCGTGCACTACAACATGGGCGGGATTCCGGCGAACTACCATGGCGAAGTCGTGACGCTCGCGCCGGGCGGCGACGAAACCGTGGTCCCGGGTCTCATGGCAGTCGGGGAGGCGGCCTGCGTGTCGGTGCACGGGGCCAACCGACTCGGCTCCAATTCACTGCTCGACCTGGTCGTGTTCGGACGGGCCGCCGCCCATCACTGCGCGGAGATCGTGGAAGCGGGCAAGAAACAGAAGGCGCTGCCCGGCGAAGCCACCGACAAGGCGCTGGAGCGCCTGGATCGCGTCCGCAACGCGGACGGCAGTACCAGCACCGCGGAAATCCGCCTCGCCATGCAGCGGGCCATGCAGAATCACGCCGCGGTCTTCCGTACCGGCGAAGTGCTGGACGAGGGGCTCGGCAAGATCCGCGAAGTCGTGGCGTCCTTCGACGATGTCAAGGTCAGCGACCGGTCACTGGTCTTCAACACGGACCTGGTCGAAACGCTCGAGCTGGAAAATCTCCTGGGCCAGGCAATGACGACCATTTCGTCCGCCTCGAACCGGAAGGAGAGCCGCGGGGCCCATGCCCGCGAGGACTACCCGGATCGCGACGACGAGAACTGGATGAAACACACCCTGGCATGGTACGACCGGGGTGATGAAGTCAGGATCGACTACCGTCCGGTCCACCTGAACACCCTGACCGACGAAGTCGAGGCCGTGCCGCCGAAGGCGCGGGTTTACTAGCAGACGTTTCGGTAAAGCGTATTCGTCAGACGCGAACGAGGAGCAAGCATGGCGCAGTTCAGACTTCCCGCTAATTCGAGAATCCGTCCGGGCAAGGCTTGGTCGGCGGCGGAGGGTGCGAAGCGCACAAAGCGGTTTGTCGTCTACCGCTACGATCCGGACGGGGGCGGCAACCCGAGCCTCGATACGTATGAAGTCGACCTCGATCATTGCGGCCCCATGGTCCTGGACGCCCTGATCAAGATCAAGAATGAAATCGATCCCGGGCTGACGTTCCGCCGCTCTTGCCGGGAGGGCATCTGCGGTTCCTGCGCGATGAACATCGACGGCACGAATACGCTGGCCTGCACCAAGGCGATCGACGAGGTGAAAGGGGAGGTCAAGATCTACCCCTTGCCGCACATGCCCGTGATTAAGGACCTGGTACCGGACCTCACGAACTTTTACGCCCAGTATGCGTCGATCAAGCCATGGCTCCAGACCCGGACCCCGGCCCCCCCGGACCGGGAGCGCCTGCAGACCAAGGAGGACCAGGAGAAGATCAACGAACCCTCGGCGTGCATTCTGTGTGCCTGCTGCTCGACGAGCTGCCCGAGCTACTGGTGGAACGGCGACCGTTATCTGGGTCCCGCGGTTCTGATGGCCGCCTATCGGTGGTTTGTGGACAGCCGGGACGAAGCCACGGGCGAGCGCCTGGATGAGCTCGAGGATCCGTTCCGCCTGTATCGCTGCCACACGATCATGAACTGCACGCGGACCTGTCCGAAGGGACTGAACCCCGCCAAGGCCATTGCCGAGACCAAAAAGCTGCTCGCAGAGCGGCAACACTAGAAATTGCGGGGGTTCGCCCGTTTTTCGGGCTGGCTGGACTGCGGGATGATGGCACGATGAGCAGACCCGATGCGGCCGAGATCGGACGGCTCCGGTGGCGCTGCCGGCGGGGCATGCGGGAGCTGGATGTGCTGCTGACCCGCTATCTCGACGAACGCTATCCCGGGGCCTCCACCGAGGATCAGGAAGCGTTTCGGGCGCTGTTGAACCGCCAGGATCCGGAACTCTATGGAATGGTCGTCGGCCGCATCGACCCGCCGCCAGGACCCGTCGCCAACGTCGTGGCGGCCCTTCGAGGCGCCACTTCGGATTGAGCCCGTCCGCTCCGGGTCCAGCCTGGTGCGCATGCTCGGCGGCTATGCCCTTGCGACACTAGCGCTCTGCCTGGAGCACTCCTTACAGATTCGCATGTTGGCCATCGGCGTACTGCCCGCGGCATTTCTGTTCGAGTTCCGGCGCTGGCTGGCAGGGCCGCTGCCCGGGAAAGTGCGGGCACTGGTGTTGCGCAACGACCAATCGTGGGTTGCGGAACTCAAGGACGGGTCGGTCACGGACGTGGAACTCGTCCAGGTCCTCAGGGTCTCACCCTGCGTGATCCGTATCCGGGTGAGGCTCATTCCCGGTGGCAGGTGCCGGGACCTGAGCTTTGCCGCGGACGCGTTATCGCCGGCAGCCCATCGCCGGCTGAGGGTCCGTCTGTCCTGGATTGCCCCGCCGCCGACGATCATTGGTAGAATCCACGGCCATTCGAGCACTTAGCTGCTTTCACGGACCGAACTTTCGGGCAACCGGCCGGTCTATCGAGGTGGCGAACGGACTCGCCTGTTGGAGGGACCGGCCCGGATGGGCAACGAGACGAGCGATCGGGAACTGGTCCAGCGGGTACAACAGGGCGACAGGAGGGCATTTGACATCCTGGTTGCCCGGTACCAGCACAAGATCATCAAGTTGGTGACGCGATATGTCAGGGATCCGTCGGAAGCGATGGATGTGGCGCAGGAAGCCTTTCTTAAAGCCTATCGGGCACTGCCGGGCTTCCGCGGAGAGAGTGCGTTTTATACGTGGATGTATCGAATAGCGATCAACACGGCCAAGAATTATCTGGTCGCCGCGAAGCGGCGCCCCGTGGATTACGACCTGGACCTGCAGGACCCTGATCAGTACGAGATGCACGGGCGGCTCAAGGATACGGATACGCCGGAACACATGGTTCTGACCGAGGAAATCCGGCAGACCGTCAATCAGGCGATCGAGGAACTGCCGGACGACCTGCGCACGGCGATTGTGCTGCGGGAAGTGGAAGGGATGAGCTACGAAGAAATTGCCACGGCCATGGAATGCCCCGTGGGCACGGTCCGATCCCGGATATTCCGGGCTCGGGAGGCGATTGATCGGCAGCTGAAACCGCTGCTGGACTGAGGACGGCATATGACTGCACATGACCCCTCACCGACACGCGAACAGCTGTCGGCCCTTCTGGACGGGGAATTGCCCGCTCCCGAGGTGGATCTGGCCCTGCGACGGGTCACCCGGGATCCCGAACTGCGGGCGACCGCCATCCGGTATTGCCTCATTACGGACGTGATCCGCGGGGATCTGCCCACCCACTGCAGCCTGGACCTGGTTGACCGCGTGGCGCAGTCCATGGACTCCGAGCCGGAGCCGGCGGCGGCGACCGTCGCGACACCGCCCGCGGCAACTGCGCCTGCGTCAGCTGCCGGCCGCTGGGCCCGCCGCCTGGGCGGACTGGCGGTGGCCGCGTCGGTCGCCGGTCTCGCAATTGTCAGCCTGCAGACCGGCGACCCGGAAAACGCGTCGCAACCCGAGCTTGTCGTTGTCCCTGACGCAGCCGTCCCGGCCCCGGCCTTTGCCCAGCCCCGGTCCATCGCCCGATCCGCGGGCAATCCGGACCGCCTGGTGTCCTATTACGTCAGTCACGTCGAGCGCGTTGCGCCGGTGGGCGTACAGACCGGCTTCAGCCGGATCGTCATGTCAGAGGAGCGGGTGTCGCGACCAAGAGAGGCGGAACGCGACAGCGAAGCCGAGCGCCGGGAGGACAAGCCCGAGTGACGTCGCGCGCCCGCATGGCCGCCGCCCTCCTGCTGCTGACCGCGGCAGTTCCGGTGGCCGCCCAGGAGGCGCGGGACTGGCTGGAGCGGATGTTTGTCGCGGCTCAGAGCCGGTCCTATGACGGGACCTTTGTGCATCGGGCCGGGGGTCAGATGGAGACCATGCGCGTCGTCCATCGCGTGGAAAACGGCGAGCTGAGCGAGCGCTTGTGGTCCGAGGACGAACCGGGCCGCGAGATCATCCGGAGTGACAGGAAAGTCACCTGTATTTTTGCCGACGAGCGCTCGGTGCTCGTGGAATTCAGCGGATCGGAGGAGGGCGGCGCGGTGACCGGCCGTCTGCCTCAATTCGACGAAGCATCGGTCGGCTACTACGACTTCATCGTGCGCGGCGATGGTCGCAAGCTGGGCCGGCCGGTGGCGATCGTCGTCGTGCGGCCGCGGGACTCGTTCCGCTACGGGTACAAGTTCTGGGTCGACAAGGAGAGCGCCATGCCGCTGAAGGTCCAGATGCGCGACAACGGCGGCCGCGCCGTCGAGGAGTTTCAGTTCACCCGGCTGAGCCTGGACCCCAGCATCCCTGATTCGAGCCTGGAACCGTCGCAGTCCCTGGACGGTTTCACCTGGTACGAGCAGAAGATTGACCAGAGCGAACAACTCGCCGAACCCGACTGGGTGGTCGGCGACCTGCCCGGTGGATTCACGATGACCCTGGCTGAAAGGCGGCCGCTGCCCGCCTCTCCGGATCCGGTGACCCAGCTGGTTTACTCGGACGGACTGGCGTCGGTGTCCGTCTTTGTCGAGCCGGTTGGCGCCATGAAGGAGCCCATGGACGGTTTTTCCAGGCTGGGCGCCGCCAATGCCTACAGCCTGCGCCACGGCGATGTCCAGGTAACGGCGGTCGGCGAGGTGCCCCGAAAGACCGTTCGGCGGATCGCAGAATCACTGGCGCCGCGCCGGTAGCTGCCGGTCAGGGGCGGCGAATGATTCGGGAGCAAGCCAGCGTACTGCGTTGCGAAACCGGCAGGGTCTGGGTGGCCCCCAAGTCGGTGGCCGATTGTGAACGCTGTGCCAGGGGTCAGGGTTGCGGCGGGGGCGTTCTCGGGCGTCTGGTCGGGGACCGTCTCCACGAGGTGGAAGTGGATCCCAACGGCCACGAACTGGCCGTGGGCGATCGTGTGGTCCTGGGTCTCTCCGAGCCGGTGCTGCTTAAGGCGTCGCTGGCTGCGTACATGCTGCCCCTGGCATGTCTGTTCGCCGGCGCGCTCCTGGGCCGGACTCTGGCGCCGGGGGAGGGTGACGGCGCGGAACTTCTCGGCGCCGCCGGGGGGCTGGCGCTGGGTATCATGCTGGCCCGGAAACTGGCCGGGCCCGCCCGGCGGGCGTCAGCCTGGCAGCCGAAAGTCGTTGCTCGTCTGGAGGCTGATGAGACGCCCGAGGGTCTGTCGTGCGGCTGACTGTCTACAGCCGGTCGGGCTGCCATTTGTGCGACGACATGGTCAGCGAGCTCAGGGCGAGGGGGCTGTCGCCGGAAATCGTCGATGTGGACAGCGACCCCGAGCTGGCTCGCCGCTACGGGCTGCGCGTGCCGGTGCTGGTGCTTGGCGACGAGGAGGTATGCCATTTTCACCTCGACGGCGAACGCCTCGATCGTGTCCTCAGCGGCCAATAAATACCCGGTCACAGGTATAATGGTCGTTTAGCCCTTCTGGTCCTCGGGCCGCCTCTCCCACCCGCCTGGTGCAGGGTCCCCCGCCCTGTTCAGGGAAACGCAGTATGAAGCGCATCCGCAATTTCTCAATCATCGCCCATATCGACCACGGAAAATCGACCCTGGCGGATCGGTTCATCCAGACCTGCGGCGGGCTCGCGGACCGGGAGATGTCAGATCAGGTGCTGGACTCCATGGACCTGGAGCGGGAGCGCGGGATTACGATCAAGGCGCAGAGCGTGTCGCTGAACTACCAGGCCAAGGACGGTGAGACCTATCAGCTCAATCTGATCGATACTCCGGGTCACGTGGACTTCTCCTATGAAGTATCCCGGTCTCTCGCGGCCTGCGAGGGTGCGCTGCTGGTCGTGGATGCGGCCCAGGGCGTCGAGGCACAGAGCGTGGCCAACTGCTACACGGCCATCGAGCAGGGCCTTGAGGTTCTGCCGGTCGTGAACAAGATCGACCTGCCGTCGGCCGATGCGGAACGGGTGTGCACGGAAATCGAAGAGATCATCGGCATCGACGCAACCGATGCCGTTCGCACCAGCGCAAAGACCGGGCTGGGCGTCGTGGATGTCCTGGAGGCCGTGGTGTCGAGAATTCCGGAGCCCGAAGGCGATCCCGATGCTCCATTGCAGGCGCTGATTATTGACTCCTGGTTCGACAACTACGTCGGTGTCGTATCGCTGATTCGCATCGTCAATGGCCGGCTCGGGAAACGTGACAAGGTCCGGGTCATGTCCACGGGCCGCTCCTATCCGGCGGACCGGATCGGCAGATTCACGCCCAAGATGACGGACACCGGCTTGCTGGAGACCGGCGAAGTCGGTTTTCTGGTCGCCGGTATCAAGGAAATCGATGGCGCCCCGGTGGGCGATACGCTGACGCTCGAGAGCAATCCGTGCTCCGAGCCCCTGCCCGGATTTCGCGAGGTACAGCCGCGGGTATTTGCCGGCTTGTTCCCGGTGAGTTCCGATGACTACGAGACATTCCGGGAAGCGCTGCAGAAGCTGAAGCTCAACGATTCCGCTCTCCACTATGAGCCGGAGTCATCCGGCGCACTGGGCTTCGGTTTTCGCTGCGGCTTTCTGGGCATGCTGCACATGGAAATTGTCCAGGAGCGCCTCGAGCGCGAATACGGCCTGGAACTCATCACGACCGCGCCAACGGTCGTGTATGAGCTGGCGACGACGGACGGCGCGGTCAGCTACGTGGACAATCCCGCGCGTCTTCCCCAATCCTCGCAGCTCGACGAGATACGTGAACCCATCATTCTGGCCAACATACTGGTACCCCAGAATCACGTCGGCGCCGTGATTGGCCTGTGCGTGGAGAAACGCGGCGTTCAGAAACGCATGCAGTATCTGGGCGGGCAGGTTTCACTGGAATACGAACTCCCGATGTCCGAGGTGGTGCTGGACTTCTTCGACCGGCTGAAATCGGTGAGCCGGGGCTATGCCTCCTTCGACTACGAGTTCTGCCGGTACCAGGCCGCGCCGCTGACCCGTCTGGATATCCTCATTAACGGCGAGCGGGTGGATGCGCTCTCCGTGATCGTGCACAGGGAGTCCGCATATCGTCGCGGCAAGGATCTGGTCGAGCGCATGCGTGAGCTGATCCCCCGGCAGATGTTCGATGTAGCCATCCAGGCGGCCATCGGCGGCCAGATAATCGCCCGCACAACGGTCAAGGCTCTGCGCAAGAACGTCACTGCCAAGTGTTACGGCGGTGACGTGAGCCGCAAGCGCAAGCTGCTGGAGAAGCAGAAGGCGGGCAAGCGCCGAATGAAGCAGGTGGGCTCCGTGGAGATACCTCAGGAGGCCTTTCTGGCGGTGTTGCAGGTGGAGAAGAAATAACCAATACTCCGGAGCGTTTTTTCCGGGACGGGGCGGATTTTGGATTTTGAAGTGCTTCTGGTCGCCGCGGCGGCCGTAACCGGCGGGATCTGGCTGATCTACGCTCAGGCCGGCCGGGCCGCCAGCCGGCGGGCGGATGACGGTTCGGTGACCGCCCCCGGCGAAGGCGAGGCCCGATCCGAGCCGCTGATCGTCGAATACTCCCGCTCCTTCTTTCCGATCATTCTGGCGGTCCTCCTGATCCGCTCGTTTCTTTACGAGCCGTTCCGCATCCCGTCCAGTTCGATGGTGCCCACGCTGCTCGTGGGCGACTTCATCTTTGTGAACAAGTATGCGTACGGGCTGAGGCTGCCGGTGCTGCGCACGAAGTTTCTCGACACGGGCGATCCGGACCGTGGCGACGTCGTTGTTTTCCGGCTGCCGTCGGAGCCGAGCACCAACTACATCAAGCGGGTGGTCGGCCTGCCTGGGGACCGGGTCGTCTATCGGAACAAGCGCCTCGAGATCAATGGTGAGTCCATTGCCCTCGAAGTGGGCGGCGCTTACGAAGGAGATGGGAAGTCGGGAGCCCGGCTGGCAACGGAAAAGCTGGGCGACGGCATCCACGAGGTCCTGCTGACACCGGCGAGGATGGGTAAGGAAGGCGAGTTTGTCGTACCCGAGGGCCACTACTTCCTAATGGGAGACAATCGGGACAACAGCCGGGACAGCCGTTATCCGGGCGTGGGTTTCGTGCCCGAGGGCAACCTGGTCGGCAAGGCCGTTGCAATCTGGATGAACTGGGACTGGGGCAACGGCGGCCCGGTGTGGGGGCGCATCGGGGACCGGATTACATAACTGGGATCGGCGGCATTCAGTACCCGGGGCCGTCCGTGGTACAAGCACAGATCGGGAAGGGAGTAACGGTATGTATCGCAGACAGCAGGGAATGACCCTCATCGGGATGCTGATCACGGGAGCCTTTGTCGGCCTGTTCGTGCTGGCCGGTATTCGACTGGCGCCGGTCTATATCGAATACATGGCGGTCAGCAAGGCGCTGGAGAGCGCTCAGACGGAGCTCGGCGGTACCGCGCCGACACCGCAGGATATCCGCAAGCTCATTTCGAGGCGCTTTGACGTGGACGACGTGTCCAGCATCACCCCCAAGGATATCGAGATCACGCGCCTGAGCCAGGGCTACAAGGTGGAGGCCGTTTACGAAGGCCGGGCGAGCTACATCGCCAACCTGTCGCTGGTCGCCCAGTTCAACAAGTCGGTCGAGATCGCCCGGTGAACGACGCCCGGACGTGGGCTGCCGGCGCAGCCGGCCACCAGTTCACGGACGGGCATCTGCTGGAGGCGGCCCTGACGCACCGAAGTGCGAGCGGCCCCCACAACGAGCGCCTGGAGTTCCTTGGCGACGCCGTGCTCGGCGTCGTGATTGCCGAGGCGTTGTTTCTGGCCAGACCCGATGCCCCCGAGGGTGACCTGAGCCGGCTTAGAGCCTCGCTGGTTCGAAAACAGACCCTGGCGGAAATTGCGCTGGAACTGGGAATCGGGCCGTATATCCAGCTTGGCCCGGGAGAGCTGAAGACCGGCGGTCATCGGCGGGAGTCCATTCTGGCGGATGCCACCGAAGCGCTCATCGGCGCCGTCTACCTGGATGCGGGATTCAGCGCCGCGCGGGACATGGTTCTGCGGCTGTATGCCACGCGTCTGCAGGCGCTTCCCAGCCCGGATGAGCTCAAGGATCCGAAAACGCGCCTGCAGGAATGGCTGCAGGGGCAGGGCAGGGCTTTGCCGGAATACGTGGTTCTCGAAGTCACCGGTGAGGCACACCGCCAGGAGTTCACCGTGGCGTGCCGTCTGCCGGACACCGGCCATGAGTCGATCGCGGCAGGCCGGAGCAGACGCAAGGCAGAGCAGGCTGCCGCCACATCGATGCTGGAGGATTTGCGTGACTGATCAATCCACGGGCTTTCGCAGCGGCATGATCGCGGTGGCCGGCCGGCCCAATGTCGGCAAGTCAACGCTGGTCAACGCCCTCGTGGGGGAAAAGGTCAGCATCGTGACGCCAAAGCCCCAGACAACCCGGCATCGGGCCCTGGGCATTTTTACCGATGCACAGGCACAGCTGGTGTTCGTGGACACGCCCGGCGTGCACCGGTCGCGCAAGGACGCACTCAACCGGGCCCTGAATCGCACCGCGGCAGGCGCGCTCCCGGATTCGGACATGGTCTTGTTCGTCATCGAGGCCTTGCGCTGGACCGATGAGGATCAGGACGTCCTCGGCATGCTCAAGCGTGTGACCGTGCCCGTGACCCTGCTCGTCAACAAGGTGGACAAGGTCGTGCCCCGCGAACGCCTGCTGCCGTTTCTCGAGGAGGTCACCGCGCGCCATGACTTCGTCGAGGTCATTCCGCTCTCGGCACTTCGGGCCAGGGACATGGATCGGCTGCGAGAGAACCTCAAGGCGAGGATGCCCGAGGGCCCGGCCTTGTTTCCCGAGCATCAGCGCACAGACCGCGGGCCGGCGTTTCACGCCGCGGAGACGGTGCGTGAAAAACTCATGTACCGGCTGCGACAGGAGCTGCCGTACGGCGTGGCTGTCGAGATCGAGTCGTTCGCCGACGGGCCGGAGGGCGTCGACATCTCAGCGATTATCTGGGTCGCGCGCAAGGGCCAGAAAGCCATCGTGATCGGCCGGGGCGGCGCCGAGCTCAAGGCCGTGGGAACCGCCGCGCGCCGGGAGCTGGAGTCACGCTATGGCAAGAAGGTCATGCTGCGACTGTGGGTCAAGGTCCGTGAAAACTGGGCCGACAGTGAGGCCGATCTGAAACGGTTCGGCTATTTCGAAGCATGAGCCGGCCGGGGCGGGTCGAGAACGAGCCGGCGTTCGCACTTCACCATTACCCCTACCGCGATACCAGTGCACTGGTCGAGCTGATAACGCCCGGCTTCGGCCGGATCGGCGTGGTTGCCAGGGGGGCGCGCCGGCCGAAATCGGCGCTGCGCGTGGCCCTGGGCCCCTTTCGGCCATTGGCAGTGTCCTGGAGCGGCCGCGGCGAGCTTCGCACGCTTCGCCATGCCGAGGCCGGCGGGCCACCCGTATTCCCAACCGGGCGGAGACTGCTGAGTCTCTACTACATGAACGAGCTCATCCTCCGCCTCATAGCCAGGGACGATCCGCATCCGGGTATTTTTCATGCCTATTCCGATGCTCTGGCGGCCATCCTTGCCGGTGACTCGGACAGCGCCTCGCTGCGGTACTTCGAGCTTCGCCTGCTTGACGGGCTCGGCTATGGCCTGGATCTCTCGGCCGAGGCCGGGACGGGCCGTGCGCTGGACCCCGAGGCCAGCTACCGGTTTGTCCCAGGAGAGGGCCTGATTCCCCTGCCGCCGGGAGCCGGACACAAGGCGGCCGTGCGCGGGCGTATGGCGCTCGCCCTGGCGAACGGCCAGGAACTGGTGCCCCAGGACCTGGAAGGGGCCCGGCTCATGCTGCGGGCTGCGCTGGCCCCGCTGCTCGGCGAGAAGCCGCTTCGGACCCGGGCGCTCCTTGCCGCTCTGGGCAAGAAGGGTCTGGCACAATAGCGACCCCGGAACAGTTGGCGGACAGGGTATGAACACCAGCATTGCGCTCGGCGTGAACATCGACCACGTGGCGACCATTCGCCAGGCTCGGGGCACACGCTATCCGGATCCCGTCTATGCCGCGCTTATGGCCGAGCAGGCTGGCGCCGACTCCATCACCTTGCATCTTCGTGAAGATCGCAGGCACATCCAGGACCGGGATCTGCGATCCATGAAGGACGTCCTCCAGACCCGAATGAACCTGGAGATGGCGGTGACCGAAGAGATGCTTGCCATTGCGCTGGAAATTCAGCCCAGGGATTGCTGTCTGGTTCCGGAGCGGCGTGAGGAGCTGACCACCGAAGGCGGCCTGGACGTCGCCGGTCAGACCGGCCGGCTCAGCGAGGCATGCAAGCGCCTCGCTGAATCGGGTATCCGTGTTTCGCTGTTCGTCGATCCGGTCGCTGAGCAGCTCGATGCCGCCGCCGCGGTCGGTGCTCCGATTGTCGAGCTGCATACCGGCGCCTTTGCCGACGCCGTTGGAGAGACGGATCAGCGGGCGGAGCTGGAGCGGGTGAGTGAGGCGGCGCACTATGCCCGGTCCATCGGGCTGCGGGTGCACGCGGGTCACGGGCTGCACTATCACAACGTGCAGCCGATCGCGGCCATCGAGCCGATCCGGGAGCTGAATATCGGTCACGCCATCGTTGCCCGGGCCATTTTCGACGGTCTCAGCACGGCGGTGATCGAGATGCGTCGCCTGATGGCCGAGGCCCGCTCGCGGTGATCTTCGGCATCGGCACCGACCTGCTGAAAACGGACCGCATCGAGGCCACGCTGGCGCGGTTCGGCGAGCGTTTCGTGGATCGCCTGCTACTGCCCCAGGAGCGGGTCGGTTACGACCATACGCGCCGAAAAGTGCGTTATCTGGCCATGCGTTTCGCCGCCAAGGAAGCTGTCGTCAAGGCCATGGGCACCGGCTTCGCGCATGGCATGTGGATCCGCGACGTCGGCGTGGCCGCCAATGCCTGGGGCAAGCCGGAGGTGGTGTGGTCCGAGCGCGGTGATCGGCTGCGCCGGACCATGGGTATCGGCGATGCCCATGTGACGCTCACCGACGAGGCCGGGCTGATCGTTGCCGTTGCCGTCCTGCTCAAGGGTCAAGCCTCGTGAACACCATGGTCTTCGACATCGAGACTGTGCCCGACCTGGAGTTCGGGCGTCAGTACTTCGGACTGGGCGACCTGGAGGATGCGACCGTCGGCCAGATCATGCTGGCCCGCCGCCGCCAGCAGACCGGCGGCGAGTTTCTGGCCCTGCACCAGCACCGTATCGTGGCGATTTCAGTGGTCCTCAGGTCCAGGGACGACTGGAAGGTGTGGTCCCTCGGAGACCCGGAAGCGGACGAGGCGGAGCTGGTCCGGCGGTTCTTCGACGGCATCGATCGATTTTCGCCTGATCTCGTGTCCTGGAACGGATCGGGTTTCGATCTGCCGGTCCTGCACTACCGGGCGCTGCGGCACGGCATTGACGCCTCCCGCTACTGGGAGACCGGAGACGGCGAACAGTCTTTTCGCTGGAACAACTATCTCAACCGTTTTCACTGGCGCCACCTGGATCTGATGGACGTCCTGTCGGGCTATCAGGTCAGGGCCCGGGCGCCGCTCGACGAGGTAGCGGTCATGCTCGGCTTCCCCGGCAAACTCGGTATGAGCGGCGACCAGGTCTGGGAGCAGTGGCGCGACGGTCATCTGGAGGGCATCAGGAACTATTGTGAGACCGACGTGATCAACACCTATCTGGTGTTTCTTCGTTTCCAGCGAATGCGCGGTCACTTGGACGAACAGGGTTATGCCGCCGAGGAGGCGCTGGTCCGGGAATCTCTGTCCCGGGATGGTCGCGACCATATCCAGGAATATCTCGCCGCCTGGAACGAAAGAGAGTGAGCCGTAGACGGAAGCGACCGGACCCCGCACCGGTCGAGCTGGTCATCGACGGGCTGGACGAACAGGCCCGCGGCACGGCGACCTGCGAGGGCCGGCCGGTCCGTGTGGATGCCGCGCTCCCGGGGGAGCGCGTCTCGGTGGTCAGGACCCGGAGCCGTGGGGGATACGACGAGGCACAGGTCGAGCGCGTGCTCGAGGCGTCCGGCGACCGTGTCGAGCCCGGCTGCAGGTACTTCGGGCTGTGCGGCGCCTGCACGCTTCAGCACATGGCACCCCCGGCCCAGCTTCGGCTCAAGTCACAGCGGCTCCTGGATACTCTCGAAGCCGAGAGCGGCGTCTTGCCGGAGCGCCTGCTCGAGCCCCTCTCGGGAGAGCCCTGGGGCTATCGGCGGCGCGCCCGTCTCGGCGTGCGCGACGTGCCCAAGAAGGGACGGGTTCTGGTCGGCTTCCGAGAGCGCAATGCCTCTTATCTCGCCGACATGCTCTCCTGCGAGGTGCTGATCCCCGAGGCGGGTCATCGTCTCGAAGCGCTTTCGGAGCTGATCGGATCGTTGTCGGTGAGCGCCCGGATTCCCCAGGTGGAGGTGGCCGCCGGAGACGACGTCGTCGCTCTGGTTTTCCGGGTACTCGACCCGCCGACCCCGGACGACCTGCTGAAGATATCGGCCTTCGGAGCGCGCTATGACTTCGACATCTATCTGCAGACAGGGGGGCCGGGAACGGTGCGGGCGCTGACTGAATCGCCTCGCCAGCTCGGCTACCGGCTGCCGGCGTACGACGTGGAGATTCACTTCCAGCCCGGCGACTTCCTGCAGGTAAATGGCGTCCTCAATCAGCGCATGGTGGACCACGCGCTGGAGCTGCTGTCGCCAACACCCGGCGGCCATGTGCTGGAGCTGTTTTCCGGCTTGGGCAATTTTTCACTCCCGCTGGCTCGCAGGGGTGCCCGGGTAACGGCCGTGGAAGGGGACGAGGGGCTGGTGAAGCGAGCGCGCGCGAACGCGGCGGCCAACGGGCTGGAGGACCGGGTGTCGTTTTTTGCCGGAGACCTGTTCGCGTCCGCTGCCAATGCCCCATGGGCGCAAGGCAGCTATGAGTCCGTGCTCCTGGACCCGCCGCGCGCTGGCGCGCGCCGGGTTCTGGAGCAGATCGCGCCCGCGCGGCCGCATCGCATTGTTTACGTCTCCTGCAATCCCGAGACGCTCGGCGGCGATATCGGCCTGCTGGTGCGCCGCTTCGGCTATCGGCTGGCCGCGGCCGGAGTGATGGACATGTTTCCCCATACCGGCCACCTGGAGTCCATTGCCGTGCTGGAGCCCGCGTAGCCATGGGTGTGGAGATCGAGCGTAAATTTCTCCTGGTGTCCGACCAGTGGCGTACGTCCGTGGACTACAGCCATCGGATGGTCCAGGGCTACCTCGGCGCCCGTGATGAGGGCGCTTCAGTGCGTGTGCGGATCACCGGGGACGAGGCGCGCCTCAACATCAAGGGCCGCACGCTCGGCGCCCGCCGGCTGGAGTTCGAGTACCCCGTGCCCCTGGCCGATGCCGAGGTCATGTTGCGCGAACTCGCCGGCACGCAGGTGCTGGCCAAGACTCGCCACTACATTCATCACGAAGGTCATCGCTGGGAAATTGACGAATTCGAGGGCGACAACGCCGGGCTGATCGTTGCGGAGATCGAACTCGGCAGCGAGCGCGAGTCATTCGTGCGTCCGCCATGGCTGGGCCGGGAAGTAACGGACGACCCCCGCTATTACAATGTTTGTCTGGTGGAGACCCCGTACTCGGTCTGGCCGGCCCAGGACGGGCCAAGCTCCAAGGCACGCCGGGAATCAGATGACAGCGACGTTTAGGCAACGCATCCTCGTCAGCCTGCAGGACCAGCAGCTGGTCCTGCGGGATGGCGCGGGCCCGGATCGGGTCTGGCCCGTGTCCTCCGCCGCGCGGGGAGCGGGTGAATTGAATGGCAGCGAGCAGACACCACGGGGTCGGCACGTAGTTCGGGCCCGGATCGGCCAGGCCCTTCCGCCGGGCGCGGTGCTCGTGGGGCGCAGGCCCACGGGCGAGAGCTGGAGCCCGGAACTCGCCGCCAGAGAGCCGAACCGGG
>JARFQW010000157.1 GCA_029287575.1 Gammaproteobacteria bacterium | reverse complement strand
CCGCTACAGGGAAGCCGGGTTATCGACGTTCGTACCACAGCAAAGCCCTGACTACGAAGACGGACTGGTCAGCTTTCTGGCGGCTGATGAGCAACGGGGGCTCGCATTGATCGCCCGGTCGGTGGAAGACGGCCATTTCATACCGCCCGGCGCAGCCTACCTCGAAGATCTCTATGAGCATCCGGACTTCGCCCCGATTCGCGCAACGCAGGGGGCCCGGCAGGCCCGCGAGCGCGACAAATTCCTCGCTGTCGTCTGCTCCGGTAATCCCTATGCAAAGGTCTGGCAGCCTGCCGAGGGAACCTGTGAACGATTTGCCGCACAGGACGGTAACTGAGTCCCGGGATATATCTGTTAGTGACCCGGATCAGCGGCCTTCAGGCCTTGCAGGCACGCGCTAGCGGATGAGTCGGTGCCCTGAGTTGCCTCACCCGCCATGCCCCGGACGACGGCATCAACACGCGGCCGCATCCTGCGAGCGGGGTCAGCCGCGGCGGATTCAGGTAGCGAACAAAAGGGCTGGCTCTGGCCCCCCCCCGGACGGGTCTTGCATCCGCAGGCCGGGAACAAAAAAAGGGTCACGACAAACCGCCGTAACCCTATGATTTTGTTCTGGAGCGGGAAACGAGACTCGAACTCGCGACCCCAACCTTGGCAAGGTTGTGCTCTACCAACTGAGCTATTCCCGCCGAGTGAAGCGAGGCATTCTATCCGGATTGCCGGGGGAGTCAAGGTTCCCCGGACTCTCCGGTCAGCACCGGCCAGGCGGCGGCGAGGTAGCGGGCCATGGACCACAGGGTGAGTACGGCCGCCAGCAGCAGAAAGACGTAGCCGACTTCGTACATGGGTATGAAAAAAAGATCCTCGTGGTAGAGCATCATGATCAGCGCCGTAATCTGGGCGATGGTCTTGTACTTGCCGATCTGGCTCACCGCCACGTGACTGCGCCGACCCAGTTCCGCCATCCATTCCCGCAGGGCCGAGATCGTGATTTCCCGGCCGATGATGACGGCGGCGGCCAGCGTCACGGTGATCCGGGTGTCCTGCTGGACGAGCAGGACCAGGGCCACGGCCACCATGAGCTTGTCCGCCACGGGATCGAGAAACGCGCCGAAGGATGACGTCAGCCCCAGCTTCCGCGCGTAGTACCCGTCCAGCCAGTCGGTGATGCCCGCGAGCGAGAAAATAATGGCCGAAGCCGGCCGGGCCCAGGGCACCGGCAGGTAAAACACGATCACGAACAGCGGGATCAGCGCAATGCGAATCCAGGTGAGCGTGTTGGGAAGATTGAAGTGGGTTGCCATGCCAGGCGCTATCCCTCGGGGTGCAAGTGGTTCCATATCCGTGCGGCCAGGTTCCGGCTGATACCGGGCACCCGCGCCAGGTCTTCGGCGCCGGCGGCCATGATCCCCTTGAGACCGCCGAACTCCTTCAACAATTCCCTTCGGCGTATCGGCCCCAGTCCAGGGACGTCCTCCAGGACCGATTTCTGCCGGGTCTTGGCGCGCTGCCCCCGGTGACCGGCAATGGCGAATCGGTGAGCCTCATCCCGGATCTGCTGAATGAGATGCAGCGCCGCGGAATCCCTCGGCAGTATAAGGGGGCCCTCGCGACCCACCAAGAACAACTGCTCCAGGCCGGGCTTGCGGGTCGGCCCCTTCGCGACTCCCACGATCTCGACACCCTCGATCTCCAGCGCCTCCAGGACCTCCACGGCCTTCGCCAGCTGGCCCTTGCCGCCGTCCACGAAGAGCACGTCGGGTATGGGGGCCTCGCCGCGGCGAACTCGCGTGTAGCGCCGATTCAGCGCCTGCTGCATGGCCGCGTAGTCATCCCCGGGCTCGACCCCGGTGATGTTGAACCTGCGGTATTCCTGCTTCAGCGGCCCCTCGGCGCCGAACACGACGCAGGAGGCCACGGTGGACTCCCCCATCGTATGGCTGACATCGAAACACTCCAGCCGCCGCGGCGCGTCGTCCATTTCGAGTGCCTCGCCCAGTGCCGCCAGCTGCGCGGTCAGGCCGGCTCGACCGGCGATCTCCAGGTCCAGCGACTGCTCGGCATTGGCCCTTGTCACTTCCAGCCAGCGGGCGCGGTCACCCCGCACCCGATGACTGATCCGCACCTGCCGGCCGGCCTTGGCTGTCAGCGCGGCGGCCAGCAGTTCGCCCTCCTCGTCCAGCGACTGATCCGTCAGGATTTCATGGGGCGGGGGCCGATGGGCGTAGTACTGGGACAAAAACGCCGCAACGGCCTCCGGCAGCCCGGTGCCCGGCGCGGCGCGCGGAAACCAGGTGCGGCTGCCGAGGTGCCGGCCGCCCCGGTAGAACATGACTGCCACGCAATAGCGACCTCCCCGCTCCGCTGCGGCCACCACGTCCAGGTCGCGGCGGTCGGCGACCTCGCCGCCCTGCTGCTGGATCTTTTTCAGCCGCCCGATCTGGTCCCGGTAGCGTGCCGCTTCCTCGAAGGCCAGTTTGCCCGCGGCGGAGTCCATCCGCCGCTGCAGCTCTTCGATCACCTCACGGCTGCGGCCCTCCACGAAATGCACCGCGTGGGCCACGTCCGCGGCGTAATCTCCCTGGCTGATCAGCCCGACACAGGGTGCGGAGCAGCGGCGTATCTGGTGCTGCAGGCAGGGCCGGCTGCGGTGTGCGAAATAGCTGTCCTCACAGTTCCGGATGCGAAACAGCTTCTGCAAGGTGTTCAGCGTTTCCCGCACCGCTCCGGCACTCGGAAAGGGCCCGAACAGCCGGCCGGGCACCTTGCGGCTGCCGCGGTAAAAGGCCAGCCGGGGATATTCATGTTCGGAGTTCAGCATGATGTACGGATAGCTCTTGTCGTCTCTCAGCAGAACGTTGAAGCGTGGCCGGTGGGCCTTGATGAGATTGTTCTCGAGAATGAGCGCCTCGGCTTCGTTGCGGGTCACCGTGACTTCCAGGCCCTGGACCTGCTGGACCATGGCACCGGTCTTGCCGCCGGGAATGCCGGCGCGAAAGTAACTGGAGACCCGCCGTTTCAGATCCCGGGCCTTGCCCACGTAGAGGATCTCGCCGTCGGCGCCCATCATCTGGTAAACACCCGGCTTGTGACTCAGCCGGCGAAGCGCCGGTTTGGGATCGAACACCGGCCGTGCCGGATCGGCACCCTTCCCGGAACCGGACTCCGGCTCGCTCACCTGCCCAGGCCCGCCAGTTCGGCAGCTCTCGCCGTCACCTTCATGAACATGTCCGGGGTCAGCCGGCGGGTCTGGGTGTTGTAGCGGCTGCAATGGTAGGAATCCACCAGGACCAGGCCATCAGGCAGAGTGTGCTCGGCCCCGTGCCCGAAGCGCCAGGCGGCCAAACGCTCGCCCCGGGCCCTCAGAACGGCGTCATGGGCAATGCGGCCAAGCGCGAACACTACGAGCTCCGGTCCCAGTTCCTCGATCTCCGCCGCCAGAAACCGGTTGCAGCTGCGGATTTCCTCGCCCATCGGTTTGTTGGCCGGCGGCAGGCACTTCACCGCGTTGGTGATTCGACATCCGCTCAAGGTCAACCCGTCGTCCCGATGTAGCGAAGCCGGCGCGCTGGCCAGCCCCAGCGCATGGAGTGTCTCGTAGAGAAGAATGCCGGCATAGTCGCCGGTAAACGGCCGGCCGGTGGCGTTGGCCCCATGGTAGCCGGGCGCCAGACCCACGATTAGCAGCCGGGGCGCCGCGTCTCCGAAGGCCGGCACCGGACGGGCATGGTAGGCCGGATGTTCGGCACGGACCTCATCGAGGTACGTCGCCAGACGGGGACAGCGCCGACAGTTGGGATCGAACCCGGCCCCATCGTTACTATTCACCCGAACTTTCGTCCCTAACTAATTATATTAAAGAGTTTTATTAGTCATCCATCCGGCGCACAATGGCGTCGCCGAAACCGCTCGTCCCCAGGAGCGTGGCGCCCGGAATGAGATTCGCCACCTGTTCCTGGGCGGAACCCTTGTTACCTCCCGGCAGCCGCGGATGGCGGATACCGACACGCAGACGCGCCAGATCGAAGGTGAGTTCCTTGTTGGCAATGGTCTGCGTTACCCCGTGGATGATCAGATCAGCTGCTTCCTTCCAGCCCAGGTACCTGAGCATCATTTCCGCCGAGAGAATCAGCGAGCCAGGGTTCACCTGGTCCTTGCCGGCGAAGCCCGGCGCCGTCCCGTGGGTGGCTTCGAACACGGCAACGGAGTCACCGATGTTGGCCCCCGGCGCAATCCCGATCCCGCCGACCTGCGCGGCCAGCGCATCGGAGATGTAGTCGCCGTTGAGATTCAAGGTCGCGATCACGTCGTAGTGTTCGGGGTTGAGCAGAATCTGCTGAAGGAAGTTGTCGGCGATAACGTCCTTCACGACGATCTGCCGCCCGGTGCGGGGGTTGGCGAACGCCAGCCACGGACCGCCGTCGACTTCCGCGGCTCCGAACTCTTCGCGAGCCACTTCGTAGCCCCAGTTACGGAACGCCCCTTCGGTGTACTTCATGATGTTGCCCTTGTGGACCAGGGTCACCGAACTGCGGTCCTCGTCCACGGCATAGTTCAGGGCCTTGCGTATCAGGCGCTGGGAGCCTTCCCGGGAAACCGGTTTGATTCCCAGGCCGGCGCTGGACGGAAAGCGGATCCCCGTGACGCCCAGTTCGTCCTTGAGAAACTTGATCAGCTTCAGGCCTTCCTCGGAGCCGGCCGGCCATTCGATGCCGGCGTAGATGTCCTCGGTATTCTCCCGGAAGATTGTCATGTAGACCTGGTCTGACTCCTTCATGGGCGTCTGGACGCCCGGGAAGTAACGGATCGGCCGCACACACGCGTACAGGTCCAGGTTCTGCCGGATACTTACATTCAGCGATCGAACCCCGCCACCGACCGGTGTGGCCAGCGGACCCTTGATCGAGACGATGTAGCGGCGCAGCGCATCCAGCGTTTCGGCGGGCAGAAAGTGGCTGGCACCATAGATGCCCGTCGCCTTCTGGCCGGCGAAAATGTCCATCCAGGCAATGCCGCGGCTGCCCCCGTAGGCCTTGGCCACAGCCGCATCGACGACCTTCTTCATCACCGGCGTGATGTCCACACCGATGCCGTCGCCCTCGATAACCGGAATGATCGGGCGATCCGGGACATTCAGGGAATGATCGGGATTGGCGGTGATCGCCTTGCCCTCTTCGGGCACCTGGATATGATCGTACTGCATTCGGGTGCTTGCTCCAGTAGGCCGGGCCACCGCCGGGGGCGGCGATTATCGCCGATCCGTCCCATAGTCCTCAACGCTCGACGCGCGCTGGCAAAACGAGACGGGCCCGGCGCTGGTGACGCCGGGCCCGTGTTGATGCTCGCCGGTCGGTGACCGGGGCCGGTCTCAGCCAGCCTTTTCGAACTGCTCGTCCTCGGTCGAGCCGGCCATGGCCGACAGAGAGGAAGTGCCGGCGGTGACTGCCTGGGTGACGGCGTCGAAGTAGCCCGCGCCCACTTCGCGCTGGTGCTTCGTGGCCGTGTAGCCTTCCGACTCGCTGCCGAACTCCGCTTCCTGGAGTTCCACATAGGCGGTCATCTGCGACTCGCGATACCCCTTGGCCAGCTTGAACATGCTGTAGTTCAGGGCGTGGAAACCCGCCAGCGTGATGAACTGGAACTTGTAGCCCATCGCGCCCAGCTCACGCTGGAACTTGGCAATGGTTGCGTCGTCCAGGTTCTTCTTCCAGTTGAACGACGGCGAGCAGTTGTAGGCCAGACGCTTGGTCGGGTTGTCCTTGAGGATCGTCTCCGCAAAGCGCTTGGCGTCTTCCAGGTTCGGAACCGCGGTCTCGCACCAGATCAGATCCGCATACGGAGCATACGCCAGGCCGCGGGCAATGGCCTGATCCAGTCCGGCGTTCACCCGGTAAAAGCCCTCGGCGGTGCGCTCACCCTCGACGATGAAGGGACGATCGCGCTCGTCCACATCCGCCGTGAGCAGCTTGGAGGCCTCCGCATCGGTACGCGCGACGAGGACCGTGGGAGTGCCGCAGACGTCCGCCGCCAGCCGCGCGGCGACCAGCTTGTTGATCGCTTCCTGGGTGGGGACAAGCACCTTGCCGCCCATGTGGCCGCACTTCTTGGCGCTGGAAAGCTGGTCCTCGAAATGCACGCCGGCCGCGCCCGCGTTGATCATGTCCTTGGTGAGTTCGAAGGCATTGAGCACGCCACCGAAACCCGCCTCGGCATCGGCCACGATCGGCTTAAACCAGTCGATGCTGTCATCGCCTTCGGCGTGGCAAAGCTGATCAGCACGCTGCAGGCAGTTGTTGATCCGCCGTACCACCGCGGGCACGGAGTTGGCCGGATACAGGGACTGGTCGGGGTACATTTCGCCCGCCAGGTTGGCGTCGCCCGCCACCTGCCAGCCGGACAGATAGATGGCGTCAAGACCGGCCTTGACCTGCTGCATGGCCTGATTGCCGGTCAGCGCGCCGAGCGCGTTCACATAGGGCTTCTCGTCCATATAGCGCCAGAGTTTCTCTGCGCCGAGCCGAGCCAGGGTGTGCTCGATCTGCACAGTGCCTCGCAGACGCACGACCTCGGCGGCATCGTAGCCACGGGTCACGCCGTTCCAGCGCGGGTTGTCGTTCCATTCCTTCTGCAGGGTCTCGACCGCTTTCGTGCTCATGCCTTCATTCCTCGACAAGTGACTTGCATGTCCGTATTCGTTGAACCGATCTTTCAGTCGATGGCCTCGTAGGCGGCCAGCGTCAGAAAGTCCACAAACTCTTCATCGGCGGTAATCTGGTCCAGCAGATCGCCCGCCTCCTTGTAGCGTCCCGCGGCGTAGGCCTCGTCGCCCATCTCCTTGCGGATCGCCTCCAGCTCCTCGGCCTTGAAGGCTTTGTAGAGCTCCAGGTCGATGGCCCGGCCATCGTCGAGGACCCCCTTGTCGTGGCGAACCCATTGCCAGATCTGGGCGCGGGAGATTTCCGCGGTCGCCGCGTCCTCCATCAGGTTGTACAACGGCACGCAGCCCAGACCGCCCAGCCAGGCCGCCATGTACTGAATGGCCACGCTGATATTGCTGCGCAGGCCGGCCTCGCTGATGGTGCCGTCCGGTACCGCGATCAGATCCGCGGCGCTCACATCCACGTCCCGCCGCAGCCGATCCACCTGGTTGGGCGCCGGCATGTGCCGGTCGAAAATCTCCATGGCAATCGGGACCAGCCCGGGATGGGCTACCCAGGTGCCGTCATGACCGTCACCGGCCTCCCGCTCCTTGTCGGCGCGGACCTTCGCGAGAGCCGCCTCGTTGGCCTCGGGGTCACTCTTGATGGGAATCTGCGCGGCCATCCCGCCGATGGCATGGGCGCCGCGACGGTGACAGGTCTTGATCACCAGCAGCGAATACGCGCGCAAAAACGGCACGGTCATGGTGACCTGGCCCCGGTCCGGAAGCACCCGATCCGGGTAGTTACGGAATTTCTTGATGTAGCTGAAGATGTAGTCCCATCGTCCGCAGTTCAGACCGACGATGTAGTCGCGAAGAACGTACAGAATCTCGTCGATCTCGAAAGCGGCGAGGAGGGTCTCGATCAGGATGGTGCACTTGATCGTGCCGTGCCGCAGACCCAGCCGGTTCTCGGCAAACTCGAACACTTCGGCCCACAAATGCGCCTCGGTGTGATTCTCCAGCTTCGGCAGATAAAAGTACGGCCCGGTGCCCCGCTCGCCCGCGCGTTTCGCGTTATGGAACAGGAACAGACCGAAATCCATGAAGGCGCCGGGCACCGGCTGTCCGTCCACCAGCAGATGCTTCTCGAACAAATGCCAGCCGCGCGGCCGGACGATCAGAGTAGCCGGGCTTTCACCGAGGCTGTATTGCTTCCCCTCGGGCGACGTAAACGCAATGCTGCCGTCGATGGCATCGCGCATGTTGATCTGGCCGTTGACGAGATTGCTCCACGACGGGGTCAGCGAATCCTCGAAGTCAGCCATGAAGACCTTCGCGCCGGAGTTCAGCGCGTTGATCACCATCTTCCGGTCGACCGGGCCGGTGATTTCCACGCGCCGGTCCTGCAGGTCGGCCGGCACGCCTGCGACCGTCCATTCGGACTCGCGAATCTGGCGAGTCTGGGGGAGAAAGTCGGGAAGTTCGCCGTCGTCGATGCGGGCCTGACGCGCGTCGCGGGCGGCGAGCAGATCCACTACCCTGCCCCGGTAGCGCCGGGTCAGGTCGGCGACGAAGGCCAAAGCTTCATCAGTGAGAATTTCATCGAAACCGGGCTCCGAGGGCCCGAGAACATCTATGGAGGGTGTGGGCGAGGGCTCCGAAATTGCGGTCATTGGGTCACCTTATGGACAAACCGGTGCCGGGCGATGAAGCGCCAGTGGAAACGGGGGTCCCGAGGCGGCCATCATTCGTCTGGCATACTGCGGTGCATCATGCTAATCCCTTGCCCGCGGCAATGCAAAACGCGGGCCCCAGCCGCCGAAAACAGACGGCCATAAGGAGATGATAGCCCGCCCCGGCGGACCGGCCGTCGGGAATTTCCGCAAACCGGTGCCCCCGCCGGACGATGCGGCCGCGGCGGGACGTGAGATCAGCGCTTCCGCGGCAAGGGCAAGGCGGAGAGAATTCGCCTGCCTTGCGTCCCTTGCTCCCTCGACCCCGTAGGACAACAGCCAGCGAATGCGACTAATTCTGCTGAACAAGCCCTACCAGGTACTCAGCCAGTTCACGTCCCCGGCGGGGCGGGCCTGCCTCGCCGATCACGTGCGCATTCCGGAGGTCTATCCTGCCGGACGGCTGGATTTTGACAGCGAGGGCCTGCTGCTGTTGACCGACCATGGGCCGCTACAGGCCCGCATTGCCGAACCGCGCCGCAAGCTGAGCAAGCTCTACTACGCGCAGGTGGAAGGCTTGCCCGATGACGGGGCCCTGGACCCGCTGCGCGAGGGCATCGAGATCGACGGCCGCAGGACACGGCCGGCAACCGTGACCCGCATACCGGAGCCGTCCGGACTGTGGCCCCGCGATCCGCCCATCCGGGTGCGCAAGTCGGTGGCGGACAGCTGGCTGGCGCTGACCCTCACCGAGGGCCGCCATCGGCAGGTCCGCCGGATGACGGCCGCGATTGGCTTTCCGACACTGCGGCTGGTGCGCTGGCGTGTCGGGCCATGGGCCATAGACCACCTCCGGCCGGGTGAATCCCGCGAAGTGCCGGCCGAGGAAATCCGCAAATTCCTTCGCGGCCGACGTTCTCGGCGTTAGCGGGCGAACCCTTCCTCGGACTGCCCGCCGGCCACACGGATCGCCAGTTCCAGCGCCTGTTCGTAGTTGAGCCGGGGATCCACCTGGGAGCGGTAGGCACGGGCCAGGTCGGCTTCTTCCAGGCCGCGGGCTCCGCCGATGCACTCCGTGACATCATCCCCGGTCAGCTCGAAGTGCACGCCGCCCAGGTAGCTGCCCATGTTCCGGTGGACCCGGAAGGCCGCTTCCACCTCGCTCAGAATATTGTCGAACCGGCGGGTCTTGAGACCCGAGGCCGTGGTTTCCGTGTTGCCGTGCATGGGATCGCACACCCACAGAATCGGGCTGCCGGTTGCCCTCGCCGCCTCGATCAGGGGCGGCAGGCGCGCCTCGATGTCCTTGGCCCCAAAACGGTGAATCAGGGTAAGGCGGCCCGGCTCGTTGGTCGGATTGAGCGTTCCGATCAGATCCTGAAGCCACTCGGCGGTCATGCCGGCACCCACCTTGACGGCGAGCGGGTTCGCAATACCCCGGAAGTACTCCACGTGGGCGCCGTCCGGGTTGGCGGTGCGCATCCCGATCCACGGGAAGTGCGTGGACAGGTTGTACCAGCGTTTGTGGCGCTCGATGAAGCGGGTCTGGGCCTGTTCATACAGCAGGTGCAGGCCCTCGTGGCTGGTGTAGAAATCGATACGCCGGGTCCGGTGCACCTGCTGACCGGAAATGGACTCGAAGAAATCCAGCGAGTCGCGAATCGACTGCACGATATTCCGGTACTGGGACTCGTAGGGAGACGAGGCCACGAAATCCACGTCCCAGTATTCCGGGTGATGCAGATCCGCAAAGCCGCCGTCCACGAGCGAGCGCACGAAGTTGAGCGTGAGCGCCGCCCGCTGGTAGCCCTCGATCATCAGCCGCGGGTCCGGCTCCCGGTCCTGCACCGTGAAACCCTGGCGATTGACGAGATCGCCTCGATAGCTGGGCAGCGTCACGCCATCGATGGTCTCGGTGTCCGCGGACCGGGGCTTGGCGTATTGCCCCGCCATCCGGCCGACCCGGATCACCGGCTTCTTCAGACCATGCAGCAGCACCACGCTGATCTGCAGCAGAATCTTGAGCTTGCGCGCAATACGGTCGGACTCGCATTCCGCAAAACTCTCGGCGCAATCCCCGCCTTGCAGGAGAAACGCCTTGCCCTGCTGCGCCAGGGCAATTTGCTTCTTCAGCTCCTCGACTTCCCAGGAGACGACGAGGGGCGGCAGGGCCGAGAGATCCGCGATGACGCGTTCAACAGCGGCGGGGTCCGCATACAGCGGCTGCTGGCCCGCGGTTCGGGCGTGCCAGCTGGCCGGATGCCAGCTGACCTGGTCGGGGGGATGGCTCATGGAGCCTAGATTACACCGCAATGCCGCATTGCAAAACCCGAAGGAATATCGCCCCGGGCTGGCGGCTTTCGGCGACAGTCGCGATAATTCCCGGTTTACTCGCCGCCCGCTGACCGCTAGTCCCGGCCAAGGCGCTTCCCTGTTCTGGTTTCGATCCATCTGGAGATCGTTATGCATCGAGTTCTCGTCCTTGGAGCCGGCAAGATCGGCGCCTTGATATCCGGACTTCTCGGCGAATCCGGCGACTACCGGGTCCGGCTGGCCGATATCGATGGTGAAGCGGTGGAATCCGTTGTCGCCGCGCACGGCCTGGACCACGTTACCGGGGCGCAGGTGGACGCGGGCGACGCGGAAGCCCTGGCCGCCCATCTCGCCGAGTACCCCGCCGACGCGGTTGTGTCCGGCCTGCCCTATTTCTGCAATATGGTGGTCGCCCAGGCGGCGCGTGACGCCGACATGCACTATTTCGACCTGACCGAGGATGTTGCCGTTACCAACCAGGTGCGGCGTCTGGCCCGGGGCGCCAAACGAGCCTTTGCCCCCCAGTGCGGGCTGGCCCCCGGATTCATCAGCATCGCCGCGCAGGCGCTGGCCAATCACTTCGACGAGGTGCATACCGTCAAGCTTCGGGTGGGCGCCCTCCCCCAGCACCCGAACAACGTCCTGAAATACTCCCTCACCTGGTCCACCGACGGGCTCATCAACGAGTACGGCAACATGTGCCAGAGCGTCGAGGACGGCGACCAGGTCAACGTGATGCCGCTGGAAGGCCTCGAGGAGATCGAGATCGACGGCACCCTCTACGAGGCCTTCAACACCTCCGGAGGGCTCGGGTCCATGGCCGAAACCTGGGCCGGTGAGGTCCGCCAGATGAACTACAAGACCATGCGCTATCCGGGGCACTGCCACCAGATGCGGCTGCTCATGAACGGGCTGAAGCTCAATCACGACCGCGACACCCTCAAGCGGATCCTGGAGAACGCCGTTCCGCGGACTCTCCAGGACGTGGTGGTGGTGTACGTCTCGGTCACCGGACTCCAGGACGGCGAACTGCGTGAAGAGAACTACGTCAACAAGGTCTATCCGCAGGTGATTGCCGGCCGGCTGTGGTCCGCCATCCAGGTCACGACCGCCGCGGGCGTGTGTTCCGTCGTGGACCTCGTCCTCTCCAATCCGGGGGACCACCAGGGTTTCGTCACCCAGGAGAGCTTCCGTCTGAAGGATATCCTGGACAACCGCTTCGGCCGCTACTACGCCCATGGCGGCACCAATGAAATTTCCGCCCGACTGGTGGCCACCGGCCGTACCGGGCACCAGCGAGCCGCAGGAGAGTGATATGCACGAGGTTCTGAAATCCCTAGGTCTCGAGGAAGTCAACGCCGGCGCGTGGGCCGGAAGCCAACCCCTGCCTTGTGACGGCGGGCGCGTCATCGACAGCATCAATCCCGCCACCGGCGAGGTGCTCGGGCGCGTGAAGGCCGCGACCCCGGCCGACTACGAGGCCATCGTCCAGGCCGCCGCGGCAGCATTCGGCGAGTGGCGGGCGCTGCCGGCGCCGCGCCGCGGCGAAGCCGTGCGCCTGGTCGGTGAGGCCTTGCGCAAGCACAAGGATGCCCTCGGCAGCCTCGTTACCCTGGAGATGGGCAAGATCAAGGCCGAGGGGGACGGCGAGGTCCAGGAGATGATTGACATTGCCGACTTTGCCGTCGGCCAGTCACGCATGCTCTATGGCAGCACCATGCATTCGGAACGCCCGGGCCATCGCATGTACGAGCAGTGGCACCCGCTGGGCATTGTCGGCATCATTTCCGCCTTCAACTTCCCGGTGGCCGTGTGGTCCTGGAACGCGTTCATTGCCGCGGTCTGCGGTGACGTCTGCATCTGGAAACCCTCTCCCAAGACCCCCCTGTGTGCTGTCGCCATCCAGAAGATCGTCAACGAAGCGCTGGAAGGCCACGGGTTCCCGGCGATCTTTCACACGTTCGTGGATGGGGAGGTCAGCCTCGCGGAAGCGTTCGTCAACGATTCACGCATCGACATGGTGTCGTTTACGGGCTCCTGCGCGGTCGGCCGCCAGGTGGGAGAGCAGGTGGCGCGCCGGATGGGCAAGTCGCTGCTGGAACTCGGCGGCAACAACGCGATCATCGTGGACGAGGAAGCCAATCTGGACCTGGCGATCCCGGCCATCGTATTCGGCGCCGTCGGAACCGCGGGCCAGCGCTGCACGTCGACGCGCCGGGTCCTGGTCCACGAGAAGCTCTACGAAGAACTGGCCCATCGCCTGATCCGCGCCTACGACCAGGTCAGAGTCGGCGATCCGATGGATCCGGCGACGCTGATGGGCCCGCTGATCGACGAGGACTCGGTGCTGGGCTTCGAACGCGCCGTCGAGTCGGCCCTGGCTCAGGGTGGACAGGTGCTGGCGGGAGGGCATGTGCTGGAGCAGGCCGGCAATTTCGTGCAGCCGACAATCGTTCGGGCCCACAACGACTGGCAGATCGTGCAGGACGAGACGTTCGCGCCCATTCTCTACCTGATTCCGTATCACAGCCTCGACGAGGCTATTGCCATGCACAACGCCGTTCGTCAGGGCCTGTCGTCAGCGATTTTCACGGACAACCTGCAGACGGCCGAACGATTTCTCTCCGCGGCCGGGAGCGATTGCGGCATTGCGAATGTGAATATCGGCACGTCGGGAGCCGAGATCGGCGGTGCGTTTGGCGGGGAGAAGGAAACCGGTGGTGGCCGCGAGGCCGGCTCGGATTCCTGGAAAGCCTATATGCGCCGCCAGACCAATACGATCAACTACTCCACTGATTTGCCGCTGGCGCAGGGAATCCGTTTCGATATCGGCGGCTAGCCTGAAACCGGCAGCCGACTAACCCGCCGTGCCGGCCGGACCGGCGCGGCGGGTTAACCCAGCTCCACGAAGAAGACTTACCGGGACAGGTCTTCGACAATCATCTTCACCCACGTGTCGGGATTGATGAAACCGCCGCCCCAGTCACCGTCGTAGCTGGCCGTGGGTGCCGCTGCCTGGATGGCCGCCAGATCCTTGCCCTCGGCGAGGAGCGCTGATATCTGGTTTGCCACATCGTCCAGCATATTCCGGTAGGCGGCTAGTCCGTCCCGGTCCGACAAGGGACCATGCCCGGGGATGACCCGGGTGTCGGCATCCATCAGCGGCAGGACGGCATCGATGGCGGCGACCGTGCCCCGGATCGACCCCC
>JARFQW010000066.1 GCA_029287575.1 Gammaproteobacteria bacterium | reverse complement strand
CCACGCGTCGCCCGGCTCCCAGCCCCGAAACGCGCAGGAGCGCCGCCACCGCCGGACATCCTCTATCACGGCGTCGGCGCCAATGCGCGAACCATCGCCCCCGCGG
The DNA here is from genome assembly GCA_029287575.1 of Gammaproteobacteria bacterium. Classification (GTDB taxonomy): domain Bacteria; phylum Pseudomonadota; class Gammaproteobacteria; order Steroidobacterales; family XN24; genus JARFQW01. Next base: position 72,261 of record JARFQW010000066.1, on the reverse strand, counting down.
TCAGATCTCACGCAGCCTGGCCCGACGCGGTGGGGGCCTATCCGGACGGCCGGCCCCGCGCCGACCGGGACGGCATGCGCGGCTGGCACGGGATGCCCGACGACGACGCGAACAACGATCTCGCGTTTGTGGAGGCCCTTGTGGCCGCGCTGCAGGACCGTTACGGGGCCGACCCGCGCCGGACCTTTGCCGCGGGCTTTTCCAACGGCGGGCATCTGACCTTCAATCTCCTGCGCCAGCGGCCCTGCCTGTTCGCGGCCTTTGCCCCGGTGGGGGCACTCGGCCCCTATGTCGCCGATGCACCGATGCCCCGTCCGGTGATCTATCTCTTCGGCCGCGGCGAGCCTCGCGAGTACCGGGAGGACTGGGCCAGGACCGTTGTCACCCTCGCCAGGGTCAACCGCACCCGCGGCGAGCCCGAGCCCTGGGACGACGAACTGCAGCGCCTCGACGGCGAAGCGCCCCTGGTCTGGGGCACCTACAACGCCGGTCATGTCTGGCCGTATGGCGGCAACGACGCCATCGCCCGTTTTTTCCAGGAGGAGGCAGCCGGCTGTCCGGATGCGGGCGGTAGCCCGGACGCAGCGACTAGCGACTAGCGACCTGGCCCCGTTCCCGGGATCGGGGATCAGTTTGGCGACCGGCCCGGCAGGCGGGGCGCGACGGCCTTGAAGAAGCCGAAGTAGCCGGCTCGGGCCGCCGGATAGAACTCGTCGTCCCACGGTCTGCGGAACCAGGCGACGCGGATGCCCGCGGCGGACAGGGTCTCGGCCAGCGCCAGGGTGCAGTCCTGCCACGGCCCGACAGCCGGCTTGTGCATAACGACCCGGTTCAGACCGTGGGTCCGGGCCCATTTGAGCGCATCGGCGCAATAGCTGCCCGCCTCCAGCCAGGTATCCGCGACCGACCAGTGAGACGCGGCCCGGGCGAGAGCGTCCCGGGCCGCGTCGGTGGAAAAGCTCACCACCGGTTCGGCCAGGCCGTGGTCGGCGGCGAGTCGGCCGGGGAACCCGGCGGCCACCGCTGCAAGTCGATGGCTCCCCAGAGCCGTGGTCTCCGGGGCGAGTTCCTCGCCGGTGATGAGCAGGCCGGTGCCTTCTGCCACTTCCGGCACACCCACGGCGGCTAGCGGAACACGGGGATGGCCCTGGGTCTCGGTCAGGGCCTCGCCCTGGCGGGCCAGGCCGGTGACGGGTGCGAACCGTCCGGCCGTGTAGCGGGCGATGTTGTCGGGCCGGGCCAGGTAGGTCTTGCCCCTTGTGTGCAGACCGGCCACCCAGCGCCAGCTCAGCGTGTTCGAGGCGGGATCCCCGTCCAGCAGGTGCCGGAAAAAGAAATCCGCGCCGAGTTGCCAGGGCAGGCCGAGCGTGAAGATCCAGATGCTCGCAAACCACATGCGGGCGTGATTGTGCACATATCCGGTCTCGGCGAGCTCCCGTGCCCAGGCATCGAAGGGCTCAATGCCGGTCCGGCCGGCCACCGCCGCGTCCAGGCCGACCGGGGCTCGAGTCCTCAGGGCACGGAGATCCTCCTGGTAGACCTGCCAGACGGATGGCCGTTGTTCCAGCCAGCCCTTCCAGTAGGTTCGCCACAGGACCTCCTGCACGAACTTCTCGGAGCGCGACGGCCCGTGGCAGGCAACGGCCTCGCGCACGACCTCTTCCTCGGTGAGCAGCCGGCGCCGGATCCAGGGCGAAAGGCGGCTGACATGGCCGTGCCGCCCGGGCCCGAGGTCGTGGTTCCGCAGCTTCCGGTAGTCGCGGCCGGCAGTGGGAAGAAATGACTCCAGCCGTTCGATAGCTGCGTTGCGCGTGGGGATCGGTTTGCTCACATCCAGGTCCAACCTGTCGCTTTGTCGGGTTGGCGTATTCGTCCGCGGCTGCCGCCAGGATCCCAACGTCCGCAAATCGTGGCCAGGACTACCCGCCGGGAGTCACGCTCGGGTCACGGCCATCCACGCGACAACTGCATTTCAAGGGGACCCGACGTGCGACGGGTCCAAGCACATCTTTCCAACCGATCCTTTCGGCTCGGTCGGGGAATTGACTCCACCGGCGATTCCCGGTCTGATCCGGAGCCTATGCTCGAACCCATCGTCAAGAAGATCCTGTCCACGCGCGTCTATGACGTGGCCATCGAGTCGCCGCTGGACGAGGCGCCCAACCTGTCGGCCCGTCTGGGCAACCGGGTACTGCTGAAACGCGAAGACCTCCAGCCGGTTTTTTCCTACAAGCTGCGGGGCTCCTACAACAAGATCGTCCAGCTGCCCGAGGCCCAGCGGGCGCGCGGTGTCGTGGCCGCTTCGGCGGGCAATCATGCCCAGGGCGTGGCGCTGGCCGCACGCCGCCTCGGCATCCGCGCGCACATCGTGATGGGCCGGAACACCCCCGACATCAAGATTCGCGCGGTTCGCCAGCTCGGCGCCCGCGTGGTGCTCCACGGCGACGCCTATGACGAGGCGTCGGCCCATGCCAGGGAACTCGCGGACCGCGAGGGCTACGAATTTGTCCACCCCTTCGACGATATCGACGTCATCGCCGGCCAGGGCACCGTGGGCATGGAGATCATCAACCAGCATGGCGGCCAGCTGCATGCGGTCGTCGTGCCGGTGGGCGGTGGCGGGCTGATCGCGGGTATCGGCGCCTACGTGAAGTACCTGAAGCCGGACATCCGGGTCATTGGCGTGGAAGCCGAAGGCTCCGCCTGCCTTGCCGCCGCCATGGCGGCGGGCCGGCGGGTGCGGCTGCCGGCGAAGACCCTCGACCTGTTCGCGGACGGCGCCTCGGTGGCCCAGGTAGGCAAGGAACCCTTCCGGATCGCCCGGCGGTGTGTCGACGAGGTAATCACCGTCTCGACGGACGAGCTCTGCGGCGCGATCAAGGACATATTCGACGATACGCGCTCGATCGCCGAGCCGGCCGGGGCCCTGGGCGTGGCCGGCGCGAAAAAATATGTCGACGCAAGCGGGATCTCGGGGCAGGAACTGGTTGCCGTGGTTTCCGGAGCCAACGTCAATTTCGACCGCCTGCGGCATATCTCCGAACGCGCCGAACTCGGTGAAAAACGCGAAGCCATCATGGCCGTCACCATTCCCGAACGTCCCGGGAGCTTTCGAAAGTTCTGCCGGGTCATCGGGAAACGCAGCATCACGGAGTTCAACTACCGGTATTCCGACCCCCGCCGGGCGAATGTCTACGTCGGCGTGCAGATCGGCGCCGGTGACAGCCGGCAGCAGCTGGCGGCGGCACTCGAGACCGCGGGATACGACTTCACCGACATGACCGAAAACGAGGTCGCCAAGCTCCACGTGCGCCACATGGTGGGCGGCCGGACCGCCGATGCGGGGCCGGAACTGCTCTACCGCTTTGAATTTCCGGAGCGGCCGGGCGCGCTCCTGAAGTTCCTCCTGGGACTGGGATCGCGCTGGAACATCACGCTGTTCCACTATCGTAATCACGGCGCCGCGTGGGGCCGGGTACTGGCGGGTTTTCATGCCGGTCCCGGAGACCGGCAGGACCTGAACCGGTTCCTGGACAAGATCGGCTACCGCTACGTCGAGGAAACGGATAACCCGGCCTACGAAATGTTTCTGCGCTAGCGGGTTGGCCCGCGCCCACATGAACCGGGAAGCCGGTCAGGGGCAATTTTCACTCCATCGTCCACAGCGGGAGCGAGAATTCTGAAGCAGTTTAGTAATCATCCAACAGCCCGAACGCTCGTCTTAGGTTGGGTTGGCGCGGGATTGCCAAGGAACAATGGAGCTAGCAAGTTGAATATTTCACACCGGCAACGTTGTTCCGTTGACGGTGGACATGGCCACGACTTATGGCGCGATGGAACGGTTCACGCTACCGGAGCCCGGAATTATCGTTGCTTACCCTGAGGCTCTCATCGTACGCCGGAACGGAAACGACAGCGCCAACACGGCCAGCCCGGACGTAAGGCTGCCATCTCCTGCAATTCGCAGCGCGACGGACGGCATGCTGAAGCCGGCAATTGGGCACATTGGATCCGAAGCGCCCGATTGATCGGTGAGCCCTGAATCAGGCAGACACTTCCGGGCGCAAGCCGACATGATTCGTCAGCGCCTCGACATTCCGTGCACCGCGGCCAGTTTTTTCCCTGACGCCATTGCGTTTACTCTGACCGTGACTCAACGCAGATGCTTATCAGGAACCGAATATGGGAGACGAACGATCGTATCCATACCTCCTCCGCCGTAACACGATCAGGGCGGGCGAAAATACCTTTTCGCATCCCTGGAATCCGCAGTCGGAGATAACGGGAACGCATTTGAGTAGCCTGGCAGGGCTAAAGCGTACCGGGGTAAGCCTGGTGCGAATCCCCGCCGGAAAGGAGTCGTTCGCCTATCACCTTCACCACCGCGAGGAGGAGTGGATCTATATTCTGGCGGGCCGCGGCATTGCTCTGATCGACGGCAACGAATACGAGTTGGGACCGGGGGACTTCGTTGCTTTCCCGACGCCGTCGGTGCCGCACAATCTGCGCAATCCGGGTGAAGATGAGTTGGTGTACATGATGGGCGGGGAGAATCTGGATTTTGAGGTGGCGGATTTCCCGACGCTGGACAAACGAATGATCAGACGGGGATCCGAAGTCGAAATCTACAGACTCTCGGACGCTCGTCCATTCGAGATGCCGGACTCGTGACGTCTGCGCGATTTCTCGTGCCGGTGCCAGTCACTCCCTGCTGACCGCCAGAGACGCCAGCGCAGGGAGTCCGAACGGGAGCCCAGGGTCCCCGCGGATCGGCTCTCTCGGATCGGCGAGGTGGCGCGCAAGCTGCCGCGGCGCCGTGACGAGCGCTAGCGCGGGTGCCACTGAAGGCTTGCTAGCGCGCCGAAGCCGCCGATAGACTCCCCGGGCGCTCACGCCCCCGGGAGAATGGTTATGCGCCGCCTGTTGCTTCTTGCTGCCGTCCTTGGCACCACTGCCGGCTGTGCACCCGGGTCGGTGGATGACGATGCCGGATACGTTCCCGCACCCCTGGACTACCCGCCGGCGCGCCGGTCCGGCCAGGTGGACGATTATTTCGGTACCACCGTGGCCGACCCCTACCGCTGGATGGAAAATCTGGACGCAGCGGACGTGCAGGAATGGGTGACGGCCCAGAACGAGCTTTCCCGGCCATGGCTGGAATCCATTCCGGTCCGCGAGCGCATTATTGAACGGGGCAAGAAGCTCTGGAACTACGAGCGCTACACCCCGCCGATCCAGCGGGGCGAACGCTACTTTTTCGAGCGCAACGACGGCCTGCAGGATCAGAACGTCCTGTATGTGACCGACGATCTCGACCGCCCCCCGAGCGTCGTCATCGACCCGAATCGCCTGAGCGACGACGGGACGGTTTCCCTTTCCGGCTACAGCGTATCCCCGGACGGCCGGTTCGTGGCCTGGTCGGTGTCCGACGGCGGTACGGACTGGGACGAATGGCGTATCCGCCGGGTGGATCGCGGCGAGGATCTTCCCGAGGTTCTGCGCTACACGAAGTTCACGGGCGCCGCCTGGCTGCCCGACAGCAGCGGCTTCTTCTACAGCCGCTATCCCGTGGATGCCGACGGCAACGGCGACGACAGCCGGCAGGTGCAGGTGTTTTTTCACCAGCTCGGCTCTCCGCAGTCGGAAGACGCCCTCGTCTACGAGGTCACCGACCATCCCACCCGAAACCCCTACGCGCAGGTCACCGACGACGGCCGCTTTCTGCTGATCCGGATCTTCGACGGCTACGACGCCAACGCCATCTATATCCGTGAACTCACCGATGGCGAAGCCGACATCCTGCCGCTGTTCGATGCCTGGGACGGCCGCTACACCTACCTGGGCAATGACGGCCCGAGATTTTTCCTGCTGACCGATGCCGATGCACCGAGAGGGCGCATCATCGCCGTGGACGTGCGAGCCGCTGACCCGGCGAACTGGCAGAACCTGGTTCCCGAGGGCCCGTTTGCCATCGAGTCCGCGGAGCGTGTGGGCAACCGGCTGATCGTCGAATACCTGGAAGATGCGGCCAGCGTCGTGCGCACATTCGACCTCAACGGCGTGGAGCAGGGACCGGTCGAGCTACCCGGCCTGGGCACGGTCAGCGGTTTCGACGGCGGCCCGGAGCACTCGCAGACCTTCTATCGATACACGAGCTACACCAGCCCGGATGCGATTTTTCGCTACGACCTGGCGACCGGGCAGAGCGACCTGTTCCGGCAGGCCAGCACCGATCTGGACACGGCGGCGCTGACCACCGAGCGGGTGTTCTACGAGAGCAAGGACGGGACGCGGGTCCCGATGATCATCGTCAGGCCCGGGAACGCACCGAGAGACGGCCGGAATCCGACCCTGCTCTACGGCTACGGCGGCTTCAATGCATCCCAGACCCCCCGCTACCAGAACCGCTTCGCTCTCTGGCTGGACCTGGGTGGAACGCTGGCGGTGGCCAATCTGCGCGGCGGCGGCGAGTACGGCGCCCGCTGGCACGAGGCCGGCACGAAGCTCAACAAGCAGAACGTATTCGACGACTTCGTGGCGGCGGCCGATTATCTGATCGCCGAAGGCTATACCTCGACCCCGAAGCTCGGTATCAATGGCCGAAGCAATGGCGGCCTTCTGGTCGGCGCCGTAATGACACAGCACCCCAACCTGTTCGGCGCGGCAATCCCGGTGGTCGGCGTCCTGGACATGCTGCGCTACCACACCCCCAGCGCCAACGCCCGCCAGTGGTCCAGCGACTACGGGCTGTCCGAGAACGAAGCGGAGTTTGCCGCGCTCAAGGCGTATTCACCGGTGCACAACATACGCCCCGGCACCTGCTACCCGGCCACGCTGATTGTGACCGCGGACCGGGACGACCGGGTCGTGCCCTGGCACAGCTTCAAGTTCGGCGCGGCGCTGCAGGCCGCCCAGGGCTGCCCCAGACCGGTCCTCGTCCGGGTGGAAACCCGGGCCGGCCATGGCGCCGGAAAACCCGTGTGGATGCAGATCGAGGACATGGCCGACCGGTATGCGTTTCTCTACCGGGAACTCGGAATGTAGCGGCACCCTTCGCCGACGGCCCCCTTCGCCGACAGCTTATGGGCAGGCGGCCCGATGGGCCGCTGGGGCAGACCGCTAACGGCGCGCGGCCATGGCGGCGCCGACAATGCCCGCCTCGTTGAGCAATGCCGCCGGTACAACCCGCGTCCTGACATCGAGGTGCGGCCCCCAGCGATCGTGCTTCTTGCTGACCCCGCCGCCGACGATGAACAGATCGGGCCAGAACAGGGACTCGAGCGACCCGAGACACTCGCCGAACCGTTCCGCCCAGCGTTCCCAGGACCAGTCCTTGTCCTTGCGAACCCGGTCCGAGGCCCGGGCCTCCGCTTCCTTGCCGCGAACTTCCAGGCGTCCGAACTCGGTGTTCGGGACAAGCTTGCCGTCGACAAATACGGCGCTGCCGATGCCCGTGCCCACGGTCAGCACGATAACCACGCCGGGCTGATCGCGGCCGGCGCCGAAGCGCATCTCCGCCAGGCCGGCCGCATCGGCATCGTTGATCAGGCTGACCGGGCAGCCTGTGGCGCGGCCGATCAATGCGCCGGCATCGCAACCGATCCAGTCGTCGTGGATATTGGCGGCCGTCAGCGTCACCGAGTTCTTGACGACCGCGGGCAGCGCGCAGCCGATGGAACCCTGCCAGTCGAAGTGCTCGGCCATCCGGGCGATGACCTCGGCCACGTCCGCCGGCCGCCCCCCCCTGGGCGTGGGAATGCGCAGCCGCTCCGCCAACAGGCGCCCGCTGTCGGTATCCACCGGCGCACCCTTGATGCCGGAACCACCCACGTCGATGCCGAGAATGCTCATGGCTGGTCTCTCCCGTTTCGCTCCGCGCGGGCTACCACAAGCCTTTCAGGCGCTCGCCCACGTCCACAACTGTAGACGGTCGGCTCCCGCTGGCCCCGTCAGCGCCACATGTTGAGTGAAACACGGGCGCCAGCCTTGCCATCACCGCGTCCGACAGAAAACGGCTGCGGGCCCCGTACACATGCTTCGCTCCCAGTCTGGGTTGCTGGGTGACCCAGTACTTCAGGGGAGCAACCAGGTGAAGACCGCTCTTCGCCCGGGTCATGGCCACGTAGAGCAGCCGACGCTCCTCCTCCACCTGCTCGGGCCGGCCGGTGGCAAACTCCGAGGGGAAATTGCCGTCGGCCACGTTCAGCACGTAAACGTGCTCCCACTCCTGGCCCTTGGCGGAATGAATGGTGGACAAGACCAGGTAATCCTCGTCGATCAACGGCGGACCGGAAAGATCGCCGGTGGCCTGCGGCGGGTCCAGGGACAACTCCGTCAGAAACCCTTGTCGGGTTGGGTACTGACCGGCAATGGCTTCCAGGGCGTCCAGGTCACCGGCGCGCACGGCCCAGGTGTCATAGAGCCTTTCCAGGTGAGGCTGATACCAGGCCCGCACCCGTCCGGCCTGGGGTCGCCAGTCCGGCTCATCCGCTGCCAGCCCGGCGAGCAAGTCAACCAGGCCCGGCCAGTCATCCCGGGCGGCCGGGGGCGGTGAGAACCCTCCAAGAGCCGCCAGCGAGCCGCCGGCCGCCTCCACGAACCCGAACGCCCGCGCGGCGGTTCCGGGCCCGATGCCGGGAAGCATCTGAAGACAGCGAAATGCCGCGATCCGGTTTCTCGGGTTGTCGCCCCAGCGCAGGACGCAGAGAAAGTCCTTTACGTGGGCCGACTCGAGAAACTTCAGTCCGCCGTATTTCACGAACGGTATGTTGCGCCGGGTCAGCTCGAGCTCCAGCCGGTCGCTGTGGTGCGAGTTGCGGAACAGCACCGCCTGGTCCATCAGCCTGACGCCGGTTTCCCGCGCCGACAGAACCGACCGGACAACGTAATCCACCTGGGCGGCATCGTCTTCGACGGTGACATAGGCCGGCTTTTCGCCGCGGCCGCGGGTCGCGCTCAGTCGTTTGCTGTACTGGCGGCGGCCTTCCGCGATCAGGTCGTTGGCGGCATCGAGGACCGCCTGGGTGGAGCGGTAGTTCCGCTGCAGGGTGACCACGCTCGCCGGCGGCGCGTACTGGCCGGGAAAGTCGAGGATATTGTCCACGGTGGCAGCGCGAAACGCGTAAATGGACTGGGCGTCGTCGCCCACGACGGTAACGCCACGGCCATCCGGCCGAAGTCCCCTGAGGATGCCGGCCTGTAGCCGGTTGGTGTCCTGGTACTCGTCCACCAGGATGTGGTCGAAACGCTCACCCACGGCCTGGGCCAGCGGCTCCACCTGGATCATTTCATGCCAGTACAGGAGCAGATCGTCGTAATCGAGAAGCGCGGCGGCGCGTTTCGCGTCCGCGTAAGCGCGAAACAGCGCTCTGAGTTCCGGCTCCCAGTCGGCGCACCAGGGGAAATAATCGGCCAGGCACTCGGCCAGGTCGGCCCGGGCATTAACACAGCGGGAGTAGATCGACAGGCACGTGTCCTTTCTGGGGAAACGCCGCTCGAGGCGCTCGACGCCGCGTTCCTGGCGGCATACGTCCATGAGGTCCGCGGCATCGCCCCGGTCCAGCACGGAGAATCCCGGGTCGAGGGCCAGATTGGGCGCATATTCCCGCAGGATCCGGCTGGCGACCGAATGGAAGGTCCCCGACCAGGGGAGACGGATCGCGCCGCCCTCACCTCTGCGGCGCTGCTCGACAATCCGCCGGGCCCGTTCGGTCATCTCCCTCGCCGCCCGCCGGCTGAAGGTCATCAGAAGAATGCGCTCGGCTGCCACGCCGGCCGTGATCAGGTGGGCCACGCGATGGGCCAGGGTCATGGTTTTGCCGGTCCCGGCGCCGGCAATCACGAGGAGCGGTCCCGCGGACACGCCGCCCTCCGGGGCAGCGTCGCCGTAGCAGGCGGCCGTCCTCTGCTCGGGGTTCAGTCCATCCTCAGGCGAGGTCGCAACGGGGTCGGCGGGCATGGGCCGATCATAGCAAAGCCCTGTATGCCCATACAGTGTTCAGTCGTCGCCCGGCGGCAGACTGACCGCGCCCGCCACGTCCCGGTGGCGTATCCCCCCGGAGGTGTCGTTCTGGACCGAGAAGCTGCCCCGCACGTTTTCCACGCTGATCCGCCCGGACGAGTCATTGCCGACGGTCACATCGCCGTCCGCATTGACGATCTCGATTTCGCCGGAAGTGTCGTTGGCAATGGTGACCGAGCCCGACCGCTGGATCTCGATATCGCCGGAACTGTCGATCTGAATGACGACGTCACCGACGTCGGCGAAGTAGATATCCCCCGAGCTGTCGTTGGGGACCAGCACCGGTCCGTCCACGCCCCGCACGTCTATGTCCCCCGAACTGTCGGTGAGCTGGAGGCTGGCGACGTTGCGGATACGCAGATCACCACTGGAGTCGACAACAACCAGCGCCACGCCGTGGGGCAGTTCGACCTCCAGATCCAGGGTCGCGTACTCGCCACGCCAGCGCTCGCCCGTTTCGTCCGTCGTGTCCGGCAGTTCCACGAGCACCTGAAGACGATCCCCTTCCCGGCGCAGGGTGATGCCCGTCTCCTCGAGCATCTCTTCTTCGGACACACAGGCTTCGCCTGACGCAACCAGTTCGGTCGCACCCCCCTGGCCGCTGATCTCCAGGGACCCGGCGCGGGCATAGACCTCCACGGTGCTGACCCCGTCGGTGGCGGCCCGGCTGACGTGTCCGGTCTGGTGCTTGCAGTTGTTCCATGCCGCGTGGCCGACGCCCGGCAGCACAAGGGCGGCAAGGGCCAGCGGGACCAGCACGTTGGGGCTATGAGGCATCGTTGTCACCATGATCATTGGGTTGCTTCAGATTGGACGCACGGGCCGCCGGCCGGGTTTAAACGTCCTTGAAGGTCCGCCGTCTGGCCACCCCCAGCTCAGTGCGGAAGTGGCGGATCAGCGCCTGCCCCGTCGACAGCTCGCGATCGGCGTCGCGGCCCTCGGAAAGCGCAATCAGCTGCTGGTAGAACCAGCCCATCTGGCCGAACACATTGAGGGCCTTGAGCATCTTGACCGGGCTGGCCGGGCCCAGCCAGCCCGGTCCGGCCAAGCGAAGCCCATCCTCCCAGGAGGGAAGCCGGTCCGCCCGGGCGGACAACAACGCATCCGGCGCGTCGGCCTCCACGCACAGGGGCCGGCCCAGGCCGATCACGTCAATCGCGCCGGAGGCCAGCGCTTCGTCCATAGCCGCGCGGCTGCGGAAGCCCCCCGTGACCATGAGCCGGCCTCCGTAGCCGGCCTGGATGGTGCGCGCGTAATCGGCGAAATAGGCCTCCCGGCGGCGCGTGCTCTCGCGGCCGGGTTCGGCAAACGTGCCGGCATCACCCGAATGGCCGAGCAGCTTGGGCTGCTCGTAGGTGCCACCGGAGATTTCCAGCAGGTCGATGCCGGCCTCCTTCAGCCAGCCGGCCACCTGGACACAGTCTTCCAGGCTGAACCCGCCTTTCTGGAAATCCGTGGAGTTGAGCTTGACCGCCACGGGGAAATCGTCGCCCACCGCCTTGCGCACGGCACGCACGCAGGCCAGCAGGAGGCGGGCCCGGTTCTCCAGAGGACCGCCCCACTCGTCGTCCCGCTGATTTGTCACCGGCGACAGGAACTGGCTGAGCAGATAACCATGGGCGCCGTGAACCTGAACGCCGGTGAAGCCGGTCTCCCGGGCCACGGCCGCCACGTGGGCAAAGCGCCGAATCACATCCTCGATCTCCTCGGCGGTCATCGCCCGCGGCCGGCCGAACAGACCGATGAGATCCAGCTGCACCGGCGAGGGGGCCAGCGGCTGGCGGGTCACTGTGCGGGAGCACTGCCGGCCCGGGTGGCTGATCTGCATCCACAGATGATTGCCCCCGGCCGTGCCGGCCTTTGCCCATGCGCGCAGCGCATTCTCCCCGCCGTTGCCGTCAATGACCACGTTACCCGGGCGTTCGAGATAGCGCCGGTCCACCATGACGTTGCCCGTGATCAGGAGTCCCGCCCCGCCCTCCGACCAGCGCCGATAGAGGGTCTCGTGCCGCCCGGTCGCCCGGTCCTCGGCGTCTGCCAGGCCTTCGGTCATGGCTGCCTTGGCGAGGCGGTTGGGCAGCGTGGCGCCGCAGCGCAGGGTCAGGGGATCGGTGATCGCGGCCATGGTATGGATTCCTTGCAGGAAGGCGGCGGAGGATAACAGCCCCCCGAATACACGGACAAAACCCGAGACTGGAGGACAGTACACTTAGCAGAGATTAGTGAATTGTCCCCTTCGTAATCCACATTCGGAGATAGTGAGTGCAGCATTCCGAAGCACTGGTCACCAATGACGCCGTGGTCCTGGGCATGCTCGCCGTGCTCCTCGGCCTGGTGTTCTGGACACAGCAGAGCAGGCACCCGTTCTGGCAACGTTTCTACGCCGTCGTGCCGGCCCTGCTGCTGTGCTATTTCCTTCCGTCGCTGCTCAACACCTTCGGCATCGTCGACGCCGAACAGTCGAACCTCTACTACGTATCCTCCCGGTTTCTGCTGCCTGCCTGCCTGGTCCTGCTGACCCTGTCCATCGACCTGCCGGCCATCGGACGCCTGGGGCCCAAGGCGATCATCATGTTTTTCACGGGCACCGCCGGAATCCTTTTCGGGGGGCCGCTGGCCATGCTGTTCGTCGGTCTGATCAGCCCGGAAACCGTCGGCGGCACAGGTCCCGATGCCGTCTGGCGTGGCCTGACGACCGTCGCGGGCAGCTGGATCGGCGGCGGTGCCAACCAGACCGCCATGAAGGAAGTATTCGAGGTCAGCAACGAGACCTTCTCCCAGATGGTGGCGGTGGACGTCATCATGGCCAACATCTGGATGGCTGTGCTGCTGTTTCTTTCCGGCCGGGCGGCGCGTATTGATGCATGGAACGGCGCGGACACCCGCGCCATCGAGGACCTCAAGGACCGTGTCACCCGTTTCCAGTCCCGGCATGCCCGCAACGTCACCCTGCCGGATCTGGTCTTCATGCTCGCGATTGCCTTCGGGGTGACCGGCTTTGCGCACGCGGTGGCGGGCTGGCTCGGCCCCTGGATCGAGGCCCATGCGCCGGGACTGGCGCGATTGTCGCTGACCAGCGAGTTCTTCTGGATCATCGTGGTGTCAACCACCATCGGGGTTCTTCTGTCGTTTACGCGTGTCAGCCGTCTTGAGGGCGCGGGCGCCTCCAAGGTGGGTTCGGTGATGCTTTATGTGCTTATCGCGTCTATCGGCATGGGCATGGATATCGGCGCGGTTCTGGACAACCCGGGCCTCTTCGGAGTGGGCGCCGTGTGGATCAGCATCCACGCCACGCTGCTGATCGTCATGGCGCGGCTCATCAAGGCCCCGCTGTTTTACCTGGCAGTGGGCAGCCAGGCAAACGTGGGCGGCGCGGCCTCGGCGCCGGTCGTCGCATCGGCTTTCTCGCCAACACTGGCGCCGGTGGGCGTGCTGCTCGCTGTCCTCGGATATGCCGTGGGCACCTATGCTGCCTGGCTTTGCGGGCTGATGATGCAGGCCGTGGCGGCAGCAGGCTAAGAATCGGGTGAGCTACCCCTTAAAAACAACACGCCCGCTCGAAGCGGGCGTGTTGGGCATTGCCGGCCGCAGCCGGCCGCAGACAACGGGATCAGTCAGCGAACGACAGCGAGCGCAGCAGGCTCGTGCTCATGATCGTGCGCAGTTCGCCCCGGTCGATGTTCGCCTTGTCGGCGTCGTCCAGGGAGCCGAATACGTCCGCGACGACACCCTCGAAGTAATCCGGCGGGGTGTCCAGCATGTCGGCCGCCGAGTTCCATTCCACCAGAAGGTAGAGATCACCCTCGTCGGCACGGGCGTTGACGTTCGAAAACATCATGTAGCTCTTCACCTTGCCGTTCGCCTTGTGGGCTTCCATGGCCCGGCGCCAGTTGTTCTTCAGGTCACTGATGTAAGCGTCGAACTTGCCGGGCTTCGTGTCCACGCTGGTCACCGTCCAGTAGGTGCCCGGCTCCCAGGAACGATGATTGTCGGCAATTGCGCCAAATGGCAGAAGCAAAGCGGCAAGAATAAGCAGTCGTTTCATTCAGAATTCCTCAGGCTGTATATATCAATCGTTGTTATCGCCCCCCCGTGGGACCTGTGCAGAGTAGCCGCTTTGCTCCACGGATAAAGCTGCAGTGCACCATGGTTCTGGACACACTCGGAAGGCGGGCGGCTTGCCTGTCCCGTGAAGGGGCCTGTGGGTTAGGCTGACGGCCGCCGGTCGAGGCGTATGGGGGAACGAGCAGCGGAATGACTGAAGACAGCATGTTCTCGCCACAGCGCCTGGCACTGGGAACGCTCGCCGAGTCCCGCCCCGGGTCCGTGCTCATCGTCGCCGGCGAGGGCTGGGGGACGGAGGTAAACGAAATCCTGGGCGGCGTGGATCAGACGGTGCTCTCGCCGCCAATCGCCCCCGAGCACCTGTCCGGGCTGGGGCGCTTCGACGCCGGTCTGGTCACGGGCATCCTCCGGGAGCTGGATCCGAAACCCGGCGTCGAGTTCCTGGGCCTGCTTCGCAACCTCCACTGTACGCGCGTTGCGCTGACCCTCGAGCAGGACGCGCTGCTCGCCGGATGGACGCGCGAAGCGCTGCTCGCCCTCGAGTTCCTGCCGCTGGCCGCGGCGGCGAAAACCGGCGGCACGGAGGTCTTTCTCTACGACATCGATCTGTACAATCGGGGCCGCGACTGGAACACGCCCGAAAGCTGGGCCAACCCGCAGAACTTCGACAAGTTCCGCTGGTAGGATCGCGATTCAGCCGCTGAGCTGATCGCCGATGGGCAGACGGCGGATCCGTTTCCCGGTAGCGGCAAAAATGGCATTTGTCACGGCCGGCGCCACGGGTGAGATGGGCGGTTCGCCGACCCCGGCCGGCTCATCGGCTCCCGGCACGATGTACACGTCAATGGCCGGTGGGGATTGCGCCATTGGCATCAGGTGATATTCGTGAAAATTGGTTTCCACGTGTCGGCCCCCGGCAATCGTGACCTCCTCTCCCAGCGCCGTGGACAGACCGTCGCAGGCCCCGCCTTCCATCTGGGCGCGTACCCCGTTGGGGTTGACCGCAAATCCGCAGTCGATGGCGCCGGTCAGACGCAGAACCCGAAGCGAGCCGTCACGGGCCACGCGGACGTGGGCGACCCAGGCAGCATACCCGCCGAAGGTAAAGTGTCCGGCGATGCCCAGTCCCTCACCTTTCGGCAGAGACCGGCCCCAGCCGCCGTTCGCGGCCGCCGTGCGCAGAACCTCCGCGAGGCGACCCGGGTTCCAGTGGGGCCCGCCGTGATTCGCATAGGGCAAACGGCGTGACTCACCCAGCCAGGCCAGCCTGAACGCGAGAGGGTCCTGGCCCAGCTCGTGGGCCATTTCGTCGAGAAAGCTCTGCACGGCGAAGGCGTTGGCCACATGGGCCGGCGCCCGCCAGGAACCGCGCCAGGCCCCCGAGGATATGGGGTGGTACTCGTAGCGCACGTTTGGCACCAGTCCTGCCGGCGGATCGTCCGGGTAGATCTCCGACTTCCAGAGTTCGTCGGTGCTCTGGTTGGGACGCCGGTAATACTTCGACGGTGTCGCCGCCCGGTGCAGCCAGGCCGTGATCCGTCCCGCATCGTCCACGCCGGCGTCGAGCCTGTGCCAGCCGCCGGGGCGCAGGAAATCGTGGGCCATGTCGTCTTCGCGGCTCCAGACCACCTGCACCGGCACACCTGCAGCCCGGGAAACGAGCACGGCCTCGGCAGCATAATCCACGGTCAGCCGGCGCCCGAATCCGCCGCCGACCCGGCTCATGCGAACCTCTATGTTTTCCCTGTCAAGGCCGGTCAGCCGGGCCACGAGCCGGGAAGCCGCCGAGGGCATCTGCATGGGGCCTTCGATGAGACAACGATCACCGTCGAAGTGAGCGAAACAGTTCTGCGGCTCCAGCGTGGCGTGGTGCACGTAGGGCAGCCGGTAGCTGCGACTGAAGTTGCGGGCCGCCGCAACAAGCGCGGTATCCACGTTGCCGTCGTCGCGCACCACCTGCCCGGGAGTAGCCGTCGCCGCTTCGCAGGCGGCATCCAGCGCGGCGGTGGATTCGCCGCTGTGGGGGCCCCTGTCCCACTCGATGACCAGCGCCTCCCGGCCCTTCATGGCGGCCCACGTCGACGTCGCGATCACGGCGACTCCGGGCGCCATCGTCGAGTAGTACTCGTCCGGCCGGGGTCCGGGCAATTCGACGACGTCGACCACCCCCGGTACGGCTCGCGCCGCCTCGGCGTCCCAGGACCGAATAGCGCCACCGAAGTAGGGACAGCGCTGGATGACCGCAAAGCGCATGCCGGGGTAGCGCACATCGATCCCGTACCGGGTTGCGCCGGTGACCACTTCCAGAACCTTTTTCGGGGATATCTCCCTGCCGATGAGCCGGAAGTCTTCCGCATTCTTGAGTTCCGGTGCTTCTTCGGGGGCCGGCAGGGCCGCGGCCCGATGGGCGAGTTGGCCAAACGTCGCCGTGCGCCCGGATGCCCCGTGGACCACGCGGCCCGGCTCGGTGGAAAGCGCCTCGACGGGGACCTGCCACTCGACGGCGGCGGCGGCAAGGAGCTGCGCCCGCGCCATGGCGCCGAATTCCCGCAACGGCCGGTAGAGACCGATCACGCTGTTGCTTCCGCCCGCCCCCTGGGGGACCCACTTCCAGGCCATGTTGCCGTCGTCACCCTTTTTGATCATGAGCGGCAGTTGTTCAACCCGGACACGGGACCAGTCCGCGTCCAGTTCCTCGGCAACCAGCAGGCTCATCGTCGTGTACATGCCCTGCCCCATATCCGGCTGGGAAACACCGATGACCACGCTGTCGTCAGGCTCGATGCGCACGAACGCATTGAGCCGCCCCGCGGCGTCGGCTGCGGCGCCGCCGGACCAACGCAGGCCAAGACAAAGGCCGCCGGCAGCACTCGCCGACACCTGGAGAAACTGCCTGCGTGTCAGCAATGCCGCGGCCACTTCAGCCATCCTCCCTGAGATATCCGGCCGCCCGCGCGATCGCGAGGCGAATCCGGTAGTAGGTGCCGCAGCGGCACAGATTCGTCTGCCATCGATCGATATCGTCATCAGACGGCTCGCGCATCTCGTCCAGCCAGCTCGCGGCGGCCATGATCTGACCGGCCTGGCAGTAGCCGCACTGGGGAACGTCGAGTTCGCGCCAGGCCCGCTGGACCGGGTGACTGCCGTCGGCAGACAGGCCCTCTATGGTCACAACGGAGCGCCCGTCCAGACGGGACATGGGCGTGATGCAGGCTTTTCGCGCCCGGCCATCGACGTGGACCGTGCAGCTGCCGCACTGACCGATGCCACAGCCGAACTTCGTGCCCGTAAGCCCCAGCGCGTCGCGGAGATACCACAGCAGCGGCTGCTCCGGATCGTCCACGTACTGATAGCCCTGACCGTTCACCGTGATCTTCATTGGACCTCCTCCCCGCCGGATCGACGCGCCCCGCAACTCCGCGGGGCGGCTGCATCCGTGGCAACGGATCTCCAGCATAGGCCCTTGCGGCCCGGTGGCGGGGCTCAGGGCGACGAGGTGTTGGCAGGCCGCGACGAGGGGTGCGAAACCGGTGCGAAATCCATCGCCGTGAGCTCCTCGCCCAGGGCGTTGACATAGCGCAGGGTGAGGCGGCCGTCGGCTTCGATATCCAGGAGACCGAAGTTCATCCAATGCAGCGACGCGCGAAAATCCATATCCGTGTCGGCCGGCTCCGGGCCATGAAAAAACAATCGCCGCGGCCGCAGACTCCGGTCGAGGTCACGGTGGGGAAACAGGCCGGCGGCGAGTGGCCCGGCCACGGCCTCCAGCATAAAGAATTCCGGGCGATCGGGAATTGGGGTGTGCCGAAACGCGGTGGCAAAGTGGACATCGGCGGCAATCCAGACCAGGTTGCGCACGCCCGCCCCGGCGAATGCGTCAACCAGCCCGGACAGCTCTTCCTCGTAGCCGGTGGGCTCGCCGGCATCGGCCCAGCTGTCCCGGCCCTCCCCCGCGGGCCACCCGGTGGGAACGGCCAGCGGCACACTCGTGGCGACAATTTTCCAGGTGGCGTCAGAACCGGTCACCGCGGCCACGAACCAGTCTCGCTGCTCCTCGCCCAGCATGGTCTTGGCGCCGTCGTCGCGCACATCCTTGTGATCACGATAGCTGCGGGTATCCAGCAGAAACAGCTCCGCATGCCGGCCCCAGCGAAAGCGGCCGTAGAGACGGTTCCCGCCGCGGTCGATGGGGTTGTAGTCGCGCATCGCGCGCCGTCCCGGCTCGAACAGGGGCCGGCCACTGCGTTCCGCCACGCGCGGGGAAAAATCATTAATGACTTCGTGGTCGTCCCAGACGGCGAACAAGGGCGTGGAAGCGAGCAGGGACCGATACGCCGGGTCGGCTCGCGTATAGCGCCAGTGGGCAGCGAACTCCTCATAGGTATATGCCGGCCCGGGCCCGGGAATCTGGGCATTACCGAAACGCCCGGTGGCTTTGCATTGCGCATCCGCATAGACCATGTCGCCGAGAGCGACGAACAGATCCGGCTGGCGCTCTTTCATCGCGGCGAAAACCGGGAACCCCGATTCCCGGTCACGGCAGGCGTTCTGGCCCGCCAGGTCGCCGGAGAACGCAATGCGGACCGATTTGTTGGCGCGGGAATCCGGTGCGGTACGCAAGCGCCCCGCCGAGCACAGGGAGCCGGCACAGACCTTTAGCCGGTACTCGGACCCCGGGCGGAGGTCGGCGAGCACGGCCTTGAAAACAGGCCCGCCGGGGCCCAGGTCGCGCGGGGCTTGCGGGCCGTCCGGTCCGTCGATCCACACTTCCAGGCGGTTCGCGCCCGGGGCTTCTGCCCAGAGCACCGCTCGGGTTGTCGTGATGTCACCGGTGACGATAACCGGTCCCGCGGCAAGCAGCAGGGAAAGCGTCGATACAGCGGCCATGCCCCAAGCATGCCCGGGCGAGATGTCAGCCGTGCGACGGCAGAGCGCTCAGACGCGGATCGCCCATGAGGTCGAGATCCGGTGACAGCAGGCGGACATAGCGATCGAAATACAGGAACTGCTTGACGAGCAGGGTGAACTCGCGCGGGAAGCGAATGCCGTGCCGGCGGCCCGCGGCGACCAGATCCATCAGCAGCCTGTTGAGCTCGCGGTCCTCTCCGCCATCGGCCGGCGGTGCGGCGTCCATGCTGTCCAGCCTTCCGGCCAGCACAGCAAGATCGTCCGCAAGGGCCCTGGTATCCACCGCATCACGGGTGGCGCCCATCGTGGCCAGCGCCTCGGCGGTGGCGACCCAGTCCGCCCGGGGCACCGAATCGGCGAGGCTGAAGAGCGCCTTCCAGGTGCTTTCCCTGATCCGTCCGACGATACCGAAATCGATAAATCCCACCCGGCCGTCCTCCAGAACCAGAAGATTGCCCGCATGCAGGTCGGCATGGAACTGCCGACAGTCCATCAGGCTCGCAAACCAGGTATTCAGCGCCGTGAGCAGCGCGCCCTCGGGGTCGGGAGTCAATTGACGCAGGGCCTCGAGGTCGGTCAGCGGAGCCCCGTAAAGCCGCTCCATCGTCAGGACCCGGCGGGTGGAGTGCTCGGGATAGACCCTGGGCGCCACCGCCTCGTCATTGCCCGTTCGAACAAGAAAGTCCCGGAAGTCGCGGAGGTTTTCCGCCTCTTTCCGAAAATCGCATTCCTCGAGCATGGACGTGCGGATCTCGTCCACGATGGCCGCCACCGAGGCGTGGCTGGCGGCCGGATTGACCAGTTCGGTAAGCCGGGCCGCGAGCGCCAGCATCCCGAGATCCGTTGCGACGATACGTTCGACACCGGGTTTCTGGATTTTCAGCACGACCTCGTCGCCATTGGGGAGCCGGGCCGCGTGCACCTGCGCGATGGAGGCCGACGCCAGTGGCTCCGAGTCAACCCAGGCGAACAGCCGCGAAGGATCCTCGCCCAGGTCCTCGCGCAGGCGCTTGCGCATGATTCGCCAGGGCACGGGCGGCGTGCGGTCCAGGCACAACTGGAATTCCTCCACGTAGTCGCGGGGGAAAATCGACGGCGAACTCGCGATGAACTGGCCCAGCTTGATATACGTGGCGCCGAGGCGCTCGAAGGTCTGGCGCAGCAGCGCCGGTGCCGGCGGCCGGCGTCCCAGCAGCCAGCCCACACCGGTCCCGGCCACGACTCCCGTGGCTTCGCCGATCCTGGCGGCGCTCTTCAAGGAAAGGCCGAGCCGGCCGGCCAGCGACGAAGCACTCATCCGGGCGGGCCGGCCAGCACGCCGCTGTCCGCCAGACCGCGATCGACGAAGCGGCGGATTTCAGGATGACGGGAGAAGGTCAGGTGGGCACCCGGATACCAGGCGATCGCCGGCTGGTCCCAGTGGTGCCACAGCTTGAGCACCTGCTCCGGCGGCACGAAGCGGTCGAGAAGCCCGCCATAAATAAAACGCCGCTCCTTGGGGACCTTCGGCGCCACGGCCAGGGGCGAAACCGGCCTTAAGACCCGCTCCAGCCGATCCACGGTCAGACCCGCGGCATTGGCCCGGCGGGTCGCACGGGGACTGGCATGATAGTCACCCAGCTCGTTCAGGGCCACGGCGGGAATCGCGGCAACCACGCAGTCCAGCTGTTCCTCCAGGCCGGCAAGCAATGCGCTCGTGTAGCCACCCAGTGACATACCGAGAACGCCGAGGGACTCCGCGCCATCGGCCCGGATCCAGTTCAGGAGCCGGCGGATATCCCACATCGCCTGAGTCTGGGCATGAAGGGTATTCAGCACGTCACCGATGACATAGCCGTGACCGCTGATCTTGCCCAGGCGTCGCGGACCGTGAAACGGCAACAGCGGCATCAGCACATTCAGTCCGAGGTCTTCGAAGTAGTGACGCGCATCCAGCAGGCGCATGTCCAGGGCCGGATGGCCCATCCCCAGGCCGTGGATGCAAACGAGCCAGCGGTGATTACCCGGGCGTCTCAGCACCCAGGCATAGGCCCGGCGATTGGCGTGATACTCCAGGTAGCGATCGCGGCCAGGGACGCCCGCCACCGGTTCGAAGGCGGAGTCGAAGGAAAACTCTTCCCAGTCCAGGCCCCGGCTGTTTCGCCGCCCGATCGAAGGCTCAGCGGGTACATCCGGTGCCAGGTGCCAGCGTTCCGGCGACCCGTCCGGATCGAAGTCCTCCAGCCAGTCCAGGGCAACGGCCACTTCCCGGCCAACCCGTTCCTGGTCACCCTGATTGAAAACGCCCATCACCATGCCGACCAGTCCGAGCACGGTTTCGTCCACCGCCACCTCCGCGGCGGTCGCGGCGGTCAGCTCCGGGCGCTCCAGCGGCGGCGGCACCTCGGCGTCCTCCGCGGCCAGGCGTCCCGCGGCAATGAACGACAGCACGGATCCGCCGCCCAGCAACAAGGCACTGGCCGGTTCGAAAAGCAGCATGGCGACTGCGTAAACCACGCCGATCCCCGCCCCAAGGGCCGCTACCCGGGTCGACCCGGGTTCGCCCGGAAACAACAGACTTGCGCCGCCGCCGGTGACCAGCAGACCACCGGGGATCGCGGCGAGCAGGAATGCCAACAGCCCCTCGTCGCCGCCGGTGGCGATCCAGCCCATACCCGTCAGGAGCTGTACCCACAGCTCCCATCGTTTGCTCAATCCGTAGTCCACGCGCGCACCCGAACCCTGTTGGAGATAATTGCTATGCTTGCCGGCCATTTTTCGTGCCGGGGAGTAAAGGATAGTGACTCAAAACCTGCGGGTCATGTGGATTGTCATGGCAATGGCGCTGGGAACGCTCGCCATGCCAGCCGGCGCCGGGCCCGGCGACCGGGTTTCCGCCGGGCGAATAATGGCCGATATCACCTTCCTGGCGGACGACCTACTGGAGGGCCGGGCGGCCGGAACACGCGGCTACGATCTGGCGGCCCGCTATGTCGCCTCCCAGATGGCGCAGATTGGCCTGACGCCCGGCTTTGACGGGGGCTGGTTCCAGCAGTTCCCGCTGCTGCAAAGCCGGGTGGACCAGGAATCCTCCCGTCTGGTTCTTGACGGAACGGCGCTGGAGCCCGGGGAGGATTTCCTCACGGGCAAAAATTTCTTCGCCGAAGACAGCCAGGTCAGCGCCCCTGTCGTACTGGCAGGCTTTGGCGTGCAGGCACCGGAACTGGGCCATGACGACTACGCCGACCTCGATGTCAGGGGCCGGATTGTGGCGATCTTTTCCGGCGCGCCGTCCACCTTTCCCAACGACCAGCGGGCCTTTCACTCTTCCAGAACCCGGAAATCCCGGATCGCTTCGGAACTGGGCGCGGTGGGCGTTATCAACATCCGCACGCGGGTAGACCAGGAGCGCGTGGCCTGGGAGCGCATGCAGACGGGATCCGCGTTTCCCGGCATGCGCTGGCTGGATGGCGATGGCAGACCCCGGGACGCCTTTGCCGGCCTGAAAGGCAGCGTCTATCTCAGCGATTCGGCCAGGGCCGGACTGTTCGCCAACGTGCCGCTTACCGAAGCGCAGGCCCTGGATGCCGCCGCGGCCGGCACCGCGCCTCGGCTGGACCTGAAGATAGAAGCTCAGATTCGCACGCTGTCGGCCCTGTCGGGTGCACGCTCCGCCAATGTGGGTGGCCTGCTCCCCGGCAGCGACCCCGAGCTGCGCGACGAATGGATGGTGGTGACGGCGCACCTGGACCACAAGGGCATCGGCCCCGAGATCGACGGCGACGGCATCTACAACGGGGCGTACGACAATGCCAGCGGCGTGGCATTTATTCTGGAGGCCGCGCGGATGATCGCCCAGGACGAACAAGCGCCCGCGCGCTCGGTGCTCTTTCTCGCCGTCGGCGCGGAAGAGGTCGGCCTGCTCGGCTCGGACTACTTCATCCACCATCCGCCCGTACCGGTCGACCGCATCGTCGCCAACGCGAACATGGACATGGCAATCATGACCTTCCCGGTGGCGGAAATCGTGGCGTTCGGCGCGGAACACACGACGCTTGGACCCGTCGCGGCTAAAGCCGCCGAGGCGGCCGGCTTCCGGATGGCTCCCGACCCGATGCCCGAAGAAGTCATCTTCATCCGCAGCGACCAGTTTTCCTTCGTGAAGCAGGGGGTACCGGCCATCTATATGGACGTCGGCACGGGCTCCAGCGACCCGACAATCGATGGCGAGGCCCAGGTCCGCGAGTTTCTCACTACCCATTACCACAAGCCCTCCGACGACCTGACCCGGACATTTCACGCCGACTCGATGCGCCGGTTTGTCGCCACCAACTACTCGTTGATTCGTGAAATCGCGGATGCACCGGAGCGCCCCCGCTGGCGAAAGGGCAATTTTTTCGGTGAAACCTTCGGCCCGGACAGGGTGGAATGATCAGCAAACAAACCGTCGAGGACCCCCAATGACGTCTGACCAACGCTTCCTGCGCGCCGCCGCCCTGACGCTCGCTCTGGCCGTGTCCGCTCCGGCGGCCGCTGCCGACGCCCTTGACCAGGCGGTCAACGCGCCGCATCGATCCACCGAACATCGGGCCCGCGATGCCTGGCGTCACCCCGCCGAAACACTCCGCTTTTTCGGCATCCGGCCAACAATGAACGTGGTGGAAATCTGGCCGGGTAAAAGCGGATGGTATACGGAGATCCTGGCCCCTTACCTGGTTGATGAGGGTCAGCTGACGGTCGCGGTATTCGGCGACCAGACGGATCAGTACCGGGACTTCATGCTGAAAGCGAACGAAGAATTCGCGGCCAAGCTCGACGCGAATCCCGCCGTATACGAAGCGGTCGCGGTCACGAGCCTCTGGGCACCCGCCCAGACCGGCCTGGCGCCACCGGGCTCCCAGGACATGATCCTGACCTTCCGCAACCTGCACAACTGGATGCGCTGGGGACAGACCGAAGACGTGCTGGCGGCCTGTTTCGAGGCGTTGAAGCCCGGCGGTATTCTCGGCGTCACCGATCACCGGTCCCCCGAAGGCCGGGAGATCGACCCGGAGGCCCGAAACGGCTACGTGGACCAGGCCAGGGCGATCCGCCTCATCCAGGCGGCCGGCTTCGAATTCGTCGCAAGCTCGGAAATCAACGCGAACCCGAAGGACACCGCGGATCATCCGTCGGGGGTCTGGACACTGCCGCCGACGCTGACGCTGGGCGAGGAGGACCGGAAGAAATACCTGGCGATCGGCGAGTCCGACCGGTTCACGCTGAAGTTCATCAAGCCGGGGAATTAAGGGACCGCCGGCGACCTAGCGCGGCGTTTCGACCTGCAGGGACCGGACGTAGTCAGTGATTGCCTGAATCCGGCGGGATGCCGCTTCCTCGCGCACCTCGGCGGTATCGCCCTCCTGAAGCAGCCGGCCCCACGCGGGCATGCGCTTGCCGGGAATCGCGTGGGGTCCCGGCGCGCCACGGCCGTCGACCACCCGGGCAACAAATCCGGCGGGGTATTCTCCGCCGTTGCTTTCGGCCAGCGTGGACAGATCGCCAACGCCGACCCCGAGAACACGCTCGGTGGCCGGTTCCCCCGTGCCGTCGGCGCCGTGACAGGCCGCACAGTGGGTGGCATACAGATCAGCGCCAGTGTCGTCCGCGATCGCCGGGCACACCGCAGTCAGAACGAACGGCGCGAGAGTCAGAACCAAACGCCGCATCGAATTCACCTCTCTGCTCAAAGCATAGTCCGTTCGCCCGGAACCGAATCCGAAATCGTTGCCCTTAACCCGGCTCGAGGGCAGCGGACTGGACAGCCCGGCGGGCACCGGCACACACTCGTACGGGCGCGTTCCGGTGGCCTGCAAGCACACGGGAGAAACGCGCCGGACCGACAAACCCTGACCCGACGGAGAATCCGCCATGCTCGGCCAGATGATGCCCACGCAGCTGACCATCACCGCCATCATGCGTCACGCCCTGCGCCACCACGGCGATCGGGAGATCGTGTCGGTCGTGGCGGATGCCCCTCTGTTCCGAACGACCTACCGCGACGTTTTCCGGCGGGCGTCGATGCTGGCCCACGCCCTCGCCGACGCCGGCGTATCCGCCGGCGAGCGCGTGGCAACGCTGGCCTGGAACGACCACCGCCACCTGGAGATCTACTACGCCAGTTCCTGTGCAGGGATGGTCCTCCACACCCTCAACCCGCGGCTATTCCCCGAACAGATCGCCTGGATCGTCAACCATGCCGAGGACCGCTGCCTGTTCGTGGACCCGGCCATACTGCCCCTGGCCGAGGCGCTGGCTCCCAGGCTGCCGAGCGTGCGCCACTGGATTGTTCTTACCGACACCGCGAACATGCCCGATACCCCGCTGCCAGGCGCGGTCAGTTACGAAGCGTTCATCGAGGGCCGCGCGGCCGACTACGACTGGCCGGACCTCCATGAGGACACGGCCTGCTCGATTTGCTACACCTCGGGAACCACCGGGGATCCCAAGGGCGTTGTCTACAGCCATCGATCCACGGTCCTGCACGCAATGGCCGCCTGCATGGCCGATGTCATGGGGCTGACCCAGCGAGACACCGTGCTGCCGGTCGTGCCGATGTTTCACGCCAATGCATGGGGTGTGCCCTATGCGGCTCCGATGGTGGGTGCCAAGCTGGTGATGCCGGGCCCGAAGCTGGCCGACGGCGAATTCCTGCACCGTCTGATGGAATCCGAGAAGGTGACGCTTTCGCTGGGCGTCCCCACGATCTGGATGGCCTTGCTGCAGTATCTCGAAGCCGCCGGCAAGACGCTCACGAGCCTGCAGCGGACCATCGTCGGCGGAGCCGCGTGCCCGCCGGCGATCATGCAGGCTTTTCGCGATCGCCACGGGGTGGCCACCCACCATGCCTGGGGCATGACCGAGACAAGCCCGCTGGGCACGTTCAATTCCCTCAAGCAGGGCATGGACGCCCTGCCGGAACCCGACCAGGACGACATTCGGGCCCGGCAGGGACGCGGCATTTTCGGCGTCGAGCTGAAGATCGTAGGCGACGACGGCGCCGAGCTGCCGTGGGACGGAAAAGCCTTCGGCACGCTGAAGGTGCGCGGCCCCTGGGTCTGCAGCGGCTACTTCCGTTTGGATGCGGGCACGAGTCACGACACCGAGGGGTGGTTCGACACGGGAGACGTGGCCAATATCGATCCCGACGGGTATATCCAGATCACCGACCGGACCAAGGACGTCATCAAGTCCGGTGGTGAGTGGATCAGCTCCATCGAACTGGAGAATACCGCCGTGGCCCATGCCGACGTGGCGGAAGCCGCCGTGATCGGAGTGGCCCACGAGCGCTGGACGGAAAGACCGCTGTTGCTCATCGTCCCGAAGCCCGGCAAGACGGTGGACGGCGAAGGGCTGCGCCGCTGGTTCCGGGGCAAGGTGGCCGACTGGTGGATTCCGGACGATGTCCTTGTCGTGGACGAACTGCCGCATACCGCTACCGGCAAACTGAACAAGCTCGCACTGCGGGAGGCGTATGCCGACCACAAACTCCCCGGGAGCGACCCGTCATGAGCGCCCTGCGCACACCCGAGGCGCGCTTCGCCGGCCTCGACGATTTCCCCTGGTCGCCCCGGTACACCGACGTGGACGGTCTGCGCATGGCCCATGTGGAGGACGGCCCCGGCGGCGGAGTCCCGGTCCTGATGCTTCATGGCGAGCCCACCTGGTCCTATCTCTATCGCAAGATGATTCCGGTCCTGACCCGGGCCGGCTGCCGCGCCCTGGCCCCGGACCTGATCGGATTCGGCCGCTCCGACAAGCTGCCGGCGGTCGGTGACTATTCGTATGCGCGCCACGTCGCGTGGGTCAGGGGCTGGATCGAGGCCCTGGACCTCGGCGGCCTCACCCTCGTCTGCCAGGACTGGGGATCCCTGATCGGGCTGCGCCTGGTCGCCGAAATCCCCGATCGCTTCGACCGGGTGGTGGTCGCCAACGGATTTCTGCCGCTCGCGGACCGCCCCGCTCCCCGGGCGTTTCGGATCTGGCGGGCGTTTGCCCGCTACACGCCGGTCTTTCCCGCGGGCAGGATAGTCGCATCCGGCTGCGCCAGAGACCTGTCATCATCGGCCAGGGCCGCCTACGAAGCCCCGTTCCCCTCGGAACGCTACAAGGCCGGCGCCCGGGCATTTCCGCGTCTCGTTCCCGCCGAGCCGGACAATCCGGCGGTTCCGGACAACCGGCGGGCCTGGGAGGCGCTGGGCCGATGGGAGAAACCCTTTCTGACCGCCTTCGGGGACCGGGATCCGATTTTTCGCGGCGCCGATCGTGTCCTACAGGCCCACGTGCCGGGCGCCCGCGGTCAGGCTCATACGACGCTGAAAAAAGCCGGGCATTTCCTGCAGGAAGACGTGGGCGAGGAACTCGGAGCGGTTGTGGCGGAGTTCGTCCGCACCACCTGAGCGCCGACCGTGCACTGGACATGCGCGGCGACTTTTTCGAGTATGAGTAGCCACGGCCCACGGGATGGATGCCGTCAGGTGGCCTGCCCCCCAGTTTGGAGCCCCGCAATACAGCGCCGGACCAAGGATGAACAGCTTCACCGACGACGATTTTCGGGACCTCCCTCCGCGGGAGCGCCGCTACGAGATTCAGGTGGCCGACGACCTGTTTTTCGCGGTGTTCCCGAATGGCGTGAAGATTTGGGTCCTGGTCTATCGATTCGACGGCATCGTGCGCCGGCAGACTCTCGGCGCCTTCCCGGAGATGACGCTGGCGCAGGCACTCCGGGAGGCCGACAAGGATCCGGGCTCCGAGTCCGGGCCGCCGCCACCGCGCGCCGCCCGCCGGCTGACCCGTCGTGCCGGCATTGCTGCCGGGGTCGCGGTCGGCATTGCGCTGATTTCCTTGGCCGCCTACCGGATCATCAGCACGGGCTCATCCACGGACGGCGCCCAGACGCCGGAGAATCGGGCGGGGGCTTCCGCCACGGCACGCCCGGGCGGCGAAACGGCCCCCTCGTCCGTGCGTGAACCGGAACCGGAACAGTCCCCGGACGGCCGGTCCGCCGCCGGGGTTTCTGAAGCCGTATCCCGGGAGATCCGGCAGCCCGAAGCGACCCGCGAACCGGGCAACAGGGCAGAAGAGGCCCCGCCCCTGGAGCCACCCGAAGCCCGCCGGGCCCTGCTTGCCCTGGATGTCGTTGACCGGGAACCCGTCGGCCCGGTCAGCGATGTGCTCTCCGCCTTCCCGGACATTCAGCGTGTCTATTTCTATACGGACGTCCGCAACGCCGGCGGCAGTGAAATTGTTCACCGCTGGCTGCTGGACGGCGCGCTTATGGCGGAACGTCGATTCTCGGTGGGAAGCAATTACCGCTGGCGAGTGTTCTCGGCGAAGGACCTGGAGCCCGGACAGCTCGGTATGTGGCGGATAGAGCTTCGCGACGGCGACGATCGCCTCCTCGCCGAGCAATCGTTTGAGTATGCGGAGGACACGCCGCGGCTGACAGTCAACGACGGCGCGGTGGAATCCCCGGGGAGTTCATCGCGGTGACACGGGAACTGTTCCGCGACGATGCCTACCGCCGGGCCTGCGAGGCGACGGTTCAGGACTCCGGCGCGGACGGTCTGGTCCTGGACCAAACGGTGTTCTACCCCCTCGGCGGCGGTCAGCCTGGCGACACCGGCTGGATCCGATGGGGCACGGACTCGGCGGTTCGGATCGTGAACACGGTCCACGACGATGCCGGCGGCATCGTCCACATGGTCGAGCCAGGCGTGCCGTGTCCAGCGGCCGGCGAGACCGTGCGCGCCGAAATCGACTGGGAGCGCCGCTACGCTCACATGCGCATGCACACCTGCCTGCACCTTATCGGGGCGGTTCTTCCGCACCCGGTGACCGGCGGAAATATTTCCGCCGAGCGGAGCCGGCTGGACCTGGACATGCCGGCCGGCGCCGACAAGGACGCCATTACCGCGGCCGTGAACCAACTGATCAGCGCCGACCGCCCCGTGCGCGCCTACTGGGTGGACGAGGCAGAACTCGATGCCCGCCCGGAACTGGTCAGAACCTTGTCGGTCAGCCCGCCGCGAGGCGCCGGAGACGTTCGCTTGCTGGAGATCCCCGGGGTCGACCTTCAGCCCTGCGGCGGCACGCATGTCCGCAGTACCGGAGAGATTGGCCCCATCCAGGTCACGCGGATTCAGAAAAAGGGCCGCCAGAACCGCCGCGTGTACGTGGTCTTCGCCTAGCAGTGTCCGACTCATGTCATGGCCGGCCTGCCCCGGACGGGACGGGCGCCTGGCGAGATCTCGTTGCCTTGCTGCTGCTGACCGGGCTCGCGCTGGGTCTTGGCCTGGGTTCCAGGTCCCCCTGGTGGCCGGCGGAATCCGGCGTCGCGCTGGCCGGCTCCGAGATGCTCGGGATCGGGCAGTGGCGCATTCCGCAGTTGGGCGGCCAGCCGACCGATCAGCCGATACTGCCGGTGTGGCTTTCGGCATTCGCCCAGCAGATGTTCGGATCCGTGCGCGCCGGATTCCTCGTCCCGACCTTCGCCGCGGCACTGGCAACGATGGCTTTGGTATGGGACTTCGCCCGCCGGCTGAGCGGCCGGGAAGCCGCCCTCGCCGCCGGCTTGCTGCTGCTGATCACCCTGCAGTTCGGTGCTGCCGCTCGAAACGGCGCGCCCGACATGCTGTTGTGTTTGTTCACGACGCTGACGCTGTACGGCCTCCTGCGCCACCTGCTCTTCGGCCCTGCCCGGGGCTGGTTCCTGGCGGGGTCCGCGGCCGCCGGCATCGGCATGCTCGCGCACCCGATGGGATATCTGGGTTTGCTCACGCTCGTGCCTTGGGCCGCTGGCAGGATGCGAGGCTGGCCAGCTTGCCGACCGGAGCCGACTCCGTGGGCGGCCGCGGCCGCCATGTTCCTGGTCATTGCCGCGGTGCCGCTGTTGCTTGCGCTGACCACGGGCATCACCGGCGACCAGGCCCCCGAAGGACTGGTGGCACGCATTCGCGGGACCAGCGGCTGGCCCGAGGGTCCGGGATTTCTGCTCTTCTGGTGGCTGCCACTGACCGCACTGGCAATCTGGCTGTGGCCTCGCTGGCGCGAAGCGCTCACGGACGGAGACGTCCGGATTCTGCTCCTGGGCGGCTGGCTGATTCTGGCCGGTCTGGTACTCGCTTTCGGAACGGACGGCCGCTCACGGGATTTCCTGCCGCTGCTGCCGGCGGCAGTCCTGCTGGCGAGTCCCTGGCTGCCCATGCTGAGCCGGTGCAGATCAGTGCGGCAGGCGGCGCTGGCCCTGACGTTTGCCGTGCCCCTGAGCGTGCTCGCCTTCGCCCTGTGGCCGCCAGCGTTCGTGCAGGCGGCACAAACCAGCGGCGAGGCCTTTCCCTGGCCCTTTGTCCAGTGGGCGGTCCTGCCCGCCCTGGGCATCGGCATCCTTCTGGGCCCGCGCCACCCGCTGGCCGCCATGGTCCTTGTCATCTGCGGCACCGGCGTGCTCCTCTCCACCCTTGGCCGGCCGACGCTGGATGACACGCGCTCCGGTCGCGACGTCATGGCCCTGGCGGAACTCACGGCGCCGGCTGGCCAGGCGCTTGGTCTGCTCGATCCGGATCCGCGTTTTCTTCTGACCGCGTCACGTCCGCTGGCCCTTGCCGCCCGGCAAGCAGACCGCCGCGAGGAACACCGCGCCATGTTCGCGTGGCTGGCCGACCACGAGGGCCGGCGCCTGCTGGCGTCCGGGACAAGCGCCGGATGCTTCGATACCCACGGCGCAACGCTGTTGGGTTCCATTGGCCTGGAAGCCTGGTACCTGCTTCGGGGCGGCGACGTACTCGCCGGATGCCGACGCGGGCGGGGCACCGGAGAGTCAATCATCGAATGGAGCCCGACCTCGGGGGGCCGTGCGGCGGAGAGTTCGGCCCGGATACCCTAGAATCAGCCGGCCATGCTGAACCCTATCGGCACAAGTCACTTCGCCGGAGATATCTCGGGTGGCGTCCGCACGGCCTTTATCAGCCTGCCTATCGCCCTGGCCTTTGGTGTGATTTCCGGGGCGGGTCCCATGGCGGGCTACTACAGCGCCATCGCCGTGGGCTTTTTCGCGGCCCTCTTCGGCGGAACGCCCGCGCAGATTTCCGGCCCGACCGGGCCCACGGCCCTGGTCATGGCCGCAGTCATCTTCTCGTATGGCTTCAGCCTCCCCGAGGCCTTCATGGTGGTGATGCTCGCCGGGATGTTTCAGATTCTATTCGGCGTGCTCCACCTCGGCCGCTACGTGAACCTGATGCCCTACCCCGTCATCTCCGGTTGGATGACGGGAATCGGTCTGGTCATTATTCTGATGCAGCTCGATCCGCTGCTGGGCCACGGAAACCCCCATGATCCGCTCTCGGCCATCGGCGCGGTCGCCGTCCACATCCAGGATGTGCAGGTCGAAGCGCTGATCATCGGCGTGGCCGCGTTTGCCGTTGCGCTCCTGCTGCCGGCAGGGCTCGCCAGGGTGGTTCCTTCACCGCTCGCGGCGTTGATCGTGGCCATCCTGCTGGCCTCGTTTGTCTTCCCCGACGTAGCCAGGCTGCCGGAGACCACCCGCATGCTCCCGGAGCTCTATTTGCCGGTGGCCGGTTCGGAGCGTATCTACGACATGCTTCTGTCCGCCCTGATTATCGCCATGCTCGGCGGAATCGACAGCCTGCTGGCATCGATCGCCGCGGATACCGCCACCAACACGCTGCACAACTCGGACAAGGAGCTGGTCGGCCAGGGCGTGGGCAATCTCGCGGCCGGGTTTCTTGGCGCCATTCCCGGCGCCGGCGCCGCCCAGCGGACCATGAGCAACATCGGCAACGGCGGGCGAACGCCGTTTTCCGGGATCGTTCATTCGGGCACGCTGCTGCTGCTGCTGCCGCCGCTGTCCCTGGCGCTCCCGCTGCTGCCCGTCGCGGGCTTGTCGGGCATCCTGATCGCGGTTGCGGTAAACACCATTGACTGGCGCTATCTGCGCCGCATACGCACCGCCCCGCCAACCGGCTTGTTCCTGATGTTTGCGGTGCTGCTCCTCACGTTGTTCGCCAACCTGCTCGTGGCCGTGGGTGTTGGCGTGGTTCTCGCCAGCCTTCTGTTCGCAAAGCGCATGGCGGACCTGCAGCTTGCCGCCGTGCGCACCCTGGACAACCCGGCCGGAGAGCATTCCCTGGGCGACGAGGAAGGTCTGATCATGGAACGTCTCGCGGGCCGGGTGCTGCTGGTGCAGCTATCCGGGCCGATCAGTTTCGTCGCTGCAAACGGCCTGCATGGCCGGCTGGGCCGCTACCAGGAATACGACGCGCTGATTCTTGACCTGTCGGGCGTGCCCTACGTGGATTCCAGTGCGTCGCTTGCGCTGGGCAACATTATCGAAACCGCCCGCCGGCGCAATCACACGGTTGAGCTGGTGGGCGTCAGCATGCAGGTGGCGAGAGTCTTCGCCCGACTGGGCGTTCTCGACCTGATCCGGGAGTGCGACCGGCACGCCACGAGGCTGGATGCCCTGCGCTATGTCGCCGAAGAACTCGGCGTGTCCCTGGAAGAATCGCCGCAGGAAGCGACGCCTGATTCCTCCTGATCCAGACGATCCAGCAGTCGATTCCGGTAGCACCCGGCGGCCAGCCCGGTACCACGCGCATGCTCCAGCCGGATGCTGAGCGCCGCCAGCCGTTCGGCGGCCCGACGCCGTTCGCCCGACCCTACGGCAAGCGCCAGCAATCTCCGGGCGTCGGCCACGTCCTTGCGCAACTGGATTTCCGGTGGAACGCAGCCGGCGTTCTTCAGCAACCGGTAAGCCACGCGGAGCGCCTCGGGAACCAGGCGATCATCATCCAGACGCAGTGGCTGGCCGCAGCCGGGAAGGTTGTCGAGTTCGCCGGCTTCGATCGCCTGCCGAATTCGGGTTTCCGCGAGTTGTCTCAAAAGCCCCACGTGCATTCTCCGCGCCCGCTCGATTGCCGGTGATCCGGTGGGCAAAGGCTACCAGGGAATCTCCGCTCCATCCCAGGCGAAGAACGATCCATTGTCGTCCGAATCCAGACCATCGATCACCGTCAGCAGATACCCGGCGGCCCGGTCCGGCGTGAACAGCTTGCCGGGCGGGACACCCTTCTGGAACGGCCGCGACAGACCGGTGTCCGTGGTTCCCGGATGCAGACCGACACAGACGATACCGGCCGCGCGGCGCCGCAGTTCGATCCCTAGGCTGCGCGTAAACATGTTCTGCGCCGCCTTGGACCCGCGGTAGGCATACCAGCCACCAAGACGATTATCGCCGATGCTGCCTACCCGGGCAGAAATCGACGCAAACACCGCGTGCGCGCGTCTCGGAAGCAGCGGCTGAAGGTGTTTCGCCACGAGCAGGGGACCGGAAGCATTTACCCGGAAGGACTCCTCCAGCCATTGCGGATCGATATCGGCCAGCCGACGCTCCGGCCCGGGGCCGTCGCCATCGGCGGAATAGCGATGCAGCAGGCCGGCAACGTTGATCACGAGGTTGACCGGCCGGCCTTCCTCCCCGACCCGAGCCGCCATCTGTGCAATGCTGGGTTCTTTCGTCACATCCATGGGCAGGATGCGCAGCCGAGACAATTCGGAAGCCGACAACGCCGCGAGGTCCTTCGCCGCTTCCGGATTCCGGCAGGCCGCATGGATTCGGCTTACCCGTGGAACCCTTAGGAGCTGGCGGCAAAACGCCAGCCCCAGCCCGCGATTGGCACCGGTCACGACGGCCGAAATCTCGTCGCCGAATCGATGCAGAGACCCGCTGTCGGGCGCCCATTCGCGTTCCATGGAATCCTCCCGGCGGTGTGGCTTCGAATATCTGAGTGACACGCTTTCGGGAGCCTGAACGTGCCAGATTCCTTTGGTCTCGCCCTTGTAGTGACCGCCGCCCTTGGTGCCGGGGTCATCGTGTGCCTGTCCTTTCTCGTGGCCCCGCTCGTATTCAAGACCATCGATGGCGCCGGTGCGAGCCGCTTTCTGCGGGCGCTGTTCCCTCGATATTACCGGGTGCTGCTCGCGCTGGCGCTCGTCGCCGCAGGTCTCGCCCTGGCGGGGCATCGGGCCGCTCTCTGGCCCTCCATAAGCTGGCTGCTGGCCGCCGCGGGGTCACTATTGCTGGTTCCGATGATCAATGCCGCCAGGGACGCCGGGGCCGCGCAGGCGGCGCGCTTCCGCCAGCTGCATGGCCTGTCCGTCCTGCTCAACGTCGCCATGCTCGGCGCCTGCATCTGGCTGATTACGGGGGTGGCGAGACTGCCTGCGTATGGCTGAGGCCCGCGGCAAAAAAATGCCCGGCCGGGGCCGGGCATAAACAGCGGCACGAGTGCTCGATTGCGCAGGAGGAGTCACCCGCAAATTGTCGGATCATATTGATCCGCCCGCGACGGCTGTTCGGGGATTCCGCCGGGGGATCTTCATATTACGGTGAGCGTGTTACAGCCTTGAGACAGCCCACCGCGGTTTCCAACCCGCGCCGGCGGGGGCTTGTCGGTTTCGGTCATTCGTGCATCCGGCCTGGCCCTTGCGACAGCGGGCCACCCAGGCCGTCAGGCGTCCCCGTGCCGGCCGGGAGTACGGCGATGCCGGCGGCGCCGCAAGACCCACCAGCAGCCCGCGAGCAGCACAAGCGCGCAGACCAGTCCGGCCCAGGCGGCCGGCGGGATCTCTATGCCCTCGGCCCGGAACGCTTTCCCGGCCCTGGCCAGGGATGCACCGAGAAAGGCATAAATCGCCGCTACCGGAATCAGTCCGAGGGCGGTCGCCAGGATGAATGTACGGCCGGAGATCGTCGACACGGCCAGCGCGTAGTTCAACAGATTGGCCGGAACCACCAGGGAAGCCCGGGCGAGGAACGCGACCCGAAACCCGTGCTCCGCCACGGCCCGGTTGAGCGCGGCAAGTTTCGGGCGTTCGGCAACGTGGGTCTGGATATTCTCGCGGGCCAGGTACCGTCCGACCAGAAAGGCGGTACCGGCACCGGCGGCGGTGGTCAGCAGGCCGACGGCTCCCCCGAGCAGCGGACCGAACAGGTAGCCGGCGGCGGCAAGGCCCGGCCAGACCGGCGCGAGAAAGACACTGGAGACGATCTGCAGGGCCGCAAGCCCGGCCACCGCGATGCCCGGCCTGGAACGCGCATACGCCACCAGTTCCGCCAGTCGATCCAGCGGATCGTCAGGCCAGAACATGATCAGCAACACGACCGCGACCAACAGGCAGGCCGCGACGAGGATTCGGCCGCTTCGTCGGATATCGTCCAAGGGTGGTCTATCCTGATTCGGCATCCGGGCGCCAGAGTGGCGCGACAAACAGGGTACCCGATGTGGACATGGCATCTCGCGGTTGGCGTATCACTGGACGCGGGGCCATGCTGTCCCTCGGTATCCTGCTGATCCTCTCCGGCTGCTCCGCCAGCGGACCGCCGCTGGCGACCGTGCCGGAGGTGGATCTGGAGCGTTATCTCGGCACCTGGTACGAGATCGCGCGCTACGACGCGCCGTTCCAGAAGGGCTGCACCGCCACCACGGCCACCTATTCCCGGCGCGATGACGGCCTCATTCGTGTCGACAACCGCTGCCACGTCGACCGCCCGGACGGCCCGCTGCGCGAGGCGGAGGGCAAGGCCAGGGTGGTCGACGAGGCGACCGGGGCGAAGCTCGAGGTCACCTTTTTCTGGCCGTTCTGGGCGGACTACTGGGTCATCGGCCTGGATCGGGAATATGGCTGGGCGGTGGTCGGGGAACCGGGCAGGGATTACCTGTGGATCCTGAGCCGGACCCCGACGTTGCCGGAACAGACGCTCGAGGATGTCCTGCGCCTGGTCAGTGACCGGGGGTATGATCCTGATCTACTGCTGTTTACACAGCACGTGAGCGAGGACTGACTTCTTGCATCCTGAATCCCTGCCCGGCGGAGGCGAAACACGGACCTGGGCCCTGCGCCGGCTGACTCTTGTCCTGTTGCTCCTGTCAGTGCCGTGCTCGGCGACCTGGAGCCAGAGCCCCGAGACGCCACAGCCGGAAACCCAGGACAGCACGGCGCCTGCCGAACCCGTGGCGGTCAGCCTTGCGGATCTGCCGAGGGAAATGGATGCCGACGGGCGGGCTCTGACAGCCCTCGCCGAACCCCTCAAGACGGCGGATCAGCTCACGACCTGGCGTGAGTCGGCCGAAGCGCTCGAGCAGGAAGTCACCGCGCTGGCAAACAGCCCCGAATTCGCCGGGCTGAATCAGATGTCCCTGGACGCGGTGCAGAGCCTGCGCAGTCGGATGCAGAGCGTCAGCGGGCGGCTGGCAGGCGCCGAGGCCAAGATTTCCACCCGCGCAAACGAGATTGCAACCGGCCTCGGCACGCTGGAGGGCCTGGAGAAACGCTGGACCCTCACCGCCGAGTCCCTGCGCGGGCAGGAGCTCCCGGAGGCCCTTAAAGAGCGACTGCAACGGCTGCGCAAGACAATCGACGCAGTCAGCAAGACCTATCGGGAGCGGCTCGACGCCCTGCTCGTGGTCGAGGACCGGATCGAGTCCCTGAGCGATGGCCTCGACCAGCAGATCAACGTCGTTAATCTGCAGATCGAAAGCCTTCGGGGCAGCTTGCTGGCCAAGGATCAGCCGGCTTTGTGGCAGCTGATGGGAGCCAGCGAGGAGCCGGCGCTCTATGAACCGGTGGCCGCCCAGCTCGAGCGCCAGGCCCAGTCTCTGAGCCAGTTCTGGGAACGTTACCGTTCTCATGCCATCTACCAGGCGCTGTTATTCGTCCTGATCTGGCTGACGATGACCTGGGTGGCGCGCAATACCGAGCCGCTTCCGGAAGACGACCGAGCGTTCCGGGCCTACCAGACCGTCGTCAATCATCCCGCGGCCGTTGCCATCGTCCTGACCCTGATCGGCACGCCCTGGCTATACCCGGATGCGCCGCGAGTGGTACACCAGCTCAATCTGCTCCTGATTATCCCCGCAGCGCTTTTCCTGACCCCGCGCATGGGCGCCAGCGGCGAGGCGATGGCGATGCGCGCCCTGCTCGCCGTCATCGGCTTGTTCGTTCTTCACCGGGCCGGTCAGATCTTCCTGCCCTACGGGCTCGCGGAACGCCTTCTGCTCCTGGCAGTGGCGGCGGCCTCCGCGCCGATGATGCTCCTGCTGTACCGGGATCTGCAGGCGGTGCCGAGTCACCATCGGGTCCAGTTCAACTGGGTGCTGAAACTGTACGCGATTGTGAGTGTGATCTCGGTCATCGCCAACGTGCTGGGGCATGTCACGCTCGCCAGACTCCTGATCAACGGCGTGCTGGCCAGCATCGCCATCGCCGTGGTCCTCAACATTGCATCGCTGGTTCTCTCAGGCATGGCCGGGGCGGCGCTTCGCACGCCGGCCCTGAAGAAGCTCCTGATCGTCCGCCACCACGGCGACCGGATACGGGACAAGATCAGCCGGGCAATACATGTCCTTTCGCTGATTGCCTGGGTGCTGGTGAGCTTGTCGCTGTTCGATATCGAGGCGCCGATCTGGGACGCGATCAGAGAACTGTTCACAACGACGATCTCCGTCGGCTCGCTGAACTTCTCCCTTGCCGGCATTCTGTTGTTCCCGCTGATTGTCTGGCTGGGTTTCAAACTCGCGGCCACGACCCGGTTCGTGCTCCAGGAAGACGTCTTTCCGCGGGTGAAGATGGCCCGTGGCGTTCCCCAGGCCATTACCAAGCTCACGACCTACGGTCTGATAGCCCTCGCGGTGATTGCCGCCATCAGCGCCAGCGGCCTGGATCTGAGCCGGCTGGCCCTGTTCGCCGGTGCGCTGAGCCTGGGCATCGGCTTCGGCCTCCAGAACATCGTCAACAATTTCGTCTCCGGGCTGATCCTGATATTCGAGCGTCCGATCGAGGCCGGCGATACGGTGGAGCTGGGCACCCTGATGGGCCGGGTCACCCGCATCGGGATCCGGTCCAGCACCGTGCGCACCTATGACGGTGCCGAGGTGATCGTTCCCAATGCGGACCTGATTTCCAAGGAAGTGATCAACTGGACCCTCTCCGACAGCTACAAGCGCCTGATTGTCCCGGTGGGCGTTGCCTACGGCACCGACCCCCGGACGGTTCTCAACCTGCTGGTCGATGTGGCCCGCGAGGATCCTGAGGTGCTGTCCTTTCCCGAACCCTACGCGCTCTTCCAGCAGTTCGGGGACAGTTCTCTCAACTTCCAGCTGCGCTGCTGGTGCCCCTTCGACGTGGGCCTGGGAACGGTCAGCCGGCTGAATGTCGCCATCAATGACGCCCTCGCCGAAGCCGGCATCGAGATTCCCTTCCCGCAGCGGGATCTCCACGTGCGCAGCGTCGATTCAGCCATCACCGCCTCGATCTCCGGCGCCCGGCGAAAGACGGAGCCCGAGGCAGCCCCGCCTGCCCCGGATCCGGATCTCGATTTGCCGCGGGTTCCCGATGAGGGTGACGCCACCTAGGCGTCCGGGTCGGACGAGTCCACCGCCCGTCCCGGATCCCGGGGCTGACCCTCGGCAGGATCACCGGCGTCAAAGTCGTGGGCGCTGATGTCCATCAGGTGGGACGGCGTTACATGCTTCAGGGCCGCGATGACGGATTCCACCCGGCGGGGATCGGTGCGTTCCCACCCGGCGATCATGGCCTTGACTTCCTTTCGCTTCAGCTGCTCCTGTGAGCCGCACAGATTGCAGGGAATGATCGGGAAACCCCGGGCATTGGCGTACCGGGACAGATCCCGCTCGCGGCAGTAGGCCAGGGGCCGGATCACGACGTTGCGGCCGTCGTCGCTGACCAGCTTTGGCGGCATGGCCTTCAGCCGGCCACCGTAGAACAGGTTCAGGAACAGAGTCTCGATGATGTCGTCGAGGTGGTGCCCCAGGGCGATCCGGTTGTACCCGTTCTCCGCGGCGAACCGGTAGAGGGCACCGCGGCGCAGGCGTGAACAGAGCCCGCAGGTGGTCTTGCCCTCCGGGATGACCCGCTGCACCACGCTGAACGTGTCCTGCTGGAGGATCCGGTAGGCGACGCCCAGGTTCTCCAGGTACTCCGGCAGGACGTGCTCAGGGAAACCGGGCTGCTTCTGGTCGAGATTCACCGCCAGCAGCTCGAAGCTCACCGGTGCGCGGCGCTGCAAGGCCATGAGCAAGTCCAGCATCGCATAGCTGTCCTTGCCGCCCGACAGGCAGACCATCACCCGGTCGCCTTCCCGGATCATGCCGAAATCCTCGATTGCCCGGCCCACGCTGGCCCGCAGCTGGCCTTCGAGGCGGCGGAACGTGTTGGACTGTCGCGGGGCTGGGCTGGCCATGAACAAACCCGATACAGGCTGCGGGTCCGGGAGTCTAGCCCAGCGTCGCCGGGCCGGGAACTTGATCTGGCTCATTTCTGGCCGGAGAGCATTTGACCCAAGTCAATGCCGATCCTTTGTATTTCAGTATTGTCTCATACAGAAATCGCTACATTAGCTTGTTGTCATTTCGATTGCCTTGTCCCATCTGGAAGACGCCCGGTGACCCCGCAAGCCCCAATGCCGCCCCGCACTCCCCAGCGGATCCCGGCGTGCCGGGCGATCTTCCCCCTCGTTCCTCACCCCTCCCTACGCCGCCGTCAGAGCGGCTCTTCGGAGAATAGCGCCATGAAAACATCGACAACCATCGCGCTCGCGTGCCTCGCGAGCTTTGTGATCCTGTGCCTCGCCGTCCCCGCGCCCTCCAGCGCGGCACTCGACGGCCAGGAACTTTACAAGGAGTACTGCAAGGGCTGTCACGCCTCGGGCTCTCCCAACGGGGAATACACCCCGCTGGATCTCATCCAGGACCAGTGGACTCGTTTCTTCGATCGTAAGTACGAGCGCACCCACAAGGACGTCCTGGACGCCTCCCACGGCAACCGGCCGGTGATCGAGGTCATCGGTCCCGAGGAATTGCAGGCCATCAGGGACTTCGCGGTCGAGCATGCCTCCGACTCCGAAAACCCGATGACCTGCGGCTAGAAAAATAACGGGAGCACGAGTCATGTTAAGCAGAATTACAGCCGGAGCGGCCACCGCTCTCCTTGTGTCACTCGCCGGCTCACCGGCGCTTCACGCCGATGAAAGTGAACCGACGGTCGACGAACTGATGGTCCAGATCGAGTGGATGCAGGCACAGATGGCCACGCTGCTCGAGCAGGTCCGCGACATACAGTCAGAGAATGAGACGCTCACGGCGGAAACGAGCGAACTGAAGGACGACACCGCCTACCTCGAGGAAGAAGTCGAGATCCTGGATGACCGGGTCATGGTGGCCGAAAAACACGCCATTCTCGACAAGGTGCGTATGAGCGGCGATTTCCGCTTCCAGGCGCACAGCATCCAGGGCGACATCCCGGATCACTTCGACGGCATCGGGATCCAGGGCGACCTGGTCAACACGCTGTTCTTTTTCCAGTCCAGCGGCGCGCCACCGGCAGACCTGGACCAGGTCAACGACTTCATCCGTGACAACTACGCCGACTATCTGTACTTCACGGACAATCTAACCTTTGACGATCTCAAAGGCGCCGTCGGCCAGATACCGCCGGAACTCATGGATCAGCTAATGCCGATGCTGGCTGAAAACAATTTCGTGCGCGGTTACAACCACGACAACGATATTGTCTATACGAACCGCCTGCGCCTGCGCGTACAGGCCGACGTGGCCGAAGACGTCAAGTTCGACGGCCGCCTCTCCATGTACAAAACGTGGGGGGATTCCACGGGAGTTCAGGTCTTCAACGGGCAGCCCACGTCAATCAACTGGGACGGCACGACCTCCAGCGTTCCGAACTCCGACGTGTTGCGCGTCGAGCGCGCCTACTTCACCTGGAGCGACATCGCCGGATTGCCGGCCTATCTCTCCATTGGCCGCCGGCCTTCCACGGGCGGAGCGCCGCTGAACTTCCGCGAAGACGAACCCCGGGGCGGGACGCCGCTCGGCTCACTGATCAACTATCAGTTCGACGGCATCACCCTGGGCTATCACCTCATGGACGAGTCCACGATCCGGCTGTGCTATGGCCTCGGCTACGAGTCCGAGTGGGGCAACGGCTCTGAATTGCAGCGCCCCTCCGACCGGCTGGACGATGCCTGGTTCCTCGGTGTGAACTGGGACATCTGGGATACGGACCGGATGTTCATACAGGGAACCTATGCCACCGCGCAGGACGTCACCGACGGATTCAACGGTCTGGTCGTTCTCCCGGTCGATCCGCTGACCGGACAGGATGTACCCGGCCCCGGCGTGCTGCGGTACACACCCAGCTCGAACATCGGCGACATAGACCTGGCCAGCCTGATCGTGATCCGGCACGACGGGCCGTTCGACTACTTCGCCAGTATCAACTACAGCTCATCCGACCCGGAAAACGTCACCACGCCCTTTGGCGGTCTGTTCAGTGATCCGTTCGAGACCCCGGATGACGAAGACGGCCACATGTACTACCTCGGTGCACGCTATAACTTCGATGGCGGCCGGACGAAGATTGGTGCGGAGTTCAATCACGGTTCCAAATACTGGTTCAACTTTGCCCTGGCCGAAGACGACTTCCTCGCTCCGAAGACTTCGGTGCGCGGCGACGTCTGGGAACTCTACGTCACCCACAGGATTCGCGACGCGTTCGTTCTGAAGCTCGACTATATCGACTACAGCTACGACTACTCCGGCTCGGGCTGGCTGCTGGGCTCGCCCAAGGACCTGAGCGACAATCCGCCGCCCGTCCTCGGCTTCCCGACCTATGACGATGCGTCCAAGTGGATGCTCTCCTTCTCCGCGCGATTCTGATGGAGATACCGGCATGCGCCTGATGTATGTTGCCACGCCGGTACTGGCAGCCCTTCTCGCGACAGCGGTCGCGAGCGGGGCCAGCCAGGAGAATCGGCACAAACGCTGGGTAAAGGAGTACACCGGCACCGAGACCTGCCTGAAGTGTCACGAAGAGGAAGCGGAAGCGTTCTTCCATTCCCAGCACTATCAGTGGCGCGGCGAGACGCCAGCCATGGTCAACTCCGACGGGCAGAAGCTCGGCAAGCTCACCATGATCAATGACTTCTGCACAAACCCCGGGGGGGCCCAGTGGATTGGCAAGGTCACCAATGACGACGGCAAGGTCCTCGCGAAGGGCTGCTCCACCTGCCATGCGGGGCTGGGCCTGCTTCCGGCGGAAACACCAAGCCGTGTGCAACTGGAGAACATCGACTGCCTGATCTGCCATGCCAATGGCTATCGGCGCGACCTCTACGCCACCGAGGACGGGGAGTGGGAATGGCGGCCCATCCTGTGGAAGAACCAGGAAGGTATGAATTCCGTGGCCCGGCGGATTACGGTGCCTACCCGGACGATGTGTCTGCGCTGTCATTCGGCTTCCGGTGGTGGTCCGAACTACAAACGCGGAGACATTGAGTACACCCTCAAGGAGCCGGATCGCAGCTTCGACGTGCACATGGCAGCTAACGGCAAGGATATGTGGTGTGTTGACTGTCATGCCGGTGACGCCCACCGGGTAAAGGGCCGCGGGGTGGATCTGGCCGCAACCGACTCGCCCGGGCACGACCTCTCCTGCAGCGGTAGCTGCCATGGCGAGACGCCTCACGACGTTCCCGCTCTCGATAATCACACCGAGCGGGTTTACTGCACGACCTGCCATATTCCCGTTTTCGCCAAGGACGAACCCACGGACATGCGCCGTGACTGGTCGACCATTACCTGGTCCGAGGAAAAGGGCAAATACACCTACGACGTCACCCTCGAGCAAAACGTGGAGCCCGTATACGCCTGGTACAACGGTTCCAGCTACAACCAGATCCCCGGTCAGCCAGTGCGCCGCAACACCGACGGTGCCGTGACCATGGTGACCCCGGATGGCGATCGTGCCGACCCGGCGGCGCGAATCTACGCCTTCAAGCTGCACCGCGGCGTTCTGCCGGTACTCAAGGGCAAGGACTGGATCATGCCGGTCGCCACCGAGGAGCTGTATCACCACGGTGATCCGGACCGGGCCGTGCGCGACGCCGCGAAGTCCTTCTACGGCCTGGACCAGGTGGACTACGAGTGGACGGACACCGTGCGCTACATGGGGCTGTTCCACGAGATTCCGCCCGCAGAGGACGCCCTTCAGTGCCTGGATTGCCACAGCCCGGACGGCCGCATGGACTGGCAGGCGCTGGGGTATGACGGAGATCCCCTGGCAACGAGACGGACGGCAGCATCAAAGGATTCCGGTCGGTAGGCGCACCGGCCGGTGCCGGGACAGGAGCCCCGGCGGGCGAGGAGCCTGACGGGAAGGACCCCGGAGCAGCGGCGGGCCTCGGTCCGCCGTTGTTTTGTGCGGGCTGGCGAAGGCCTCCTTACCGCATCCGGTAGCCGGGA
Source organism: Gammaproteobacteria bacterium (assembly GCA_029287575.1). GTDB lineage: Bacteria > Pseudomonadota > Gammaproteobacteria > Steroidobacterales > XN24 > JARFQW01. The sequence continues at coordinate 28,896 of JARFQW010000066.1, read as the reverse complement.
ACCGCCGGGCACTGTGATATAACACGGGCCCTTTCCCGGCTTACCCCTGTTATGGCGCGATTCATGGCGCGACTGACCGCAGCCCTGCTCCTGATGCTCTTTGTCTCGGCAGCCCGGGCCGGCGCGCCCGTGACGGTCGCCGTAAGCATCGCTCCCGTTGCGTGGCTGGCGGGCGAGATAGGCGGCGCCGACGTGACCGTGGTCACCCTGCTGGGTCCCAACGACAGCCCGGCCACGTACGCGCCCGGGCCGAGGGATCTCATCGCGCTGGGCGATGCCCGGGCGTGGCTGCTGGCCGGAGTGCCGTTCGAGAGCGCATGGGCCGCGAGGATTCAGGCGGACCGCCCCGACCTGATGCTGATAGACCTGACCGCGGGTCTGCCGTCCCGGCCAACGGACGGCGGGAATGCCGGCCACGGCGCGGCCGATCCGCATCGCTGGACGGACCCGGCACTGTTCGCCCGCATGGCCGATCCGGTGCTGCAAACCCTGGCTGAGCTGGCTCCCGAGCACGCCGACGAATTCCGGCGCCGGCATGCGGCAGTGGTGTCGGCGCTCGCTGACCTGGACCAGGAGCTGGCCCGCACCCTCGCCCCCCATGCCGGACGCAGCTTCATGGCGGTGCATCCGTCGTGGGGCTATTTCGCGGACGCGTATGACCTGCGTCAGATTGCGATTGAACAGGACGGCCATGATCCGGGTCCGAAAAGCCTGGCCGAAGTGATCGACCGGGCCAGGGAAGAGAATGTTCGCGTCCTGCTGGTCCAGCGGCAGTTCAGCCGGCGCACGGCCGAGGCGGTCGCCGCAGAGCTCGACGCCCGGCTCGTCGCGGCCGATCCGCTGGCGGCCGACTACGGGGCAAGCCTGCGGCGGGTCGCCAAAACCCTGGCGGAGTCCTTCGAATGAACATGCCGGCTCTGGTTCTGGAGCGGGTCTCGTTTGCCTACGACCACCAGCCGGTTCTGACCGACGTGGACCTGGTCGTGGCCGAGAATGAGTTGCTCGGACTCATCGGCCCCAACGGTGGCGGCAAGAGCACGCTGATCAAGCTGGCGGCCGGATTGCTCAAACCGGACTCGGGCACCGTGCGGGTCTGTGGACGGTCGCCCAGCGCCGCACGCCAGGAAATCGGCTATGTGCCCCAGTTCGCCGGGTTCGAGCGGGACTTTCCGATCACCGTCGCGCAGGCGGTCCAGCTGGGCCGCCTGGGCTCGGGACGGTTGCGCTGGCGGAAGAAGGACCGGGAGGCCGCCGACCGCGCCATCGCGGAAACGCGGCTGGAGCCCCTGCAGAATCGGCCGATCAGCGACCTGTCCGGCGGTGAGCTGCAGCGGGTGCTGATCGCCAGGGCCCTCGCCGGAGAACCCAGGCTCCTGCTTCTTGACGAGCCCACGTCCAACCTGGATCAGCGAGCCGAAGAGGACATTCTGCAGCTGCTGGCACGCCTGAGTGAGCGCATGGCGGTGATTCTGGTGACCCACGACGTGGGGTTCGTAGCCGGCGGCGTGCAGCGCGTGGCCTGTGTGAATCAGACCCTGATGTGCCACGACACCCAGGGCCTGACCGGGGACGCCATAGAGGCCCTCTACGGCCACTCGGTGCGGCTGGTCCACCACGATCACGGGGAGCACCCGTGACAGAGTTCCTGGCCGCCCTCTCCGAACACGCGTTCCTGCAGCGAGCCCTGGCGGGCGGGCTTCTCGCGAGCATCGGCTGCGGCGTGATGGGCACCTACGTGGTCGTGCAGCGGATCAGCCTGCTGGCCGGCGGCATCGCGCATGCCGTTCTCGGCGGCATGGGGGTCGCCTATTTCTTCGGCCATGCCCCGCTCAACGGTGCTCTCGTCGCCGCCGTGGTGGCCGCGCTGATCATAGGCTTCGTCAAACTGAAGCTCCGGGAACGGGAAGATACCGTGATTGCGGCCATCTGGGCCGTGGGCATGGCCGTGGGTATCGTCTTCATCACCAAAACGCCGGGCTACAACGCCGATCTGATGGGCTATCTGTTCGGCAACATTCTGATGATCGGTACCCGGGACCTGTGGCTGATAGCGGCTCTGGACCTCGCCATACTTCTGCTGGTGGGCTTGTTTTACCGGCAGTTTCTCGCGGTCTGCTTCGATGCCGAGTTCGCCCGGGTCCGGGGCGTGCGCGTGGACCGCTACTACCTTTTGCTGCTGGTCCTCGTGGCGCTCACGGTGGTGATGCTCATCCAGGTCGTCGGCCTGATTCTGGTCATCGCGCTGATGACGCTGCCCGCGGCTATTGCCAGCCGCTTCCTGTCGTCTCTCTTCGCAATCATGGTCGCGGCCGTATTGCTGGGCGGGCTGTTCACGACGGCAGGACTGGCGCTCTCCTACGGACCGGATCTCGCCACCGGGCCGGTTATCATTCTCCTGGCCGGTAGCACCTACCTGCTGACCGCGGCGGTCAGGGGCTTCGGCCGCCAGACCGGCCGATGAACGCGACTGTCCGGGCACGAGCGGTCCGGAACGACTAGGCTTTCAGGGAGTTCTCATGCTGGATCGGAATTTCATAGCCATGCTGCGTTGCCCGGCGAGCGGATCGACGCTGGCGCTGCTCGAAAAGCATCGTCTCAGGCTCGCCAATCGCCGGGTCGAAAGCGGCGAACTTCGGCACGTGGACGGACGTGTGGTCGACCGGCCCATGGAGGCGGCGCTGGTGACCAGCGACGGGACCACCGTGTACCCGGTCCGCGACGGCATACCGATTCTCCTGCTCGACGAGGCGATACCCGCCGACCAGTTCGGCGACACGCCGGTCCCCGACGTCGCGGCCCCGGGTGAGAAGGGATAATCCCGCCGGGCCGAGCCAGAAACCTCACCTCATCCTCTTTGGGAGAACGACCGTGAGCAAGAAGAAGTCAGAACAGAAATCGTCCGAGAAGAGCAAAAAGCTCAGCTCGAAGGAATACGAAAAAGCCCTCTATGACCTGCAGATCGAGCTCTGCAAGCTGCAGGAATGGATCAAGGCGACCAACACGAAAATCTGTGTCGTATTCGAGGGCCGGGACGCGGCCGGCAAGGGTGGCGTGATCAAGCGGATCACGGAACGTGTGAGCCCCCGGGTGTTCAAGGTGGAGGCCCTTCCGGCGCCGACTGAACGCGAGAAGTCCCAGTTCTACTACCAGCGCTACATGAATCGCCTGCCTGCCGGCGGCGAGATCGCCCTGTTCGACCGCAGCTGGTATAACCGGGCCGGCGTCGAGCGGGTCATGGGTTTTTGCACCGAGGTGGAGTACCAGGAGTTCCTGCGAACCTGTCCTGGCTTCGAACGGGCCCTGGTGGAAGCCGGCATGATCCTCATCAAGTACTGGTTCGAGGTTTCGCAGGAAGTACAGGAGACACGGTTCGAGGCCCGCATCGAAGATCCCACCAAGCAGTGGAAACTCTCGCCCATGGATCTGGAGTCGATGAGCCGCTGGTACGATTATTCCAGGGCAAAGGACATGATGTTCGCCACGACGGATACGAGCTGGGCGCCGTGGTACGTGGTACCGGCGGACAACAAGAAGAAGGCTCGGCTGAACTGCATCAGCCACCTCCTGTCCCAGATACCGTACGAGGAGATCAAGCACCCGAAGGTGAAGCTGCCCAAGCGCCAGAAGCCGGACGGCTACGAAGCGCCGGATCGCGTCTACAACTATGTGCCGCAGAAATACTAGGCTGGAAGTTTCACGCGCCCCTGCGCGCGGTGGCGCAGAGAAAACTGGCCCGGAATCACGAGGAAAACCGCCCCCATGAAACGATTGCTAACGATTGTCTCGACGTTTGCGCTGGCCGGGACCGCAATGGCCCAGGAGATGATTGTCTATCCCAACGACAATCAGAGCCCCGATCAGCAGGAACAGGACAAGTTCCAGTGCTATTCCTGGGCCAAGGGCCAGACCGGCTTCGATCCCATGGCGCCGCCGACGGCTACGGAAGCACCGCCTCAGCAGGAAGCCCAGCAGGGCGGCGTCGGCCGGGGCGCGGTAAGGGGAACCGTGGGCGGTGCCGTGGTCGGCGCGATAGCCGGCGACACGAAAAAGGGCGCCGCGATCGGTGCGGCCTCCGGGGCCCTGATGGGCGGCATGCGGCGCAGCGACCAGAAACGTCGCGAACAGACCGCCCAGCAGCAGTGGGAACAGGAGCAGGTTGCCCAGTACACGCAGGCCCGCAACAACTACAACCGCGCCTATGCTGCCTGCCTCGAAGGCCGCGGCTACACGGTCCGATAGGAGACGGCGACATGAGAAATCTGGCACTGGGCCTGGCCGCCCTTACGCTTTCATCCGCCGCCTACGCGGACTATCCGCTCAAGGGCGACGAAACGATCCTGTGCACGGGGATGCAGTATTACGAGTGTCTCCTGCACAAGGGCTGCAGCCAGGTCGCGCCCGCTGATATCTCCGCGCCGACCCTGTTTACCATTGACCTGGCTGATGGCCGGATCGACTCACGGTCCGGACCTGACGATTCCCGTTCCACGGAAGTAAAGCAACGCGTGGTGATCGACAATAAGATCATCCTGCAGGGCGCCGAGGACGGCGTCGAGGGAGTGCGCGACGGGCTGGGCTGGACGGCCGCCATCACCCTGGACGAGGGCATCATGTCCCTGACTGCCTCCACGGACGGCGCGGCCTTTGTGATCATGGGCGCCTGCCGCCCGGTTCCCCGGTAGCGTCAGCTCGCTCAGAGGCAGGCGCCCGCGGCGCCTGCGCTGACAAGCCGGCGGATCTCCGAGCGGGCCCGGTCTTCCTCGGTCCGGGCCCGTTCCCGCTCCATGCCCTGCCCTTCCGCGTGAACGAACATCACCTCGTCCATGCCGAGAAACCGGAAATACGTATCCAGCAGGGCGGTCTGGTGATCGGCACCGGAGGTCGGACCGCCGCCCCGATAGAAGCCGCCTCGCGCCGTGATGACCACGGCCCGGCGACCGCCGAGAAGACCCTGCACGCCTTCTTCGGTGTAACGGAAGGTCCGGCCGGCCCGGCCGACCATGTCCATCCAGGCTTTCAGCGTGGAGGTCACCGTGAAGTTGTACATGGGCGATCCGAGCACGACGAGATCGGCGCCTTCGAGTTCCTGAATCATTGTGTCGGAAAGCGCCAGCACAACACGGGAATCCGGCCCGGCGGGTGCATCGGGATTCCAAAACGCGGCCAGCGCGGCCTCGTCCAGGTGGGGCGGAGGCGGATCCTGCAGGTCCCGTCTGATCACCCGGGTGGCCGGCTGCGCCTCGCACCACCTGTGCACGAACTCACCGGTCAGCCGGCGGGTAACGGATGCCTCGCCCAGCGGACTGGAATCGATGTGCAGGAGCGTGGTCAAGAAGCGTTCCTCAGGGCCATACGAGAATTCAGCCGACGGACCAGCCCGATGCCGGGTTGCGGCGTCTTCATCTTGCTGTCCACGCAGCGTGTTTTCGCCGGGCCGTCACAGACGGTTGCATCGCTTGACCAGCGACTGATCCCGGCATCGTGACTTCAGCCACCCGGCGGCTTCATGACCCGGGCCTGGTCTCCGCGGCCCAGCAGCACCCGCACCCGCTCACCGGCGGCAAAGTCCACGTCGTCGGACTGCACGATTACCAGGACATCGCCACGGTCCATGTCGACGGTGAGCTCAATGCCCCCCTCGGTCGTGGCGGCCTTCTCCACCTGCTGGCCGGCGACGGCACCCGCGACGCCACCCACCGCCCCGGCCACCCGAGACCCCGAGCCGGACCCGACCACCCGGCCGAGACTGTATCCCACGAGACCGCCACCGGACGTTCCGAGGGCGGAGGGTTCGCCCTCGATCGTCACCGAGCGGACACCGACCACCTCACCCCAGTGAGCCCGCCACGCTTTCTGGGCATCGCTGCGGTTGTAAACGTCCCCCGACAGGCTGCGGGTGGCGCAGCCCGATGCTGTCCCCAGAATGATCGCGCCCAGGGCCACCGCGAAACGATTCATGCTCGGCTCTCCCCCGGAAAACCCCGGTCATTGGGGTCATGATAACGCCGGCACGCCCGGGCCGCGCGGCGCCCGGGAGGGGGCGGCATCCGCTATGATCCGGAGCTGGGCCATCGAATTCGGCTTACGGCGCCGCAACGACCACGATGCAGAACAGCAACAACGGCATACACGAGCACTGGTCATCTCGTTTTGTTTTCCTCATGGCGGCGGTCGGCGCCGCCGTCGGCCTGGGCAACCTCTGGAAGTTCCCGTACACGGCCGGAGTCAGCGGAGGCGCCGCGTTCGTCATCGTCTACATCGGTGCCATTGTCGTTGTCGCCGTCCCCATCGTTGCGGCGGAGCTCCTGATCGGACGCCGCGGGCGCATGAGTCCCGTCAACAGTTTCGCCAACCTCGCCCGTGAGGCCGGGGCCTCTCCGGCCTGGCGCCTCGTGGGCATGCTCAATGTGCTGGCGGTTTTTCTGATTCTGAGCTTCTACAGCGTGATCGCCGGCTGGGCGCTCGCCTACCTGCCCAAACTGGCCTCGGGCGGGTTCTCGGGCGCGGATGCGGACCGGGTCAGCTCGGTATTTGCCGACCTGCTCGCCTCGCCTGGCCTGCTCACATTCTGGCACGCCGTGTTCATGATCATGACGGTCCTCATCGTCAGCCGGGGTTTGCAGAGGGGTATTGAACGGGCGGTTCGCTTTCTGATGCCCGCACTGCTGGTCATGCTGTTGTTGCTGGTGATCTACGCGGCCGTAGCCGGCGACTTCGGCGCCGCGGTGGCGTTTCTGTTCAAGGCGGATTTTTCGAAGATCACGCCATCGGTGGCTCTGGGTGCGGTGGGCCAGGCGTTTTTCTCGGTCAGCGTGGCCATGGGCCTTTTGATCGCTTACGGATCCTACCTGGATCCCGGGGCTTCGCTGACCCGCTCCGCGGTCCTGATCGCCGGTGCGGATACGCTGGTTGCACTGCTTGCGGGCATGGCCATTTTCCCGCTCGTATTTGCCAACGGACTCGACCCGGCGGAGGGCCCCGGCCTGTTGTTCGTGACCCTTCCCATTGCCTTTGGTCAGATGCCCGGCGGGTCGCTCTTCGGCGCCATCTTCTTCCTGCTGCTGATCGTCTCCGCTCTCACCTCGACGATCGCGGTGCTCGAGCCCATCGTCGCATGGGCCGAAGAACACCGCGGCTGGCGGCGGGGCCCGTCGGCGGCCATCGGCGGCTTTCTGGCCTGGGTCACCGGGCTGGCGACGGTGTTTTCCTTCAACATCTGGAAAGACGTACACCCGCTGGACGCGCTGGAGCCGTTTGCGGGCAAAACCGTGTTCGACCTCATCGACTATGCCACCAGCAACATCATGCTGCCGGCCGGCGGCATTCTCATCGCCGTGTTCACGGGCTGGGTGATGACCCGCGAGTCCACGCGGGAGGAGCTGGACGTGCCGGACGGCTGGGTGTACCGGTGCTGGCGGTTTTCGCTTCGGTATGTCGCACCGGTCGCCGTCGGCCTGGTACTGCTCGCCAATCTGGCCTAGACCGCGCTCCCGGCTGCTTCCCTGCCGTGCCGGGCCGTACCGAGGCCGCGGTCAAGGAACTGCAGGTAGATGCGCATCGCGCGATCGAAGCCGGCTCCCTGGTAGACGCTGAAATGACCGCCGGGAACGCGGGCAATACGCGCGTTTTTGATACGCGCGGCACAAGCCTCCACGTCCGCCAGCGGAGTCAGTTCATCGTCCTCGGCACCCAGCAGCAGGGCCGGCACTTCGATACGCGCCGCCGATGCGATGGGCCGGTACATCGGCAGGGTCAGGAAAATCCGCGCCGGACAGGCGTTTGTCCAGGCAGAGTCCGGAGGCACCAGCGCGGCGTAACCCGAGGCGCTCTCCGGTGTATTCATGCAGGCAAATTCGCCGGGCCTTCCGTAGACCGGCACGGTGTAGGGGTCGCGCCCGGTTACGGCACGCCACAGGTCGCGAATTCCGGATCCCGCGGCCTGCAGGAGTTCTCCCGGTTTCAGACGTTTCAGGGTGGACAGGGAGTCCACATAGGGCACCTGGGCGATCACGGCCCGCACCTCCGGGCGCCGGGCGGCCGTCACCAGGGCGTGGCCGCCACCGAAGGACGAACCCCACAGCGCGATACGCTGCCGATCGATCTGCGGGAGGTTCGCGGCATGGTCCACCGCCGCTGACCAGTCCTGAAGGTGACGGCGCGGGCTCACCAGCTGGCGGGGCATGCCGGCACTCTCGCCAAACCCCCGGTAGTCGAAAAGGAGAACGGCGTAGCCGCGTGACGCAAACGCCTCGGCAAACGCCGGCAGCCGAAAATCCCTCTGGGCCGCGAATCCGTGGCCCATGACCACGACCGCGGGACTGTCGACACCGACGGGCAGATAGAGCCACGCGGCACAACGTTCGCTGCCGCTGGCAAAGTCCGCGTCAAGGCGATCGAATGCTTGTCCGGAGGGGTTTCTCGAACTCATCGCGGCCCAGACCTTCGCCAAAGCCTCCAGCCTGCCACGGGCAGCCGTGCCTTTCGAGAGCCGGATTCACGCCGGCCCCTGACCCGGCCCGTTCAGGTCGCCGGTGGAGCCGGACAGCTGATTCCGGTACCCCCCAGGCCACAATAGCCGCCCGGATTCTTTGCGAGATACTGCTGGTGATAGGCCTCGGCGTAGAAGAACGGACCCGCCGGCCGGATCTCGGTCGTGATGGGCCCGAATCCGGAGCGAGCCAGTTTCGCGCCGAATGCGTCCCGGGACGACGCCGCGGCGACTTCCTGGTCTGCGGTCGTGGTGAACACCGCCGAGCGGTACTGGGTCCCGACATCGTTGCCCTGCCGCATCCCCTGGGTGGGATCATGGGATTCCCAGAAACGCCGGAGCAGGGACCCGAAATCCACGACTTCGGGATCAAATACCACGCGCACCGCCTCCGTGTGCCCGGTCAGGCCGGAGCAGACCTCCTCGTAGGTGGGATTTTCGGTGAAACCGCCGGCGTAGCCGACTGCCGTTGTCCACACACCGGGTAGCTCCCAGAAGACCCGCTCCGCCCCCCAGAAACAACCCAGCGCAAACAGCCCTTCCTGCAGGCCCTCGGGCCATGGCGGGACCAGCGAATTGCCGGTCACGAAATGAACGTCGGGCACCGCCACGGGCTGTGCCCGACCCGGAAGCGCGTCCTGACGGGAGGGCAGACTGCCCTTGCGATTGATCATCCGAATGTTCATGCCGCTCTCCACAATCGCCCAAGTGGCCGGATGGGCCGGATGGGCCGGATTGTTGACAAAATTCGCCCGGCGCAGACGCCCGGATGCAGCGACTCCCTGCGCACCTGATCCGGAACGCTGCTGTGGCACTAATCGGACATGCGGGTGTCTCATTTCCATAATACCGACGCTCCATCATCTGGATGTTATGAAAATCCAACACGACTTTTCCGACGCCCCTCCGCCCCCCTCGGGCGACGACAGGGACACGAAGCCTCTGCCCTGGGCGCTGCGCGGCCGCCTGCAGCAGCGGCGCCGAAATCGCGGACCCCAGCGGCCTCGCGCTTTGCGCTGACACCGTTTCGGCGGCCCGTTTCCCGGAACGGCGGACCCGAAGACGCACCCGGGTGACCGGGGGCGGACCGGCGAGCGGACTCCCGCGCGTGGCGGAAGTGTGGGTCGCGTTGCGGGTCCAGACCCGGCATAGTGCGTCCAGCATGCAAACCCAGGGTCCGCGCAATGGCCGCCTGGCGGAACGCGAGGACTGTCCAATGTGTTCGCGCGCACCAAGGCACGTATCCGTGCACCGTCTCCGCGGTCTTTGTCCGCCGGCTTGTGGGCCAGCCTTCGTTTCCATGGATTTGGGTCCGACTCCGGGATGAAGCCACTGACCGCCAGCGCCGCGTGTGTCGCTCCGCGGGAGCGCATCTGGCCGCTGCTCACCGAAACCCGCTATTGGCCGGTCTGGGGCCCGTCGGTGCGCGCGGTGGATCCCGCGGACGCAACCATCACTGCCGGTAGCTCGGGACGGGTGCTGACAACCGGCGGCCTGTGGCTGGATTTTGAGATTTCCGGTTATGAAGCGGGCCGTTTCTGGACCTGGCGGGTCGCCGGGGTCGAGGCCACCGGGCATCGCCTGATTGAATGTGCGGGCGGCACCCGCATCGTCTTTGAGCTCCCTTTCTGGGCTGTCGCGTACTGGCCCGTCTGCCGTATCGCCGCCATCCGTATTGCCCGGCTCGCCGAAGGCTCTGGGCAACCATGGTTTCCAGGTTCCAGCCCATGAGCCGTCCCGGCACCAAACGCCAGTCCCGCGTCCCGGCCAGCCCGGCCGCTCGCCTCATAAAGCTTGGCCTTACGGCCGGCGGGATGGCCGCCGGTGGCGTGGCCGAGGGATTCCGCCGCCTCGGGCGGGGCGCCCCGGACGACGCCCATTCGGTTCTGCTGACTCCGGCCAACGCGCGCCGGCTGGCACGGCGGCTGTCGGAAATGCGCGGCGCCGCCATGAAACTCGGCCAGCTTCTCTCCATGGAGGGCGAACACCTGCTGCCCGCGGAGTTCTCTGCCGCACTCACGTTGCTGCGGGACTCGGCGGACAGCATGCCGCCCAGCCAGCTGCGCAGAATTCTCGGCCGGGAGTACGGCCACGGCTGGGAAGCCAGGTTCGACAGTTTTGATTTCGAACCGGATGCAGCGGCCTCCATCGGCCAGGTCCATCACGCCATCACCGCAGACGGCCGGGAGCTCGCGCTGAAAATTCAGTACCCGGGAGTCGCCCGGAGCATTTCCAGTGATGTGGACAATCTCGGAATGCTCCTCAGGGCGAGTCGCCTGATCCCGGCCGGCGTGGACATGGCGCCGCTGATGCGCGAGGCCAAGCGCCAGCTTCGCCAGGAAGCCGACTACCTTCTTGAAGGCGAATACCTGGAGCGCTACGGCCAGCAGCTGGCCGATGAGCCCGGATTCCGGGTGCCGGCACTTCATCGGGACTTCACGACCCGCCGGATCCTTGCCATGGATTACGCGCCGGGTTCGCCGCTGGAACACCTGGCCCACGCGGACACGGACCAGGCGGAACGGGATCGCATCGGCGGAGTCCTGGAGCATTTGCTGTTCCGCGAGCTGTTCGAGTTCCGGTTGATGCAGTCCGACCCCAATTTCGGCAACTACCGGTACAGCCCGGCCAGCGGGACGGTCACCCTTCTGGATTTCGGTTCCACGGTCGAGTTCAGCGCCGAATTCGTTCGTGGCTATGCGGATGTCTGCCGGGCCATCATTGCCGGTGACCGGGCCCGCGTAGCCGAAGCCGCGACCGAGCTGGGGTATCTCCGCCCGGACGATCCGCCCGCGCATGCGAAGGAAGTCGTGGACCTGATCCTTCTCGTCTGCGAGCCGCTGGCCCATGACGGCGTCTACGACTTTCAGGCCTCGAATCTACTGCAGCGGGCCGCGCAGGCCGGCATGGATCTGGTGTTCCAGAGCGAGCATTTTCAGTCTCCACCTCCTTCAACCGCATTTCTGCATCGCAAGCTGGTGGGATCGTTCCTGCTGTGCGCCCGGATCGGCGCCCGGGTCAATGTTCGCGAGCTGATCGGCGAGTTCCTCTGACGCCGGCGCCCCGCAGCGCGGCCTCCGGGCTTGGCGGCAGGGCCCCGGCCATACGATCATGCCGGCTCTCCACGCGTGACAGGGTCCGCCCATGACTGCTTTCCGCAAGGTGCTGATCGTCTTTGCTCATCCCGCCCTGCAGCGCTCGCGGGTGAACGCGCGCCTGATTCGGGCGGTGCAGGATCTGCCGGGCGTAACCGTCAACGATCTCTACGAGCGGTATCCGGATTTCCTGATCGACGTACCGCGGGAACAGGACCTGCTTCAGGAACACGATGTCATCGTCTTTCAGCACCCGTTGTACTGGTATTCCAGCCCGGCGCTACTCAAGGAGTGGCAGGACCTCGTCCTGGAATACGGCTTTGCCTACGGGACGGGCGGCACCGCACTGGCCGGCAAGCTCGCGTTCAGCGCCATCTCCGCCGGCGGCGGCAAGGACGCGTATCGACGGGAGGGGCTGAACTACTTCGCGCTGGGCGAGCTGCTTACACCGTTCGAACAGACCTGCCGTCTCTGCGGCATCCACTACCTGCCCCCGTTCGCAACCTACGCAACCCACCGGCTCAAGCGCGAAGCCGACATTCTGCCGCGGGCCCAGGCCTATGCCCGCGTGATCGAGGCCTTTGCCGAGGATCGCGTGGACATTGCGGCCCTGTCCGGGCTGGATCGCCTGGATGTCGACCTGCCCCTTATCAAGGAGGCATCACCTCATGCATGAACCGGGATTGCTCGAGCAAGCCTTCGTCTACCTCCTGGCCGGCGTCGTGGCCGTTCCGCTGGCCCGCCGCCTGGGCCTCGGGCCGATTCTGGGTTACCTGATTGCCGGCATCGTGATCGGTCCGTCCGCTCTCGGCCTGATCGGCGACCATCCGGAAGGGGTCATGGCGCTGGCCGAGTTCGGCATCGTCATGATGCTGTTCATCATCGGTCTGGAGCTTCGGCCAGAACTGCTGTGGCAGCTCCGCGGCTCCATTCTCGGCCTCGGCGGGCTACAGATTATCCTGACCGCGGCCGCAATCACCGGCATCGGCCTCGTGTTCGGCCTGGCCTGGCCCCAGGCGCTGGCTATCGGCCTGATCTTCGCTGGCTCGTCAACGGCCATTGCCGTGCAGTCCCTGCAGGAGACCGGCCTGATGTCAACGCCCGCCGGACGCAGCGGCTTCGCGATGCTGCTGTTCCAGGACATCACGGTGATTCCGATTCTCGCGGCGCTGCCGCTAATGGCGATGGAGTCGACCCTCGGCACAGCCGATGGCACCGCCCCCGGTGGCGTGGGCTCGATACTCGTCGTCGTTGCAGCCGTGGCGGTCGTTGCCGGCGGCCGGTTTGTCATCACACCGGTGTTCAGGGCGATCGCGGCGGCGCGTATCCCGGAGATATTTACGGCCGCCGCCCTGCTCATCGTGGTGGGTGTCACTCTCGCCATGGAGGCGGCGGGACTCTCTCCCGCCCTCGGAGCCTTCCTGGCCGGGGTCGTGCTTGCCAGCAGCGAATACCGGCATGAACTCGAATCCGATATCGAACCCTTCAAGGGCCTGCTTCTGGGACTGTTCTTCATTTCCATCGGCGCGACCATCGACTTCGGCCTGGTGCTCGATCGACCCGGCCTCATCATCGCGTTGGTCGCCCTTCTGGTCCTGGTCAAGGGCGGCATTGTCTTCGCGCTCGCGAGGGCCTGGGGGCACCGGAAACGCCGCAGCCTCAGCCTGGCGATCATCCTGGCCCAGGGTGGCGAATTCGCCTTCGTGCTGCTGGCCCATGCCGTGGATGAGCAGGTCCTGCCGCCCCAGTTGGCCGATCTGCTCGTGGCGGTAACCGCCTTGAGCATGGCCGTGACGCCGCTGCTTTTGATCCTTGATCAGCGCCTGCTTCAGCCAGCCTTCGGCGCCGGTGACACCCGCAAGGCGGAACGGGCCAGCGACGTGGAGGATACCGGTGCCACGGCAATCATCGCCGGCTTCGGGCGGTTCGGTCAGATCGCCGGCCGCCTGCTCATGGCCAACGGTTTCCGGCCGGTTCTGCTCGACGATGACCCGGCCCACGTGGAACTGCTGCGCGGTTTCGGTTTCAGGGTGTTCTACGGTGATGCCACGCGCCTGGATCTGTTGCGCGCCGCCGGCGCCGACCGGGCGGAACTGCTCATCATCGCTCTCGACAACCGGGAGAAGATCCTCGAGCTGGCCGAAACAGCCCAGAAGCACTTTCCGCACATGGCGGTGATCGCGCGGGCACGCGACCGCCGGCATGCCTACGAGCTGATGCGCCGCGGCGTGGAGTATCTGTCCCGCGAGACCTTTGGATCCGCTCTCGACACCGGGCGCGAGGCGCTGAAGCTCCTGGGGTTCCGGGCCTACCAGGCACGCCGGGCGGCAATGCGTTTCGCCGCCCACGACGAACGCGAAATGAGCGAGCTCTACAAGCTGTGGGGCGATCAGCAGCGCTATCGTGTCCGGGCCAGACGGGGTACGGAGGATCTGTTCGAAGTCCTGAGCGGTGACCGGGCGGATTTCGCCGGGGTCGAGGACGGCGCATGGGAGACACCGCCGCGGGACGCGGAAACCTGAGCGGAAGAAAATCGAATGCGACTGGCTATACTCTGACGCCAGCGTGAACCCCACGACCGCGAGGAAGCGCCCCCGAATGATCCTTTCCGCAAGCTCTGGCTCCTGCCTGTGATCGTCGAAGAGGCAATGACCGCGATTCTGCGGCGCATGGGCAAGCGCTATACCCGCTTCGAGCATCTCGACCATGCCGTGGCGCCGCCGGCGCCCGACCCGGACTGCACGTACATGCTGTATCTCCACGTGCCGTTCTGCCAGGTACTGTGCCCGTTCTGCTCCTTCCACCGGGTTGAGTTCCGGGAAGATAAGGCGACCCGGTATTTCAAGGCCCTGCGCCGTGAGATCGAGCTGTGCCATCAGGCCGGCTATCGCTTCGGAGAGATTTACGTCGGCGGCGGGACGCCGACGGTCATCGTGGACGAGCTGGCGAGAACCCTGGATACGGCCACCCGCCTCAACCCGATTCGGCAGATCTCCGTGGAGACCAATCCCGATGACCTGCTCCCCCCCCGCCTGCAGCCCCTGCTGGCCGCCGGCGTGAACCGGCTTTCGGTCGGGGTACAGAGCCTGGAGAACCAGCTGCTCAAGGAGATGCAGCGCTACGACAAGTACGGAAGCAGCGAGCTGGTCCAGGAGCGACTGAACGAGGTCAACGGGATGTTCGACACCCTCAACGTCGACATGATCTTCAACCTGCCGCACCAGCAGATGGACTCCATGCTCAGGGACCTGGAGATCCTTACCGAGCAGATCCGGGTCGACCAGGTGTCCTGCTATCCGCTGATGGGTTCGAAGACGACAACCCGGGCCATGAAGAAAGGCATGGGCCTGGTGACCTATGGCCGCGAGCGGCGTTTCTACCAGGCGATTCTCGAAAATATCGGCCCGGGCTACGTGCCGTCCTCGGCCTGGTGCTTCTCAAAGTCTGAAGGCGCCATCGACGAGTACATCATCGAGCAGGACCAGTACCTGGGCCTCGGCAGCGGCGCCATGAGCTACATCGACGGCCAGCTCTATGCCAGCTCATTCTCCATCAACCGCTACATCCGCCTTGTGGAGTCCGGGCACTGTGGCATCACCCGGCGGGCCCGATTCAACGAGCGCGACCAGATGCGCTACTACTTCCTGATGACGTTCTTCGGCTTGCGCGTGTCGAAGAGTGACGCTGAAAAGCGCTGGAACGGACGTTTTGCCCGCGGCCTGTGGCGAGAATTTGCGGCCTTTCGCGCGGTGGGCGCCATCCGGGACGACGGAGATGCCTGGCGCCTCACGGAGCGTGGCATGTACCTTTGGGTCCTCATGATGCGAGAGTTCTTTATCGCGGTGTCGGACTTTCGCGACCTCATGCGCCTGGGGATACGCAGCGAGCTGGACCCGGAGGACCGCGATCAGCCCACCGCGGCCTGAGACGCCGCGGCGATTCATTACAGCGGGATGCCCACCAACGTCACACCCGAGTACAAGAAGGCCGAAGAGGCCTATCGGGCCGCGCGCGATCCCGGTGAACGGCTGGACTGTCTGAAAGAGATGCTCCGGACGATTCCCAAACACAAGGGCACCGAACACCTCCAGGCCGACATCAAGAGCCGCATCAAGCAGCTCACCGAAGCGCTCAGCGGTCCGAAAAAGGGCGGCCGCCGTACCGGTCCGGCCACCGTCATCCGCGCGGAAGGCGCCGCCCAGATCGCCCTGGTCGGTCCGCCGAATGCCGGCAAGTCGCTTCTGCACAGCAAGCTCACCGGCTCGCGGACCGAGGTGGGGCCTTATCCCTACGCCACCCGGTTCCCCGAGCCCGGCATGCTGCCCGTAGACGACGCGAATCTGCAGCTGATCGACCTGCCGCCCGTGTCCGCGGACCATTCGCCTGGCTGGCTTCCGGCGGCGTTGCAGCCGGCGGACGCCGCTCTGCTGGTTGTCGACGTAAGTGATCCGGACTGCGTGGACCAGCTTATCGAGGTGACGACCTGGCTTTCAGAGCACCGGATCCGGCTCGTTCCCGACTGGCCGAAGGCCGCCGGGCCCGCTCAGGATGAGCGGGAGGAAGACGCTGATCCGTTTCGTCAGGATTTGCCGACGCTCCTCGTGGCCAACAAGAGTGACCTCGACCCCGACCCGGATGAGGTGGCCGTTCTCGAGGAACTGACCGGCGTGCACTTTCCCGCGGTGACGGTATCCGCGGAGACCGGCGCCGGGCTGAACGGGATCGGTCCGTTCCTCTTCGACAACCTGGGCATCGTCAGGGTCTACACGAAAACGCCCGGCAAGCCAGCGGAAACCAACAAACCCTTCACCCTCAGAAATGGGGATACGGTGCTCGACGTGGCAACGCTCGTCCACAAGGACATTGCCGGCAAGCTCCGGTTTGCTCGCATCTGGGGCAACTCCGTATTCGACGGCCAGCAGGTCGGCCCGGAGCACGCCGTCGAGGACGGCGACATCGTCGAACTCCACATGGGCTGAGCGCCCGACCGAACGTCCGGAATCGCCCAACGCACTCCCATTTTCGACGGGAGGCGGCTTCGCGAGGACCTCAGGCGGTGACGCTGTCGCCGCTGGTCGCCATGCCCTTGAGCTCGGCGCGCGCCACGCGAGCGCTCATATAGCGGCCCCGGCGGCGCTCGAGTTCGCGGTGCGCGGCAATACCCATAAGCAACACGGCGCTGGCCGCACCCGGGTCCGGCGTACCGCGGCGCTCGACACCGATAGCATTGATGCAGCGCTGGCGGGCCTGAGCCAGCCGATCGTCGGACAGGCCCGCAAGACTGCGGGATGCATCTTCCATGGCGGCCTGGTCCCGGCCTTCCCTGGAAACGTGGGCCAGCAGCAGCGCGCCCGCGGCCACACCAACAGCGATTGTGATCATCAAGGCCATTCTCCTCCCCCAAGATCGGGGCGGCGGATCAGCAGATCGTGGCACCCCGGGTTTCTGACCCTAGCCCGCCCACGGGTCGGCGAGCGTGACCTGCTCCACACTCCGCGGGTTTGCCCTCGGCGGGAGAAACCCGCGCACGACGGTTGAGCGGACCCGCAAAGCCTCGCTGAACCGCGCGTGCAGCAGGGATCCGTTGTAGGTCAGGAGTTGACCGACGTGATTGCCGGAAACCGGACGAAACGAACGGCCCTCGCCAAGGGTCGGAACGGACTCGAGCGGAACGCCCACGACCTGCCGCAGCCAGCGCGCAAGGACGCGGTCGGCTGGTACCTGCGTTGACAGGTTTCTGGAATTGGCCGCCTCGGCGGCGAAGCGGTTCAGACTGGCGACACCCGCGCGGCGCGCGAGATCCGGATCGCCGAAACATTCGATCGCCCGGACGATACCGTCGACGCAGAACACCGCGCCGACCTGGCCGGAAGTCCAGGCCGGCAACTCATGCCCGGCGTCCGCCGACGAACCAGCCACGGGGCGCAGCCAGGTGGCCGGCAGCTCGAGGCAGGCGCCCGCACCCACGACGACGCTGTGGATCAGAGTGACGGACTGTGCCGGGGTGGAGAGAACTTCGCCGGAACCGGCGAACAGCGCCCGCGAGGACCGGTTGCGAATCAGCCACGCCGGGAAGTGACCCGGGGCGCGGAGCAGGGATGCGGTGCAGGTCCCGTCAGTGAGAGCACCGGCGAGGTTTCCGGCATTCGCCGGCGTTCGACGACGATGCATGAGCGGCCACACAGCAAGATTTTTGTGGCACCTGGGCCGACCGATGGACAGGGAAAAGAGATGGTTGCCGAAGTCGTTCATCGCCGGAGCCTCTTCGCGATAGCGCCGCCACAGCATGCCCGGGTGATGGGCTCAGGCGATGAGCCTGTCCCCGAATCAGTTCGTGCAGGGCTCCCGACGCACCCAGGGCCACCTGTTCAAGGCGGTCATGGCGGATCCCGGGTCAGTCGTCTTGGTAAACGGCGCCCATTGCGGCCAGTGTCGTCTTGACCTCGTCTCTCAGGGCGGGAGGACCGAGTACCTCCACGTCCGGGCCGTACTTCAGAACGTCCATGACCAGTTCCCTCGGGTCGCTGTAGGGCACTTTCAGAACGAAATATCCGTCCAGCTCATAGTCTCCTTCCTGAGCCGGATGCCAGATCTCCCGGGCCACCCAGCGGGCGCGCTTCGGGTTGAACCGCAGAACGGCGGTCTCGGTCCGTTGCCCGGAAAAAATCCCGAAACCTGCAGCCAGCACCGCGTCGAGTTCTTCGTCGGGCACATCCCTGGCGGGGTGCGGGTCGATGGCGGCGGCATCGATCGCATCCACGGAGAAGGTCCGCAAGGCGTGCCTTGTATGGCACCAGGCATCCAGGTACCAGTTGTCCCGATAGTGCACCAGCCGCTGAGGGGAAACGGTGCGTTCCAGGGCCTCGCCCGCCTGGCGGCGGTAGTGGGTAATCCGCAGCCTCCGCCTCGACAGCAAGGCCGAAGCCAGAACCTGGAAGTGATCGGGTTCGACCAGGCGATGACCCATCTGCAGGACGCGGATACGCCGGTTCAGTTCGTCCGGGGAATGGTCACCGGCCTCCAGCAGGTGCCGGATCCGTTCCTTCAGCGGCCGGATCTGGCTGCCGAGAAGACCCGGCTGGAGGGTTTCCATCAGACGCTCCATGGTCAGCAGCGCGTGAATTTCCGCGGCGCTGAACCACAGCCCCGGAAGCTGCCAGGCGTCTGCCTCGTGCAGCGAGCCGTCGAGGTAGTAACCGCCGCGGCCACGGTCCCAGACAATGGGCATGCCGAACCGGTCGCGCAGGTATTCGAGATCGCGCTTGAACGTGGCCCGGGAAATCTCCAGCGTCTCGAGAAAGGCCTGGATGGGAACGACCCGTCGCTGATTCAGGAGACGCTGGATCTTGTAGAAGCGTTCGGTCCGGTCCATAGGAGGATGATAGCCCAGCCCCGGAAGGCCGCACCCGGCCGTGGGGTTCGGCTGGCGCCCGCGGGATCGCCGGCAGGCGGGGAACTGGAGCCGGGCGGTTGCCGCGACTAGGCTCCTTGCATGGCCCTCGTTACCCTCATTCCCCAGGCCAACGCGTATCCCTACCGGGCTTTCGTGAGTTATGCGCACGCGGACCAGCAGTGGGCCGAGTGGCTGGTGGAGGCGCTGGAGTCATTCCGCGTACCCCGGCACCTCGTGGGGCGGGAAACACCGACCGGACCCATACCGAAGTCGCTGGGACCCTTGTTTTTCGACCGGGATGAACTGGCCACTGCGGCCGATCTGTCCGCCAGCATTCGCCGGGCCCTCGGCGATTCGGCGTTTCTCATCGTGATCTGTTCGCCGGCGGCGGCAAAGTCACGATGGGTCAACGAGGAGATTCGGGAATTCAAGGACTCCGGCCGTGGTGAGCGAATCCTGGCGGTGATCGTCGACGGGGAACCCGGCGATCCGGCCAAGGAATGCCTGCCTCCGGCTCTCGCCGAGAGCCAGGGACGCCACGACCCGAACCGGTTCGCCGAACCCGCGGCGGCCGATCTGCGTCCCGGCGGCGACGGCAAGCGCCGGACGGTCATGCGGCTGGCCGCCGGCCTTACCGGCGTGAGCTACGGCGAACTGGTGCGCCGGGAGCTGCACCGAAGGCATCGGCGAATGGCGCTGCTGGCCGCGGGTGCCCTCGCCGGGATGGCGGTCACGCTCGTACTGGCAGTAGCCGCCTATCTGGCCCGCCAGGATGCTCAGCGAAGCCGGGAGCAGGCCGAGGACCTGGTGAGCTTCATGGTGGGAGACCTGCGCGAGCGGCTCGAGCCCGTGGGCCGGCTGGATGTGCTGGATGCGGTGGGTGACAAGGCCATGGCCTATTTCGCCGGTCTGAAATCCGGCGAGGTCAATGACGGCACGCTGTCCAACCGGGCCCGCGCGCTTACCCAGATCGGCGAAATCCGCCTGCAGCAAGGACGCTCGGAGGAAGCCCTCGCGGCTTTTCGCGAGGCCTACACCCGGACCCGCGAACTCTCACTTCGCAATCCGGCAAGCAACCAACGGCTCTTCGATCGCGGCCAGGTCGAATTCTGGATCGGCTTCGTCCACCTGGAACGTAACGAACTCGGCGAGGCCGAGGCGTGGCTGACCCGTTATCAGGATACGTCAGCGAAGCTGGTCTCCCGGGAACCCGACAACGCCGACTGGCAGCAGGAGCTGGCCTATGCACTCCACAATGTCGGTGTCGTGCGCCTCAGGGCGGCTCGGCCGGCCGAGGCTGCCGCCGCGTTCGAGACTGCCAGAAATCGCCTGGAGTCCCTGCTGGCCCGGCAAGGCCCCGACCCTGAACTCACGTTCGCGCTGGCCGACGAGATCGCCTGGCAGGCCCTGGTGGCCGAGCAGGATGGCGAGCCGGCGAAGGCCCTTCATCTCTATCGGGAGCACGCCGAACGTCTGCAGCAGTTGATCGACGAAGAGCCCCGCAACATGGCCTGGCGGCAACCCGCGGCCAACGCCCATCAGCACCTGGGGCGGGTCGCACTGCAGCTTGGTGATCTGTCCGCCGCGGGAGACGCGTACCAGCGCGCCCTCGACGGCTTGCGGCAGACCACCCGTCATGATCCTGGCAACCTCGAGTGGCGGCGGGATCTGGTCGCCTGCCACCGCGGCCTCGCGGAGGTTCACCTGGCCGGCGGGCGCACGCCCCAGGCCCTCGAACACGCTGCGCTGGCGGTAGAGATCGCCGAGGCCATCGTGTCTTCGGATCCCGTCAACAACGACTGGCTGATGACCCTGTCCGACGCCGAGGCGACCTACGCGCTGGCGGTCATCGATTCCTTTACCCGGAACCCGGGGGCAAAGGCGCCGGGCCCTGAAGCGCTGGCTCTCGATAACAACGTGGCCCTTGCCGAGCGGCTGCTGACCGGATCGCCGGCGGACCCGAAACTACGGCGAACCGCGGCCCGGGCCTGGCTGGCCCTTGCTTACGGGCTGCGCGCCCAGGGCGAACCTGTGCTTGCCAATGAAGCGTTCGCGCGTGTCGTGGACACCGTCGCCGGCCGCGAGACCGACCCGGATCTTGGTCTGCAGGCAGTCCGCGCCCTCAGCGGCCTGGGCAAGACGGCGCGCGCAGAGACGCTCGCCCGCCAGCTTATCGACGCGGGATACGGGCACCCGGTACTGCTGGCCTCCTGCGAATCCTGCTGATCGCGACCGACCGGCGCCCCTTGCGACAATGGACCGCATGGCCGGCCCAGACGAAGCCGGGGCAGGGACGCAGACGCGCCCTGCCCCGGAATGTCCGCCCTGAGGCGTCGGCTCACCGGTAAATCCGGTTCCGACACCCCGTCCGATCGGCTCAGCTGAGCTTGTCGGCCGCGTCCTTGGCCATTTTCTTGGTCTTCTCCCAGGCCTCGTCCGAAGCCGCGACCGTTGCCTCGCCGGCGTCCTTGCTCATTTCGGCGGCCTTGCGGGCTACGTCCTTGGCAGCATCCCAGCCCTTGTCCCCCGCCTGGATGCTGGCTTCGGTCGCTTCCTTCGCCAGTTCCGCGGTTTTTTCCGCGGCATCCTTGCTGGCTTCCCAAGTCGCATCCGCCGCGCCGGTCGTCGCGTCACCGGCCAGGCGACTCGCGTCCTTGGTTTTTTCCCAGGCCGTCTCGCCCAGGTCGCTCGCCGTCTCGGCAAGGTCTTCGGCAAGATCTTTAGCTTTATCGAGCAGGCTTTTGTCTTTGGGTGTCGTCATGGAGAGCCCTCGTTGTTGGCATCGTAAATCGGCGCAGGAACACGCCTCGAAACAAAAGTAGCAGCCGCGGACGAAATCGCCATGACGCCCGGGGCCTTGCTAGGGCTGCAGGTTCCAGCGAACGCTCAGAACACCGTTGAAGCCGCGCGCATCGATTCCGGATCCGTGCTCCCGATAGCGCTTGTCCAGCAGGTTCTCAAGCAACAGCTCCAGTTCGAGCCCGGCGCGGGCGCGCCAGGCGGTGCGCAGGTTCCACGTGGCCCATCCCGGCGTGCCGTCGGGATCGATCCGGGGGTCGCCGGCATCCCGGTCGCTCAGGCGATCCTGCTCGGCGGCGAACAGGGCGAATCCATCCACCTCCACATCCGGCCACGGCCGGACCAGAAGCCCTGCGCGGCCGTTCAGCGGCGGTATCCGGTCCGCCGGCTGGTCACCACCGCCCGGGAGATCGTCCTCCCCCCGTGTCCAGTTCAGCACGCCGTAAGCCTCCCAGCGCTCGTTCGGCACGTAGCGGGCGCCCGTCTCGAGGCCGTAGAGCGTCACCTCGCCGATGTTTTCCGAGCGCACGACGATGCGACCGTCCGCGGTAACCTCGCCGGTCGGGACCGATTCAATGCGATCTTCATAGCGGCTGTAGTAGGCGAACGCTTCCGCCTGCCATGGCCCATGGTCCAGCTTGAGTCCGGCATCCACGCTGTAAACGCTCTCCGGATCCAGGTCGTCATTGGCCACGTTGAAGCGGTTGCCCGGGCGGGGCCCCAGGGTGCCGAGGTCGAAGATATTCGGCGGCCGAAATCCCCGTCCGGCATTGGTCACCAGAGCGAGGCCGGGGCCAAGGCCGATCCACAAGCCGATGTTGCCGGTGACGTCGTCGGGTTCCAGCGCCGTTCCGGGCGCACTGTCCGTCGCCTCGATATCGATATCGAAGCGGCTGTAGCGCAGCCCGCCAGATACCCGCAGGACATCGCCGATCCATGCATCGCCGGCGACAAAGAGCGCGGTGCTGTCGAGGCTGGAGCCGTCGGGAAAGCGGCTGGCAACGCGCCGAACTTCACCGGTCCGGGTGTCCTCGACGCGGCGCCGGCTGGTGATCTCGTCGGTGTAGTACTCCAGCCCCCAGGAAATCTGGACGGTGTCGGCGACCGACGAGTCCGCCTGCAGCGTAATGCCCCGCAGATCGCTCTCGTTGTCCTCGAGATTCCGGTCCGTGCTGCCGGTATCCCGGGTTCGACGGTCATCCACGATGACCTGCCGGGCTGCATGCACGGTCAGCCGGTCTATACCCCGCACCGGCCCGGGCATTCTCAGCCGGGCATGGTAGAAGCGCCGGCTGTTCGGGTGAAAGGCAAACTCCTCGGAGGCCGGTTCGGTTTGGCCGAAACCGGGCACCAGTTCGTCCACCCGTGGGGTGTTCGGCTGCTCCGAGTACTGGGCCGACAACATCAGGTCAGCGCCCTGGCCCAGGTCGGCGACGCCTTTCGCGTCGTACGCACGGGAGCGGTAATCGCTGGGCACGACACGGTCGCCGTCGCCGGTTTTTCTGTGCCCGTACTCCTGGTAGGTGAACCCGGTGGACGCCGCGATCCGTGGCCCGCCGCCGGTCACGGAAAATCGGCCGACACGAGCCTGGTCGGCGGTGCCGGCCAGCGCCAGACTCTCGACCGCGGTCACCCCCGATGCTTCCCCGGGAACCGGTTCGGGGGTGAGGACCTGGACCACGCCTCCCATGGCGTCACCGCCGTACAGGGTCGACGACGGTCCGCGAATCACCTCGAGGGCAGCGACATTGTAGGGGTCGACAAGGGCGAGATACTGATTGGGCGCGCTGCGGAAGAAGGCGTTGTTCAATCGCATGCCATCGACCAGATGAAGGACCTGTGACCCCTTCAGACCCCGCAGAATAACCGTGCCCTGGCCTGGCGTGGTCTGCTGGAAATACGTCCCGGTTCGCGCGCGCAGGGCCTCCGGGAGCGTCTGCGGCATTGCCTGCCTGACCTGGTCCCCGGTCAGGACGGTCACGGCGGACGACGCGTCGAATACGGTCTCCAGCCGCCGGGAGCCGGTGACCTGCACCGTGTCCAGCGCATAGCCGCCGCCCGCATCGGGCGCATTGTCGGCGAGCGCCAGACCGGCGCACAGGAGCGTGCCCAGGCAAGTCCGGGCGCACGCGAATACGCGGCGGGCGCGCCCGGGGGGGGTGCCTCGCATGCGGGTACTGCCGGATGGGGAGCAGCCGGAGGAGAACGGAACGCCGTGCATCAGTCGGGAGGAGCGCCGGGGACACAAAGCGGGCAGTATAGCGACCTATGGGACGTATCGATGATCAGCGGAAAACCGGTCCGGACCCGGCCCCGGCGGGAACCGGTTCCTGGCGTGGCGGAGATTTTTCTTCAGCCCACAGGGGCGGGGGTGCCGCGGGCGGCCAGTTCGCCCGCTTTGTTCTGGTCGGCGCCGCGGCGACAGCCGTTCACTATGCGTTGCTGATCGGCCTGGTCGAGGCTGCCGGTGCCCGACCCGTGCCCGCGACCGTGCTGGGCTCGATCGCCGGCGCGCTCGTCGGATATGCGGGCAACCGCCAGTTCACGTTCAAAAGCGGCGTGCCCCATATGCGCGGACTCCCCCGCTTTCTGCTCGTCGCCCTCGCGGGGCTCGTTCTGAACGCTGGCATCATGGCCCTGCTGTCCGGGCCGCTCGGAATCCATTACCTTCTGGCCCAGGTCGTGGCCACCGGTATCGTTCTCGTCTGGAACTTCGCCGCCAACCGTCACTGGACTTTTGGGGACCCGAGCCGTGGATAAGATCGGAGCCGAGTCGATTGCGGTCGTCGTGCCGGTACACGACGAGTCTGCCGTGCTCGAGGCGTTCCACCGCCGCCTCGCCGCGGTGCTGGATGGCCTGGAATTGAACGCATCCATCCTCTTCGTGGACGACGGCTCAACGGACGGCAGCCAGGCGGTGCTGACCGAGATCCGCGATACGGACCCGCGCGCAGGGACCCTGGAACTGAGCCGAAACTTCGGCAAGGAGGCGGCCATCACGGCCGGCCTGGACCACGTCAAGGCAGACGCGGTGGTCATCATGGACGCGGACCTGCAGGATCCGCCCGAGCTGATTCCCGAACTCGTGCAGCGCTGGCGGGACGGATTCGATGTCGTCTATGCCCAGCGAACGGACCGGCAGGCAGACAGCTGGGCGAAACGCACCACGGCGCGATGGTTCTACCGGTTGATGCAGCGCACGGGCCGGGTCCGCATACCGCCGCAGGCCGGCGACTACCGCCTGCTCAGTCGCCGTGCAGTGGATGCGCTGGTGTCCCTGCGGGAGCAGCATCGCTTCATGAAGGGCCTTTACACCTGGGTAGGCTATCCGCAGACGGCCGTGCCCTACACCCGGGAACCGCGCGCCGGGGGCGAAAGCAAGTGGACGTACTGGCGCTTGTGGAACTTCGCGGTGGAGGGCATCACGTCGTTCACCGCAGCCCCGCTGAAACTGGCCAGCTATGTCGGCCTTGCCACGGCCGCCGGCTCGTTCATGTACGGCCTGGTGATCATTGCCCGGACGCTGATACTGGGCAGGGATGTGCCGGGCTACGCCAGCCTGATGGTCGTCATCCTGTTTCTGGGCGGGATACAGCTCATTGCCCTGGGCGTCATTGGCGAATACCTGGGCCGGACCTTCAATGAAGTCAAGCGCAGGCCGCTGTATTTCGTCGATCGTTTCGACCCCGGCCGCGCCGCGAGATACGACGGCCATGGCTCGCTGGCGGCAGTCAGGCGGGACCGGGAGGCAGGACGGTCCTCAGACAGCGCCCCGGACGTGCCGCGCGCCGCCGCCGACACTTGATCCCGAACGCCGCCGGGTCACACCGCCGCCCGCGCCTCGCGCCCGGCCTGTGCCTCATAGCGGCTGACGGACTCCCTGATTCGGGCGTCCATGGCATCGAACAGAGCGTCAGCCTCATCCAGGTCCCGAAGCTGCGGTGCCACGAGATTCAGACTGCTCCGGTTCTCGCGATACCCCTTGTCCAGCGCGCGCCGAAAATACTCGGCCGCCTCGGCTTGCCTGCCTTCCAGCGCGAGCAGCCAGGAGCGGATCATGATCATCTGGGCACCGCCGCCGTTGCCGTCGACCTGCTCCGCCACCAGTTGCTCCAGGCCCGTAACCAGCGGAGCGGCTTCCTGGCCACGGCCCTGAAGGTGCATGGCAACGGACAGGGCATAAACGGGAAAGCCGGTTTGGCCATTCAGATCAGCGGTTGTCGGATTCTCCAGCTCCGGGACCCCCCGGATGCGCCGTTCGGCGGCGGCCGGATCGCCGGCGGCAATTTCCAGCATCGCGGCCTCGGCGACCCGATTCAGATCCGGCGGCAAGTCTTCGGTGGTTTTCAGATACGCCGCGAGGGCCGCCGCCGGCTCGCCGCCCGCGACCGCCATCTCCGCGCGCAGCCAGGCCACGTTTCGCACCATCTCTGCCTGAAACGGCGGACTCGGCGCCTCGTCCAGCAGGGCGAGCGCCCGCTCGTTCATGCCCCAGTCGAAATACAGGTTGGCGAGGTTCAGGGTCGATCCCCAGTAGTCGGGATTCAGCGATCGGGCCGTCTCCAGCGCCAGCGCACGACGGTCGCCCCGGCCATCCAGGGCGGCAAGATCCGCCTCCCGCATGTAGGTCAGAAACCACTCCGGCGCTTCCGTCTTGAGTTCTTCCACCCGGGCACGGGCCTCGTCCTTCAGGCCGCGACCCAGTGCGGTCACCGCCTGCCGATGCACGATGATCGGTGAGAGGGGGTCCAGTTCGTAGGCCTTGTTCTCCGCTTCCCGGCTGGCCTCGTCGTCGGGTAGCAACAGCGTCGATAGCCACAAATAGGCATGCGCGTTGCTGGGATTGAACTCCAGCGCTTTCCGGAATGCCTCCTGCGCGGCCGCCCTGTTCGCTTTGTCGGGCTGGAGGTCATCCCGCTGCGACAGGTACAGGCCCTTCGCCGCCCAGGCGTCGCTGGCGGTCGGGTCCAGCGCCAGCGCCCGCTCGATAGCCCGTTCAGCCACCGGACCGGTGTCGACGAGGCTGCGGTATCCGTAATTGTCCATGAGGGCGTAGGCGGCCGCCATGCCGGCATAAGGCGGCGCAAAGTCCGGATCGATCAAGGTGGCCTGCTGAAACTCCGCCAGCGCCTGTTCCAGGGATTCCGGCGTTCGCGTGCGCGCATGAGCACGCCCTTTCAAGTAGTGACGATACGCCTCCACGTCCTGGGTCGCCGACGATGCGATCGCCTCCCGCTCCGCCGGCAGCAGGGTCGTCTTGAGTTCTTCGACCACGGATCGGGCAATCGCGTCCTGAATGGCAAAGACGTCTTCGAGTTCGTCGTCGTAGGTCTCGGACCACAGATGGTACCCGTCCTCGGCGCTGATCAGCTGAGCCGTGACCCGAATTCGATCCCCCTGGCGGCGCACGCTGCCCTCGAGAATATGCGCGACGCTGAGTTTCTCGCCGATGGACCGGAGATCCTCGTTCTTGCCCTTGAACGCGAACGAGGAGGTTCGGCCGGCGACGCGGAAGTCCGGCACCTGCGCCAACAGGTTCAGCAGCTCCTCGGAAAGCCCGTCGGAAAAATACTCGTTGGACGCATCGTCCGACATGTTGGCGAACGGCAACACCGCGATGGAAAGATCCGGCTGTGTCTTCGACGGCGCGGGCGCGCTTTCCGTCGCGTCCGCCGGCCCTCGCTGGTCTGCGTGGGTCACGTCGCGGCTCACCGTTTCCCGGGTGAGACGATCCCAGCCGAGAAGTCCTATTGTCACCACAAGCAGGGCGATCGTGACGGCGTCGAGTTTCTTCCCTGACGCCCGGCTGGCGGTGTCGCTGCGATCCAGGTCACGCTCCCGCTTGAGCCCGTCCGGGGTGATCTCGTAAACCCAGGAAAAAATCAGCGCGACGGGAAATCCGAGCAAGAGCAGCCCGAGGACGAAACGCAGACTCCAGTCCGGCACGCTGAGCAGGCCGAACAGGACGTCGGCCACCTGCAGGATCAGCCACGACGCAACGACATAGAATGCCGCCACGCGGACCACGTTCCGGCGGCGCAGCTCGGCGAACAGGTTCTTCAATCCACTCCCCAGGATGCAAACGCCGCGAGTCTAGCATGCGATCGCGGCACCCTCGTCCGGGGGTTTTAGAAACCGGCCTCGCGAACCTTCAGCACGGTGTCGTCGAGGCTTGCGACCAGCGCCGACTGGGCCTCCACCTTCGGCAGTTCATAGCGGTAGAAGAAACGGCAGGCAGCGAGTTTGCCAGCGTAGAAGTCCTCATCCGGTCCGGCCCGGTTGCCCGCCTCGAGGGCAACGCGAGCCTGTTCAAGCCAGAGCCAGCCGATCACGACGTGGCCCAGCATGTCCAGGTATACCGACGCGTTGGCCAGGCCGCGCTGCAGCTCGCCATCGCCAAGCGCGCCGCCGACAGCGCGGGTCGCGCGGCCCGCTGCGTCGAGAGCCGTACGAAGGCCGGCAACCTCATCGGCGAGTTCGGCATGCCGCCCGGCATGGGCCAGCGTCGCGGCGACCCGGCCCATCAGCACGTGCAGGGCGGCGCCGTTGTCCATGAACACTTTTCGCCCCAACAGATCCAGGGCCTGGATGCCGTGGGTCCCCTCGTGGATCGCATTGAGCCGGTTGTCCCGGTACAGGCGCTCCACCGGGTAGTCACGTGTGTACCCGTAGCCGCCGAGCACCTGGATGGCATGCTTGTTGGCTTCCAGGCAGAACTCCGACGGCCAGGACTTGGCGATCGGCGTGAGGATCTCCAGAAGCAAAGTGAGCTCGTTCCGCTGCGCCTCGCTCGCCGCGATCTTGCGTTCGTCAACGAGCCGGGCGCAATACAGCACGAGCGCCATGGCGCCCTCCACGAAACACTTCTGGGTGAGAAGCAGTCGACGGATGTCCGCATGCTCGATGAGCATGACCGGCGGGGACTGGGGATCCTTGTTGCCTGGCAACCGGCCTTGCGGGCGCTCGCGCGCATACTCCAGGGCATGCAGGTAGGCGGCATAGCCGAGGGTGGTGGCGCCCGCCCCCCACCCCCCCCCCCCCAAGTTGAACAAATAGAGCAGATAACGCACAACCACGGTGGGGGAGCCGCAGAGTAAGCCCCCGCCCACGACCGTCTGACC
>JARFQW010000045.1 GCA_029287575.1 Gammaproteobacteria bacterium | reverse complement strand
ATAAGAGACAGCGACGGCATGGCACCGGCGAGTTCCGACAAAGGTTTCGACGTAGCCCGCATGACCGAAAGCACCTGCAGCGCCGTGATCAGTCCGTCTCCCGTGGTCGTTGCTGCAAGATTGATGATATGGCCCGAGGTTTCTCCGCCGAGCTGACCGCCTTTCTCCTTGAGAATGCTCAGCACGTGCCTGTCGCCCACCGGGGCCCGGAGGAACTCGATGCCCATATCGGTCAGCGACTGCTCCAGACCGAGGTTGCTCATGACCGTGCCGACGACCGGACCCACGAGGGAGCCTTCGTTCCGGGCCGCCGTGGCCAGCAGGTGGAGTATCCGGTCGCCATCGACAATGACGCCTTTCTCATCGACAAGGACACAACGGTCGCCGTCTCCATCGAGGGCAATTCCCACGTCCGCGCCCACCCCGCAGACCGTGGTCTGCAGCAACTCGGGGTGGGTGGACCCGCAACCGTCGTTGATGTTCCGGCCATTGGGAGAGCAGCCGATCGGAATGATCTCCGCACCGAGTTCCGCCAGCACTCGGGGCGCTACCTTGTAGGCTGCCCCATGGGCGCAGTCGACCACCACCTTGAGCCCTTCAAAGGAGGTCCCCTCCGGCATGGTGCTCTGGCAGAACCACTGGTAATCCGTGCGCGCGTTGTCGATCCGCTTGGCCCGCCCGATGGCAACCGATTCCCGGGTGAGCACGGGATCGTCCAGGCGCGCCTCGATGGCTTCCTCCACGTCATCGGAAAGCTTGTCTCCGTGGCCCCCGAAAAATTTGATCCCGTTGTCCTGGTAGCGATTGTGCGAGGCACTGATGACCACCCCGAAATCCGCGTTGAGCCGTCGCGCGAGGTAGGCGATACCCGGCGTAGGCAGCGGCCCGGCCAGCAGCACGTTGACCCCCGAGGCCACAAAGCCCGCCTCCAGCGCCGACTCGAACATGTAGCCCGACAGCCGGGTGTCCTTGCCGATAATCACGGTGCCACCTTCTGGCGCCAGGATCTGTGACGCAGCACTGGCGAGGCGCAGCGAGAAATCCACCGTTAAGGGAAACTCGCCGACGTGTCCCCTGATGCCGTCGGTGCCGAAATACTTCCGCCCCAAAATTGTTCTCCTATTGGGCCGCCCTGACGGCGGCAAGCATGCGCACGACGTCGGCCGTGGGCCCCACGTCGTGAACGCGGATTATCGACGCTCCGGCCTCAACCGCAAGGGCTGCGAGGGCCAGACTGCCGTAAAGCCGGTCATCAACCGGCCGGTCGAGCACCTGGCCGATCATAGATTTCCGGGATACACCTACCAGGATCGGCAGGCCCAGTGCCCGAAATCGCCCCAGATGCTTCATCAGGCGCAGATTCTGTTCGAGGGTCTTTCCGAATCCGAATCCCGGATCGATGATCAGGTCTGTCTCGCGCATGCCGCCTGCGACCGCCGCCTCGATCCGCTCGCTCAGAAAACGGTAGACATCCTCGACCACGTCGTCGTATTTCGGCGCCACCTGCATGGTGCGCGGACGGCCCTGCATATGCATCAGACAAACAGGCACCCGGCAGGCCGCAGCGGCCTCTATCGCACCCGACGATCTCAGCGCCTGAACGTCATTGATCATGCCGGCCCCTGCCTCGACCGCGGCCATCATGACGTCCGGCTTGCTGGTGTCGATGGACACCGGCACCCGGATCTGGCTGACCACGGCCTGGATCACGGGAATGATCCGGTCCAGCTCGTCACCGAGGCTCACCTCATCCGCGCCCGGCCGGGTCGATTCACCGCCGACATCAATCAGGTCGGCCCCGGCGTCCGCCATTTCGCGGGCACCTTTGAGCGCCTCCTCCGGGCGCTCGTATGTGCCGCCGTCGGAGAACGAATCCGGCGTCACATTCAGGATACCCATCACCGCGGCGGGCCTGCCGGAATCCCCCGGCTGCCTCATCCAGTCGTTCATCCCGTGTCAATCACCGGCGGCGATCCCGCCGGCTCCCTGGTGAAATCATTGCGCTGTGTACCCGATGTCCGGCAAACAAAAAAGGCAGGCCACAGGGCCTGCCTTTTGGTTCCGATTCGCCGCGTCAGAACCGCGAAATCAGTGCTGCCCGGCGGGCCGTCCAATCGGACGCTCGGGACCCGCAGGCGCGGAACCCGTCGGACCGGTGGGCGCGGAGCCGGTGTCGTTCCAGTCACTCGGCGGCCGGGGCTCCCGGCCTTCCATGATGTCGCGAATCTGGCCTTCGTCAATCGTCTCGTACTTCATCAGGGCTTCGGACATCAGATGAAGCTTGTCCATGTTCTCCTGAAGAATGCCTTCCGCGCGCTGATAGTTGGTGTCGATAATGGACCGGATTTCCTCGTCGATGGCGTGCGCCGTCCCGTCGGACATCTGCTTGTGCTGCGTGACGCTGCGCCCCAGAAAGATCTCGCCGTCCTCTTCGCTGTAGGTCAGCGGACCGAGACGCTCGGACAAGCCCCACTTCGTCACCATGTTCCGGGCCAGGTCGGTCGCCCGCTCGATGTCGTTGGACGCCCCAGTGGTCACCGCCTCGGGCCCGAAAATGATCTCTTCGGCAATACGTCCGCCAAACAGGCTGGCAATCTGGCTCTCCAATCGCCGCTTGCTGTGGCTGTAACGGTCCTCCTCGGGGAGGAACATCGTAACGCCGAGGGCGCGCCCGCGCGGAATGATGCTGACCTTGTAGACCGGATCGTGGTCGGGGACCGTCAAACCAACAATGGCGTGGCCGGCCTCGTGATACGCGGTGAGGCGCTTTTCCTCCTCGCTCATCACCATGGAACGCCGCTCGGCGCCCATCATGATCTTGTCCTTGGCCCGCTCGAACTCCTCCATGCCCACCACACGACGGTTGGCGCGCGCGGCGAACAGCGCGGCCTCATTGACCAGATTGGCCAGGTCCGCGCCGGAAAAACCCGGAGTTCCCCGCGCAATGATCCCCGGGCGCACGTCGTCGGCTACCGGCACTTTGCGCATGTGCACTTTGAGAATCTGCTCGCGTCCGCGGACATCCGGCAGCGGGACGACGACCTGCCTGTCGAACCGGCCCGGCCGCAAGAGCGCCGGATCCAGCACGTCGGGACGGTTGGTCGCGGCGATGACAATAATGCCTTCGTTGCCCTCGAAGCCGTCCATTTCGACGAGCAGCTGGTTCAGAGTCTGCTCCCGCTCGTCGTGCCCGCCGCCGAGGCCGGCACCCCGGTGGCGGCCGACCGCGTCGATCTCATCAATGAAAATGATGCAAGGCGCGTGTTTCTTGGCCTGCTCGAACATGTCCCGGACGCGGGACGCACCCACACCCACGAACATTTCGACGAAATCCGAACCGGAAATCGTGAAGAAGGGAACCTTTGCTTCGCCGGCAATCGCACGTGCCAGCAGCGTCTTACCGGTGCCCGGCGACCCCACCATCAGCACGCCCTTGGGGATCTTGCCGCCGAGACGCTGGAACTTGGCCGGATCCTTGAGGAAGTCGACGATTTCGCCAACCTCTTCCTTGGCCTCCTCGACGCCAGCCACGTCGGCAAACGTTACCGCCACCTGGTCCTCGCCGAGAAGCCGGGCCCGACTCTTGCCGAAGGACATCGCTCCCCGGCCGCCTGCTCCGCCCTGCATCTGCCGCATGAAATAAATCCACACCGCGATGAGGAGCAAAATCGGGAAGGAAGAAATAAATAGCTGCATCAGGAAAGATTGCCGCTGCGGCTGGCTGGCCCTGAAGGTCACGCCGGCATCCTTGAGATCGCCGATGAGCGCCTTGTTGTCCGTCTCCGGACTGACAGTGCGGAACCGGGCCCCGTCGCGGGTCGTTCCGATGATGATGTTGTCACCTTCGAACACGACCTCCCCGACCGCACCATTTTCGACGCGTTCCAGGAAGGTTGAGTACGGAAGGTCCGCGCTGCCACGCGGACTCGTGCCGAAACTGTTAAATACCGTCAACAGCACAACGGCAATGACAACCCAGAGGATGATGTTCTTGGCCAGATCGTTCAAGATCTTTTCTCCGACGCAGGCGTACCCCGTCGGGGCACGCGGTACAAGGTTAGACCCTACTACACGCGATAGTTTCTCGCCACCAAATACACCTCGCGGCTTCGGTCACGCGAAGCGGCGGGCTTACGGGTCCGCACGGCTTCGAAACTGCTCCTGGAGTCTTTCATAAACTCATCAAATCCTTCGCCCTGAAACACTTTCGTTACGAACACTCCGCCGGGTTTCAGGTGATCCCTTGCGAACGCCAGCGCCAGCTCGGCGAGATACATGGACCGCGGCTGGTCGACTGCCGCCATCCCGCTGATATTGGGGGCCATGTCGGAAAGCACAAGGTCGAGCTTTTCGCCGTCCAGCGCGGCCTCCAGGTCATTCAGGACGCTGTCCTCGGTGAAATCGCCCTGCAGCAAGACGACGCCCGGAAGCGGGTCTATGGGCAGAATATCCAGCCCGATTACCGTTCCCCGTTCGCCCACCTTCCGCGCGGCATACTGACACCAGGCTCCCGGGGCCGCACCCAGATCGACGACCTTCATTCCGCGGCCGAACAGCGACTCCTTTTGATCCAGTTCCTCCAGCTTGTAAACGGCCCGGGACCGCCAGCCCGCCTTTCGGGCCCGCTGAACCCAGGGATCCCGCTCATGCTCTTCTACCCAGCGCCTGCCTCTTTTTGTTCGTCCAGCCATAGCCCGCGGATTCTTTCACAGCCGGCGCGGGCGGCGCCAGGGAAGTGCTAACATCGCGGCTCTCCGACCTCGCGAGCGCCGCCGTGGCCCTGACAGAATCCCAACGCAAGAATCTCCGCCGTCTCGGCCACAGCCTCCATCCGGTGGTAATGATCGGATCGGGCGGCCTCAGCAAGGCGATCCTCGCCGAGGCCGACGGAGCCCTGGATCACCATGAACTGGTCAAGATCAAGGTCCGGGTCGGCGATCGCGCGGCACGCG
Organism: Gammaproteobacteria bacterium; assembly: GCA_029287575.1. Lineage (GTDB taxonomy): Bacteria > Pseudomonadota > Gammaproteobacteria > Steroidobacterales > XN24 > JARFQW01. The sequence goes on along the minus strand of JARFQW010000045.1, from coordinate 6,077 downwards.
AAGAGGTCATTTCAGCAATTTGTGCCGAAACCGGCGCGGAGCTCATCCAGCGTATCGGCCACACGGCACTGCTCTACCGGCCCAACCCGGAGCGCCGCCGCGTCAATCCGAACGGGTCCTGACCGCAAGCAGCGCCACGCCCAGCAGACTGGCAACGAGATACACCATGGCGGAAACGCCGTGGCGCAGTCCGAAGTCCGGTCCCGGCGTGCCGTCGGCGAGACGGGCGGAATCCATCCACGGCCGCACTCCCCATTCGTTGGCCGCGAGGAGCATTACGATAGCCAGGACGATGAACCGGTAGACCCGACGCGGCCGGCCGGCCGGCGGCAGCGCAACGAGGAATGCGCCGCAGACCAGGGTCAGCAAGGTCACCTGATGAAACAGGTAGCCGGCGGTCTGGCCGGCGAGAGCCCGGTCATCGAGCACGGCAAACAGGGCCGGCGCGGCGAGGTAACCGACGCACCACAAACATCCCAGCCAGGCCGTCTCGACGATGCGTTTGACGGCCTCCACCAGCCGGTCTACTCGTAGCGAACTTCGAGGATCTCGAAACTGCGCACGCCTCCGGGCGCCCGCACTTCGACCTCGTCGCCCTCTTCCTTGCCGATCAGACCGCGGGCAATGGGCGAATTCACGGAGATCCGACCGGCCCGAATATCGGCTTCGTCCTCACCGACGATCTGGTAGGTGATTTCCTGATCCGCATCGGGATCGAACAGGACCACCGTCGATCCGAACACGACCCTGCCGGACGCCGGCAGGCTCGATATATCGATGATCTGGGCATTGGAGAGCTTGGCCTCGATGTCCTTGATGCGCCCCTCGATAAAGCCCTGCTGCTCCTTCGCCGCGTGGTACTCGGCGTTTTCCTTCAGATCCCCGTGGGCCCGGGCTTCGGCAATGGCGCGAATTACCGCGGGTCGATCCTCGCTTTTCAGCCGGGCGAGCTCATTACGCAGATTTTCCGCACCCCGTGCGGTCAGCGGAACGCGGCTCACGGGCGCAGCTCCTCATGCAGATCCTGCAGCCGGTTGACCTCGACGGCGTCGAGATGATCCAGGGCGACACAGGTGGCCTTGGCGGCGGCAATCGTCGTGTAGTACGTGACCTTGCGATGCACCGCCTCCCGCCGGATGGAATGGGACTCGCGGATGGCCTGGCGATTTTCCGTGGTATTGACCACCAGGCTGATCTTGTCGTTCTTGATCATGTCGACGATATGAGGCCGGCCCTCCCGGACCTTGTTGACCGGCTCGCAGGGAACGCCGGCGTCGGCCAGAGCCGCCGCGGTGCCGCGGGTGGCCACGATATTGAATCCCCGGTCCACCAGGATGCGGGCCAGCTCGATCGCACCCTCTTTGTCCCTGTCGCGGACGCTGATCAGCGCGGTGCCTCCGGTCGGGAGGATAATCCCGCTGGCGAGCTGGGCCTTTGCATAGGCCTCTCCGAAGAATCGGCCGGTACCCATCACCTCGCCGGTGGATTTCATTTCCGGGCCGAGAATCGGGTCGGCGCCCAGGAACTTCGCGAACGGGAAAACGGATGCCTTCACGGAAAAATAGTCGGGCGCCGGGGCGTCGGCCATACCCTGGTCTCGAAGACTGATGCCCGCCATGCACAGCGCGGCGATCTTGGCGAGCGGCCGGCCCGTGGCCTTCGAAACGAAGGGCACGGTGCGGCTGGCGCGGGGATTGACCTCCAGCAGGTAGATCCTGTTGTTCTGGATCGCGAACTGGGTGTTCATGAGGCCTATGACATTCAGCGCCCTGGCCAGCCGTCGAACCTGGTCGCGCAGCTGGTCCTGTATCGACGGGTCGAGGGTATTGGGCGGCATGCAGCACCCGGAATCCCCGGAGTGCACGCCCGCCTGCTCGATGTGTTCCATGATGCCGCCGATCAGCACGCCTTCGCCGTCACAGACGGCATCGACATCCACTTCCACTGCCTGATCGAGAAAACGGTCCAGGAGCACCGGGCTGTCGTTGGACACGCTGACCGCGGTGTTCATATAGGCCCGCAGGTCTTCCTCGGAATAGACCACCTCCATCGCCCGGCCGCCCAGCACATAGGACGGCCGCACCACGAGCGGGTAGCCCACTTCCTCCGCCAGCACGACCGCCTGCTCCTCGTCCCGCGCCGTGCGATTGGGGGGCTGGAGCAGGTCCAGCTCTTCGACCAGCTGCTGAAACCGCTCCCGGTCCTCGGCCAGATCGATGGAGTCCGGCGACGTGCCGATCACCGGCGCACCGGCGGCTTCCAGCGCGCGGGCCAGCTTCAGGGGCGTCTGTCCGCCGTACTGGACGATGATCCCCTTGGGCTTCTCCAGCCGCACCACCTCCATGACGTCCTCGAACGTGAGGGGTTCGAAATACAGCCGGTCGGACGTGTCGTAGTCGGTACTCACGGTTTCCGGGTTGCAGTTGACCATGATCGTCTCGTAGCCGGCCTCACGCAGAGCCAGCGAGGCATGCACGCAGCAATAGTCGAACTCAATGCCCTGGCCGATGCGATTGGGCCCGCCGCCCAGGATCATGATCTTGTCCCGCCCGGACGGGTCCGCTTCGCACTCTTGCTCGTAGGTCGAATACAGGTAGGCGGTGGCGCTGGCAAACTCCGCGGCACAAGTGTCCACCCGCTTGAACACCGGATGGAGGCCGAAGCCGTGCCGGCGTTCACGAATGACATCGGTATCCACGCCCAGAAGCGACGCCATGCGCGCATCGGCAAAGCCCTTGCGCTTCAGCCGCCACATGCGGTCGCGGTCCAGGCCATCGAGCCCCTCCTCGCGAATCTGCCGCTCCTCGCCGATCAGGTCCTCGATCTGGGCGAGAAACCAGGGGTCGATCCGGGACGACGCATGCACTTCTTCAAGGGTCCGCCCGGCCCGGAATGCGTCGGCAACCCACCACAGGCGATTGGCGCCCGGGAAACGCAGCTCGCGTTCCATGCGTTCCCTGTCCTGCTCACCCAGCGGCGCCTCGACCTGCTCGTCGAGCCCCCGCGCGCCGGTCTCCAGTCCCCGCAGGGCTTTTTGCACCGACTCCTGGAAACAGCGCCCGATGGCCATGACCTCGCCGACGGATTTCATCTGCGTGGTCAGAAGATGATCGGCGTCCGGGAACTTCTCGAACGCAAAACGCGGCACCTTGGTTACCACGTAATCGATGGTCGGCTCAAAGGACGCCGGCGTGGCGCCGCCGGTGATCTCGTTGGACAACTCGTCGAGGGTGTAGCCCACGGCCAGCTTTGCGGCGACCTTCGCGATGGGAAACCCGGTGGCCTTGGAAGCCAGCGCCGAGGATCGGGACACCCTGGGGTTCATCTCGATAATCACCATCCGCCCGTCATCCGGGCTGATCGCGAACTGGACATTCGAGCCGCCGGTGTCCACGCCGATCCGGCGCAGGACGGCGATCGACGCGTCCCGCATGCGCTGATATTCCTTGTCCGTCAACGTCTGCGCCGGCGCGACGGTGATGGAGTCTCCGGTGTGAACGCCCATGGGATCGAGATTTTCGATGGAGCAGACGATGATGCAGTTGTCCACGGCATCGCGAACCACCTCCATCTCGAACTCCTTCCAGCCCAGTACCGATTCCTCGAGCAGCACCTCGGTGGTGGGCGACAGGTCCAGACCCCGTTCGACGATCTCCGTGAATTCTTCCTGGTTGTAGGCGATGCCGCCCCCGCTCCCGCCCAGGGTAAAGGACGGCCGGATAATGGTCGGGTAGCCGATCTCGCCCTGGATGGCGAGCGCTTCCTGCATGGAGTGGGCCACATGGGACGTCGGCACCTCCAGGTCGATCTCCCGCATGGCCTTGCGAAACAGGTCCCGGTCCTCGGCCGTGTCGATCGCATCCCGCGATGCCCCGATCAATTCCACGCCGTAGCGTTCCAGCACACCTTCGCGCACCAGGTCGAGAGCGGTATTGAGTGCCGTCTGCCCGCCCATGGTGGGCAGCAGCGCATCCGGACGCTCCCGATCAATCACCCGTTCGAGCGCCCGCCAGTCCACCGGCTCGATATACACGGCATCGGCCATGTCCGGATCGGTCATGATCGTGGCCGGATTGGAGTTCACGAGAATGACCCGGTATCCCTCTTCGCGCAGCGCCTTGCAGGCCTGAGCGCCGGAATAATCGAACTCGCAGGCCTGGCCGATGACGATCGGGCCGGCCCCGATGATCAGGATGGAATTGATGTCGGTGCGCTTGGGCATCTGGGCCTCTGTGGCGGTAATCCCGGAGCGAAGCTGCCCGGGACCTGGAATTAACCTTTCAAATAATCGTCAACAATATGAAATTTAACTATTTATTCGAATCCATCATGAGGGCAAACTGATGAAACAGCTCGCGGATGTCATGCGGACCGGGGCTCGCTTCGGGGTGGCCCTGAAACGAAAAGGCCGGACAGTCCAGGCGCCTCAGCCCTTGCAGCGTGCCGTCGAAAAGCGACCGGTGCGTGGCCTCCACGCTGTCAGGCAGCGTGTTCTCATCCACCGCGAAACCATGATTCTGGCTGGTGATCAGCACCCGGCCAGTGCTCAGATCCTGGACCGGATGATTGGCCCCGTGGTGGCCGAACTTCATCTTGACGGTGCTAGCGCCGCTGGCGAGACCGAGGATCTGGTGACCCAGGCAGATACCGAATACGGGCACGCCATCACTTGTAAACCGCCGCGTCGCGTTGATGGCGTAGTCACAGGGCTCCGGATCGCCAGGGCCATTCGACAGAAACACCCCATCCGGCGCGAGGGCAAGAACGTCGCTGGCCGGTGTCGTCGCGGGCACCACCGTCACCTGGCATCCGTGTTCCACCAGCAGCCGGAGAATGTTTCGCTTGATCCCGAAATCGTAGGCCACGACCCGATGGGCTGCGTGGGGCCGCGGCGCCGGGTCCTGGGCGTGCCGCCATACGCCGTCCGACCAGTCATAGGGTGATTCCGTGGAAACGACCCTGGCCAGGTCCATGCCCTTGAGGCCCGGAAACGATCGCGCCTCGGCCACCGCCCGGTCCACGTCGGCGGCATCGGCTCCGGTGGCAATGCACCCGCCCTGAGCGCCGTTCTCCCGGATCAACCGGGTCAGACGCCGCGTATCCAGGTCCGCAATCGCAACGACGCCGCGATCGGCCAGGTACTCCGGCAGGGAACGGTCGCTGCGCCAGTTGCTGTGCAAGAGCGGGACGTCTCGGACGATCAGGCCGGCGGCATAGACCGAATCCGACTCGTCGTCCTCTGGAGTCGTGCCCGTATTGCCGATATGCGGGTACGTCAGCGTCACCAGCTGGCGACAATACGACGGATCGGTGAGGATTTCCTGATAGCCGGTCATGGCGGTGTTGAACACCACTTCCCCGACCGTGCGCCCCCTGGCGCCCACGGACACTCCGTGGAAGACCGTGCCGTCTTCCAAGGCCAAGATCGCAGGTTCGGTCAAATCAACCCCCGATGCGCTAGCGGTGTCTTCCGATGCACAAAGCGGGACGAGCCTGCCGGCTCCTCCCGCTTGAACGCAATGCGCGCGTCTGATCTATTCTAGCGGCCCGGCAGGAACAGTGTCCATGCCGGAGGCCAGCAATTCGGCCATACCGTAAAGTCCCGGCGGTTGACCGACCAGCCAGGCAGCGGCCCGAAGTGCGCCGCGCGCAAAAATCGACCGGTCGGTGGCCCGATGCGTCAGTTCGAGCCGCTCGCCCGGGCCGGATAGCCACAGTGTGTGCTCCCCGGTGACGTCACCCACCCTGAGCGCGGCGTGGGCGACCGCGGCTTCGTTATCTCCGGCTCCGGTTCTGAACGCCTCTTCCAGCGCCAGCGCCGTACCCGAGGGTGCGTCCCGCTTGGCGGAATGGTGAACGTCCAGAAGACCCGCTTCCCACTGCCCTGGCGCCAGGCGCCCGGCCAGGCTCACCAGCTCGGCCAGGAGGCCTACGCCCGTGCTCATGTTGGCCGCATAGAACACCGGGATCGACCTGGCAGATTCTTCCAGGGCCCGACGCTCGGCGCCGCCGAGGCCGGTGACACCGACCACCGCGGCCGTACCCTGCTCCACGCAGGCCGCCAGATTTCCGGCGAC
>JARFQW010000130.1 GCA_029287575.1 Gammaproteobacteria bacterium | reverse complement strand
CCCCCCCCCCCCCCCCCCCCCCCCCCCCCCCCCCCCCCCCCCCCCCCCCCCCCCCCCCCCCCCCCCCCCCCCCCCCCCCCCCCCCCCCCCCCCCCCCCCCCCCCCCCCTTACCCCCCCCCCCCCCCCCCCCCCCACCCCCCCGCGACTCGATTCGTCGGCAGCGTCAGATGTGTATAAGAGACAGCTTGTGGGCAGTTCCAGAAACTTGGCGAACAACTCGTGACGCATGGTCTTGACCACGCGGCGGCCCACCCACTCCATGCAGAAAGACTCCATGAAGCTCGCCGCACCTCGGACGGCGAAGATGCCGAAAATTATGATCGGCAGCATGCGGATGAAATCAGGGTCCCGGTTGACGAAGCCGCGATCCAGCAGCGGCTTGATCATGGCGGCAAATCCGGTCTGGATGGCCGCGTAGAGAATCATCCCGACAATGGCCGCGAGGAACATCGGCCAGTGCTGGAAGGAATAGCCGAGGAGCCGCCGGTAGACGGAAACCGCCTCCGACTGCCCCGTCGGCTCACTCATCCCGGGGCGATCCGGGAGAGTTCACTGTGGCGATGTTGATCTTGGTGAATCCCAGTCGGCCGGCCACGTCCATCGCCGTAACGACAGCCTGGTGTTCGGTGCGCGCGTCTGCTCGTATTGTCACCGGCCGGGACCGGTCCTCACCGGCCGCCTCGACGATAGCCCGCCGGAGCGTATCGACGCGCCGGTTGATGACCTCACGTCCATCCACAAAGAATCCGCCGTCGGCCGTCACCGTGATGACGATCGGAGGCTCCGCCTCGCTGCGCTGGACTGCCTCCGCCTCCGGCAGACGCAGACGAATTTCTGTCTCCTTGAGGAAGCTCGTGGACACCATGAAAAACACCAGCAGCAGCAGAACCACATCAATCAGGGACGTCAGATTGACCTCCGGCTCCTCCCGCGGGCGAGTCTGAAGCTTCATGCTTCCTCCTCGTCTCCGGGAAGGCCGGCATGCAGCGCCTCGACGAGCTTCATGGCCTCCTTCTCCATATCGACCACCAGCTCGTCGACGCGGCCACGAAGGTATCGATACCCCATGAGGCTCGGGATCGCCACGCAAAGGCCTGCAGCTGTCGTGATCAGGGCTTCGGAGATGCCGCCGGCGAGAACCGCCGGATTTCCGACCCCTTCTTCGGTAATGGCGGTAAACACCCGCACCATGCCGATCACGGTCCCAAGTAGCCCGAGCAGCGGTGTAATCGCGGCTATCGTGCCAAGGGAATTGAGATAGCGTTCCAGCTCATGGACGACGTGCCGGCCGGTGTCCTCGATGCTTTCCTTCATCAGCTCCCGGCTGCGGTCGCGATTCAAAAGCCCCGCCGCCAGCACCATGCCGAGAGGGGATGAACTCGCCAGCGCATGGACATGCTGCTGATCCAGCTGCTTGTTCCTGGCCCAGCTCCAGACCCTCGCTGTCAGGTCTTTCGGCAAGACCCGGCTCTTCTGCAATGTCCAGAGACGTTCGATGATGATGGCGGCCGCCACCACCGAACAGAGGATGATGGGCAGCATGACCCATCCACCGGCCTTGACGATCTCAAACATGTTTCCAGTTCCGGGGGTTGATACAGCGTACGCGGGCCGGCAGATGATACCTATTTATCCCCCGCCGCCGGAAATCAGGGTCGTGCCCGGCCCGAGCCACAGGATCGCCAGTAGCGGCACCGGCGGGCCCGCTCGACGGCCACGAGTCGCGGCGGATCCCCTGGCGGAAACTCGAATGTCAGTGCGCCTTCCCGCCCGGTCATCCATGTGCCCGCCCCGCTCGCGCGCCAGCGCGCGGCCACGCCGGGATCCGGGAACCGCCAGCGGTTTCCCACAGCAGCCGCGAAAACCGCCCATCGCGCGCTGGCGGCAGCGACGAAGGGCTCGGACGATGAGGTGCGGCTGCCGTGGTGGGGCACGATCATCAGGTCCACCGCTACGTCGGCAAGGTCGCTCAACAGGCGGGCCTCAACCCGGGCCCCCACGTCGCCGGGCACAAGCGTGGCGCCTCCGGCGTGAGAGACCAGCAGCACACAGGATCTGTCGTTGTCCGATGCCGGGCCGTCGTCTTCAGCCGGATGCCATATGTCGAAGCGCACTTCGTCCCATATCCAGCGCTGGCCCCGCACACACGGCGCGGCCGGCTCGCCCGGTACGGCGCCGAGTCTGGCGGCCGATCCGAAGCGGCGCGCAACCGTCATCCCGCCGCCGGCATGATCCCGGTCCGGGTGGCTGATCAACAGGGTATCGAGCTTGCGCACACCGGCGTGGCGCAGAACCGGCAAGACCGAAAAACGGCCGGCGTCGCCACCCTGCCAGCCGGGCCCGGCATCGTAGACCATGGCATGGCGGTGGGTCTGTACGATAACGGACAGGCCCTGGCCGACGTCCAGCACAGTAACCCGAAATGCCCCCGGTGCCGGAGGTGCCGGTCTTGCGGCAAGTACCAGCAGCACGGCCCCCAGTGCCGCCACCTTGCCGAACCGGGCCGCGGGCGACAAGCCGAGCACCGCGGCCAGTGCACCAACCCAGAGCGACAGGCCCGCCGGTCCGGCAACGTCCACCGCCGACGGCAGGGCCGCCGTCGACAACTCCAGCAGGCCGAACAGGAGCGACACGGCCAGGCCTGCGCCCCGCCAGAGGATATCGGCGAGTGCCGGGATCGCCGGATAAAACAGGACGCCAGCCAGCGTTACCGGAACCACAAAGAGCGAAAACACCGGTACCGCCAGGAGATTGGCCAAAGGGGCAAGCAGAGAAACCCGTCCGAACACCGCGCCGGTCGGAACAAGCAGACCGGCCCACAGACCCATCTGCAGACTCAGCACGCCGCCCCCCCGGGGCCGCCCGGCGGCAACCGCCAGAAGTGTCGCAACCGCGGCAAATGACATCCAGAACCCTTTGTCCAGGATGGCCAGCGGGTCGAAAAGGAGAATGGCAATGGCCGCCAGTCCCAGAATGTCTCCGCCGCGGGGCCGGCGCCTGAGGAAACCGGCAAGGGTCCACGCGCAGAGCATCACCAGCGCGCGCCGGGACGGTACTGAGAAACCCGCCAGTGCGGCGTATCCCGTGGCCGCGGTAAGGGCTATCAGGCGCGCGCCGTCGGAGCGCGCCAGCGCGCCCGGAAAGCGCAAACCGGCAAGGATCCACAAACCGAGAACATAGCCCATGAGCCCTACCAGGCCGACGTGCAAGCCGGAAATGGCAACGAGATGGGCTGTCCCCGTCACCGAGAGCAATTCCCAGTCTGCGGCTGACAGGTTGCCCCGATGGCCCGTGGCAAGGGCCGGCAGCACCGCGGCGGCGATCGGGGAGCCCGCGGCCCTGGCAATGGCGAGAGACAGCTCCGAGCGCCATCGTTGCAGGCCCCTCGCCCCTGCCAGGCGCCGGTTGCCCGGATCCTTGCGCACGTAGCCCACACGACCGACACCGTGACGGAACAAATAGCCCTCGTAGTCCCAGGCACCGGGGTTCAGCGTCCCGCGGGGTTGGCGCAGGACCGCTCTGAGGCGCCATCGTTCACCCGCTCGCGGCGGATCCGCAAGCGGTCCGCGCAGGTACCAGTTCAGCCGGATCCGCTGCTCGCGGCCGCCGGGTCCGCGGGTTGTCCCGGTCAGCACGAATCGGCCAGGCCGCTCGGCAACCGTCCGCAGCGACATCGTGATCCACCCGTCTGTGGCCTGCGGACCCTCGCGCCGCTGGCTCACGATCCCGCCTCCCGCCTGAAGCGCGCGTCCGAAACCCGCGGCCAGACCGGCAGCGGCCGGGGCCCGCTTCACAATACCGGCCGCTGTCGTAACCGCGAGAATCCCGGTACCCGCCGGCGGCAGCGACGGCAGAGAGACACCCAGCCATGCTCCGGCGAGCATGCCGAGCGCGGCCGCCAGTGGGGGACGTCGTCTGCCCAGGACCAAGGGCCGGATCAGGCCGGGAATCATCACCCGACCTTAGGCGGGCCGGGCGGTTACCTCAGGGGGAGAAATCCGGCGTCTTCGCGCCGAAACAGACTTACCGGGACGACGGAGTGGCGCCCGGCGGCATGGGCGCTGACGATGCCGCCGGCACCGCTTCGAGGCGCCCGTCCGCCAGTGTGAGGACCCGGTCCATGCGGGCCGCCATGTCCGGGTCGTGGGTGACCACGATCAGGCTCGTGCCCAGTTCCCGATTGAGCTCCAGCATCAGTTCGAACACGGTCGCTCCGGTCTTTCGGTCCAGGTTGCCCGTGGGTTCGTCGGCCAGCACCAACGCCGGCTGCGTGATCAGGGCCCGGGCGACCGCCGCGCGCTGGCGCTCACCGCCGGACAGTTCGCCGGGCTTGTGATCGAGGCGCTCGCCCAGGCCCACGCGCTCCAGCAGGCGCCGCGCCGCGTTCGCCGCATCATCCACCGCGAGACGCCGGACCAGCAAGGGCATCGCGACGTTCTCCAGCGCCGTGAATTCGGGCAGCAGATGATGAAACTGGTAGACAAATCCGATCGCCCGGTTGCGCAGGGTGCCGCGCTCCGATTCGCTGAGCGATGACAGCTCCCGGCCGCCCACCTCCACCGTGCCCGAGGTCGGAACGTCGAGGCCGCCCAACAGCTGCAGGAGGGTCGTTTTGCCCGACCCGCTGGCGCCGATGATGGCCACGCGGTCGCCGCGCCGGACCTCGAGCTGGACGCCGGCCAGAACCTCCAGACTGCTCTCGCCTTCGCGGAAGCTTTTCTTGAGGTCCGTGCACTTCAGCACCACATCCCTGTTGTCGCTCACGGATTCGATTCCTCTTTGCCCGGGCTGGCAGCCAGTCCGCCTGCGAGCGCGATTTGCAGCGTACATAACATGGAACTCACTGCGATCTACTCATGGCGCAGAGCGTCTGCCGGCTGTGTCCTGGCGGCCCGCCAGGCAGGATAGATCGTGGAGACCACCGACAGAATCACGGCGGTTCCGCAGATTTTTAACAAGTCCGCCGGCTGGACTTCCGCGGGCAGGTCGCTCATGAAATAGACGTCGGGAGCCAGAAACTGGGTGTTGGCAATCCGCTCAAGGCCATGCACCAGCGCCTCGATATTCGTCGCAATCAGGACACCCAGCGCAAGGCCTCCAAGGGTGCCCAGAATACCGATCAGACTGCCCTGGACAATAAAGACTCGCATGATGGACGCCGGTGACGCGCCCATGGTTCTCAGAATCGCGATGTCCCCCTGCTTGCCTTTCACGACCATCACGAGGGTGGAAACGATATTGAATGCGGCCACGGCGACAACGAGCAGGAGAATCGTGAACATCATTCGCTTGGTCAGCTGGATGGAGCGAAAAAAATTGGCGTGCTGTCGCGTCCAGTCGGTCACGTAGTACGGCCCGCCCAGAGCCTGAGCGGCGTCCCTCACGATTTCCGGCGCATCAAACAGGTCCGTGACGGAGATTTTCAGTCCGCTGACCGATTCGCCGAGGCCGAACAGTTTCGCGGCATCCGCGACATGCATGAACGCAAAGCCGCGGTCGAATTCGTACATGCCGGCCTCGAACAGACCGATCACAGTGAACCGGCGCATCCTCGGCACCAGACCTGCCGGTGTCACCACACCCTGCGAGATGGCCAGGACCGTCCGCTCTCCAACCTCGAGATCGAGTTCCCGCGCCAGAACGCTGCCAAGCACGATGCCGTATTCACCGGGCCGGAGCTCATCCAGTGAACCTTCGATCATGTTGCCTGCCAGGCCGGAAACCCTGCTCTCGTCCTCCGGCAGGATGCCCCGAATCATGACGCCGGAACTGCGGGACTCGCGCAGCAGCAGACCCTCCCCCTCAACGAAAGGCGCGGCGCCTCGAATCCGCGGATCGGTCTCGACCCGGTCCCGGGCGTCTTGCCAATCGTCCATGCCGCTCTCGTAACCGATCAGCGACGCATGCGCCGTCATGCTGAGGATCCGGGTGCGCAGCTCAGCTTCGAAGCCGTTCATCACCGACAGCACGACGATGAGGACCGCCACGCCGAGTGCAACACCCAGCATCGAGATGGAGGAGATAAAGGACACGAACCGGTTCGATGTGCGGGCGCGGATATAGCGCAGCCCGACCCGCCACTCCCAGGCCGTGCGGTCCCGGCTGTCGACCGGCTCAGCCACGGGGACGTTCACTCATAGCGAAGCGCCTCGGCAGGATGGGTTGCCGCCGCCTGAAACGACGGATACAGGGTCGACAACGCACACAGGAGAAAGGCCAGCAGACCGATACCGGCGACCTGCGCGGGCCTCAGCTCGGACGGGAGGCTGGAAATGTAGTAGACATCCGCGGGCATGAACTGAAAACCGAACAGCTGCTCGATTGCGGGCACGAGTGTCTCGACGTTCAGGGCCAGCAACACGCCCAGGCCGACTCCCAGGACCGTGCCGGCGACGCCGATAACCAGGCCCTGGATGAGAAACACCTGCATGACGCCTCCCGGGGCGAGACCCAGCGTTCGGAGGATCGCAATTTCGGGCCGCTTGTCGGTCACCACCATCACGAGAGTCGCCACGATATTGAACGCGGCCACGGCGACAACCAAAAAGAGGATGATGCTCATCATGGTCTTCTCGATCCTCACGGCCCGGAAATAGGAGGCATTCTCCTGGGTCCAGTCGCGAGTCTCATAATCCTCCGGCAACCCGGCTCGAAGGGTCTCGGCCACGGCCGGCGCCACGAACATGTCTTCGAGTTCGAGACGCACACCGCTCACCTCGCCCGGCCAGCCACGCGCGGCCGCGGCGTCGTCGAGGTGAACCAGGGCGAGCAGACCATCGTGCTCCTCCATGCCCACCTCGAATACCCCGGAGACTTCGAAACTGCGCAGCCGTGGTGTCAGCCGAATTCCCGCCCCCTGCCCCGCGGGAATCATCAGCGTGATGCTGTCACCCGGCATGGCACCCAGGCGAGCAGCCAGCAGACGGCCGAGGATAATGCGCATACCACCCGGGGCCAGGTCCTCCAGGCGGCCCTGGCGCACGAATCCGGCGATTTCAGACACCTTGCCCTCCTCTTCGGGGAGGACACCGCGCACGAGCGCGGGACGCAAGGATCCTTCCCTGGCGAGCATGCCCTGAATCTCGACGTAGGGCGCGGCCGCAAGAACCCGGGGATCCTTGCGGGCCTTGTCCGCTATCGGCGCCCAGTCGGCAAGGCGATTGTCGGGCCCGGTGACCACCGAATGCGCGGTCATGCTCAGGAGCCGCTGGCGCAGTTCGTTCTCGAAGCCGTTCATGACCGAGACAACCACGATCAGGGCCGCCACGCCCACCATGACGCCTAGCAGGGACATGAGGGAAATGAACGAGACGAACTGGTTCTTGCGCCGAGCTCGCAGATAGCGCAGACCAATAAAGGCTTCAAGGGGTCGGAACATGGCGCGCCATTAAATCACAGGCAGAGGCTGGAACCGCGGGGTTCCTAGTCGAGAGCGACCCTGACAGGTTCGGATACAACGACCTGGTCAGGGTCGACCCGGCATCGGTAGGCGCAAACTTCGACGCCTGCCGCGACGGCGTCCCGGAGCGCACGACCGTATTGGGGGTCGATATGGTCCGCGGGGCGGACTTCGGCGACATCCCCGCGCTGGACACAAAAGAGCAGGACGGCGCGGTGGCCCGCCCTGGTCAGCATCGCCAGGTCACTTGCATGACGGGCCGCCCTGACACTGACCGCATCCGGGAAAAGGGCAACTCCTTCCTGAACTGCGGCCGTCACGTTCTTGACCTCCAGATAGCATGATGGCCCCGGCCCGTCGGCCAGGAAAAAGTCCAGACGGCTTTTCATCTCGACAATGCGCACTTCCCGTTGGACGCTGTCGTAGCCCGCCAGTTCCGGAATACGCTCGTTGGCGAGCGCCTCCGCGACCAGGCCGTTGGTCCGGCCGGTGTGAATGCCGACGAGCGTTCCGTCCCGGGTTTCGACGAGTTCCCAGGTGTGCGGGTACTTGCGGCCGGGGGAATCGGATCGGCTCAGCCACACGGGGGAACCGGGTTCGTCGCAACCCAGCATGGCGCCGGTATTGGGACAGTGAGCCGTGATGGTGCCGCCTCCGTCCAACTCCACGTCGGCGAGAAATCGTTTGTAGCGGCGAATCAGGCGGCCGGTAATCAGCGGGTCGGCAAAGTGCATGGCGAGGACCCTAAGGCGAGCGCCCCGGCATGGCAATAAACTGTGGAAAAAGGCCACAAAATTGCCGAACGCGTCTCGTAGCGCATCTCGGGGTTAATGTTATATTCGGACGCGGCAAAGCATGGAGCGCTGCTCAATGAGAATCCCCCTGATCGCCGCCGGTCTGCTGCTTGTTCTGGCCGGCCCCGTATGTGCCGAAACCCTGGATATCGTGCCCGCGACAGCCAACCCGCCCGGGAATCGCCCGGACCGCGGCATGAGCATGGAGCGGGTCGAGGCCAAATTCGGCGCCCCGACGGCTCGCCGGCCCGCCGTGGGTGACCCGCCGATTTCCCGTTGGGAATATCCCGGTTTCGTGGTGTTTTTCGAGAAATCCCGGGTGATCCACGCCATCGCCCGCCCAACTCGCAGCTCGGGCTAAACACGCGTCGACCGTCGGCTTATTGCTCTGTAAAACAAGGCTTTACAGAGCTTTGTTCTATTCGATAGTCGGATAGAACCCAGGCCGGGGCCGGCAAGGCCCATTGACAGTCAGGCCTTATTGGCCGGTCTGCCCGGCGTTTCGGCGCTCCTGGATGATCACCAGCAGTGCGGCGGCAGCCTCGGCGTCACAGAGCGCCCGGTGATGACGGGCCAGATCGATGCCGAATTCCCGGCTGAGCGGCGCCAGGGCGTAGGAACGACGACCGGGGAACAGCTTGCGCATGCTCGCGCAGGTGCACAGTTTCGGCCTGCGGAACTTCCGGCCCAGCCGGGCGAATTCCTGCTGGACAAACCCGTAATCGAAGTTGACATTGTGGGCGACGAAGACGGCGTCTTTGAGGAATTGCGCGAATGAATCGGCCACATCCGAGAAAACCGGTGCGGCCGCCACCCTCGCCTCCGAGATCCCGGTGAGACGGGTGATTCGTGACGGAATTCGACGCTGGGGATTCAACAGCGTCTGGTAGCGGTCGATGACAACACCGTCTCGCAGCTTGACCGCGCCCAGCTCCGTGATTCGATGCTGCGGCCCGCGTCCACCGGTCGTCTCCACATCGACGACCACGTAGACCTGGCCAGGATCGGGGCGCCAGCGGACACGGATGACATCCGCAGCGAAGCCCGCCCGGCGCAGCTGCACGAGCCTCGCGACCTGGTTGGGTCTCAGCGCATCCCCGTCAGCCTTGATTTCAACGAACCGGGGCACTGAATCCTCGACCACCAGCAGGTCCGGGAACCCGTGCCGCATCCGACGATAGTCGCGGGCCATGGCCTCGAGGACGGTTGCGATGGCCGAGCCATTGGCGTGGACCACCAGGGCACCGGGAGCCGCCATCAGGTCGGGGGCCCATCGAAACAGGCCGTTAGGCGTGTCGTAGTTGGCCGCGCTGGTTTTCAGCAACTGGGCTCGGGCCCGGTCCGGATCATCGAACATTTCGAGGACTGCGTGAATTTCCTGACGCCGCCGGGCATAGAAGCTGGTGTCCTCGAGGCCCGGCGGGAGCCGATCGAACGGCGATCGGGCCCGCGGCTTTCCGGGGCCGTACAGCAGCGGCCAGAATGTCAGCCCGAAAAGCGTACGCCACAGGCGGTTCTCGGCACGCCAGGCTTCGATACCCTTGCGGCGAAAGTAGTCCACGGCACCGCGTTCCGCCGCCCCGGCCCAGGCGTCATCGAGATCAATGAAGTCCGCCTGCTTGAGCAGATCGGTTGCGGGTGTGGTTCGCTTGCGTCCGAAGACCCGATCGCGCAGGTCCGCGGCCACGACCAGGTCATCGCCGCCTGCCGGATCAGCCAGCCACGCGTCCAGGCACTCCCCGGCTTGCTCCTTGTGCCCCGCCGAGAGGAGCAGTCGCACCCGGCGCTCGCGGCACTCGCTTCCGGTACCCAGCGCGTACGCTGCCAGGGCGCGGTCCGTTTGACCGGCGGCTTCACCCCGGCGACCCAGAGTAACAGCCAGACGATCCCGCAGCCTCGCCGACATGTCGTTCATGGGCTCCGGCCAGCCGGAGAGGTCCACCGGCAGACCGAGACCCGCGGATCTCAGCTTGAGCGCGTAAAAAAAAGCGTTCCGGGCCTCCTGAGGATCGGAAAATCTCGGTTCGAATCCTTCCAGCCCGGCCTTGGCCCTGACCCGGCCCATGTCACGCAGAGCGAACCGGTTCAGGCCGCCCTCGGCGTCACCGAAATACAGGAACAGAAGAAACCGCACCCACGAAGTGCGCCGCAGGGCGAACAGGCCGCGCAGCAACTGACTTGTCAGCCATTCGTCCGGGGACGCATGGGCCCGGGCCAGCTCGATCAGATCGGCCTTGCGGAGCCCCGGGGGAATTCCCGGCCGGCAGGACGACAGGGCCGCGTGCAGCTCGCTCCGCGTAACGGCGCGCAAAACATGCTCCACGTCTCGCCGGTCGGGCACCCCCAGCCATCCGCTGCGGCGCAGGGACCGAAGCGCCAGATCCAGATCACCCAGCTCCGGGTAGTTCAGCTTGCCGGCCCTAAAGACCCTGCCCTTGCGGTTGGCCAGGCGCACGTACAGGCCCTGTGCGTCGGCATCCAGCGCCCGGAACGCCTCGATCAGCCGGTGATCGGGGCCGGTCAGCACCGGCCGGTACTCCCGGATGACGAACGCCAGCATTTCGGCGAAGTGGTCCTGGTAGTACCGGGCGGGCAACGTCCGGGCTCGCGACAACCCGGAAGGTTCGGCCGCCGCGCGGCCCGGGAGCGGCGGGCAACCCGGAAGCTCGCGCTGTCGATCGTGTCCGGACATCTGGTCGTCGCCTCCCGGTATTCCTCGGACTCCGGTGCCATCCCGATTTTCGGAGGTCATCCCCATTGCGCGCGCCGGCACGATCGGCGTGCGAAACTCGCGGCGTTCGGATTGCACATCATGCCGGGGCCGCTGGCTCACCTTGTGAGCCATGGCCGGAGGTCCGGGATCAGGCGGGATCCACGCCCATGCAACCCGGCGGGCCGGTCATTCGAATATGGGATAATGCGCGGCTGATTTTCAGGAGTTTCAGGTTACCGTGACGGGGGAACACAAGGATCTTCCGGGCCAGGAGCCCGTACGCCGCCTCGGGCAGACCCATGGCGCGGGGCTGGCGCTTGCCCTTGCGGAGACAGCGGCCGGGCACGACGGTCCGGTCATCGTCGTGGCCGCCAATCCGACGGCAGCCGACCAGATCGCCGCGGACGTGGCATTCTTCGCCCCCGATGATCTCGACGTGCTGCCGTTTCCCGATGCGGAGACGCTTCCCTATGACGCGTTCTCTCCGCATCCGGAAATCACTTCGCGACGTCTCGAGACGCTTTATCGGCTGACGGACCTCGACCGCGGCATCGTGGTTGCGCCGATTGCCTCGCTCGCCGCCGTTCTGCCGCCACCGGCCTGGCTCGCCGGCAGCAGCCTTTTGGTCCGCCGCGGTGATCGGATCAAGCGCGAGAAACTCCGCGAGCGATTGACGGCAGCAGGGTATGTTCACGTGCCGCAGGTCACCGAGCACGGCGAATTCGCCCTGCGCGGATCACTCATCGACATCTACCCCATGGGCAGCGGCCGTCCCTACCGCCTGGACCTGTTCGACGACGAAATCGAAAGCCTCAGGGTCTTCAGTGCGGACACGCAGCGCTCCGGTGACAGCCTCGACGCAATCCGCCTGCTGCCGGCCCGGGAATTCCCCTTCGACGAGGCCGCCATTCGCGAGTTTCGACGCCGTTTCAGGGCGGCGTTTCCCGGCGACCTGAACCGCATGACCGTTTATCGAGATGTCACCGACGGCATCGCCCCGGGCGGCATCGAGGCCTATCTGCCGCTGTTCTTCGACGCTACCGCCACCTTTTTCGACTATGTGAATGCCGGCGCCCTGCTGTGCTTCCTCGACGACCCCGAACCGCTCGTGGAGAGCGTCTGGAACAGTGCGCTCGAACGCCACGAACAGCTGTCCCACGATATCGAGCGGCCCATACTTGAGCCGGCGCAACTGTTTCTGGAGCCGGCCCGTTTCA
The DNA here is from genome assembly GCA_029287575.1 of Gammaproteobacteria bacterium. GTDB lineage: Bacteria > Pseudomonadota > Gammaproteobacteria > Steroidobacterales > XN24 > JARFQW01. Next base: position 6,650 of record JARFQW010000130.1, on the reverse strand, counting down.
GCGCTGCCGCGTCAGGCTACACCGGACTGCGGATCGACCGGTTCAAGGTGCCGGAAACCATGGCCGGCGAAAACTTCGGGGCCACTCAACTCCCGCCCGTTCGGATGGACTCCCGGAGCGACCATCCCCAGCAGGCCCTCGAAGGGTTTCTGGACACCTTCGACGGCCGCGCCCTGTTTACCGCCGAGTCGGCGGGCCGGCGCGAATTGCTGAAGGACCTCCTGAGTTCGTCGGGTCGCGCTCCGACACCGGTAACCGGGTGGCAGGATTTTCTCCGGGGCGAACAGTCTCTCGGCTTGTGCGTCGCCCCGATGGAAGACGGGTTCGTCCTGCGCGAGCGCGGCCTCGCGGTCATTCCGGAAAACGCCCTGCTCGGGGACCGCCCGCGCCAGGCGCGTCGGCGCAGGCGGCCCGAACGCGATCCGGATACCCTGATCCGGGCACTGACCGACCTGAGCCTCGGGGCCGCGGTCGTACACCACGAGCATGGCGTGGGTCGTTATCTTGGCCTTTGCACACTCGATGCCGGCGGACAGAAAGGTGAATTCCTTACGCTCGAATACGCCGGTGGCGACAAGCTTTATGTGCCGGTTCAGTCCCTGGACCTGATCAGCCGCTACACCGGGGCCTCACCCGAGGCCGCGCCACTGCACCGGCTGGGATCGGACCAGTGGGCCAAGGCGCGCAGGCGGGCCGCCACGCGGGTACGCGACGTGGCGGCCGAACTGCTGGATGTGTATGCCCGGCGGGCGGCGAGACCGGGCCATTCCTTCTCGCTCGATCCGCGGGAATATGCCACCTTCAGCGAGGCCTTCCCGTTTGAGGAGACTGCTGACCAGCGGTCCGCGATCGCCGCGGTCGTGGGCGACATGACCCTGGGCCGGCCGATGGACAGGGTGGTCTGCGGTGACGTGGGTTTCGGCAAGACGGAGGTCGCCATGCGGGCGGCTTTCGTGGCGGCCAACTCCGGCAAGCAGGTGGCGGTGCTTGTGCCAACCACGCTCCTGGCCCAGCAGCATTTTCAGAATTTTTCCGACCGGTTTGCCGACTGGCCCGTGCGTGTGGAACTGCTCTCACGGTTCCGCTCCAAGAAGGAAGTCGACCGGGTGCTCGACGAGCTAGACCGGGGCACCGTGGACGTTGTCATCGGAACCCACAAGCTGCTGCAGCGGGATATCCGCTTCGCCGATCTCGGCCTGTTGATCGTGGACGAGGAGCACCGCTTCGGCGTTCGGGACAAGGAACGGCTCAAGGCGCTGCGGGCCGAAGTGGATATGCTGACTCTGACGGCAACCCCCATCCCGCGGACTCTCAACATGGCCATGGGCGGCCTGCGGGACCTGTCCCTGATCACGACGCCGCCAGAGGAGCGGCTGGCCGTGAAGACCTTCGTAACCGAGTGGAACAGCGGTCTGCTCCGGGAGGCTTGCCTGCGGGAAATTCGTCGCGGCGGCCAGGTCTACCTGCTGCACAACAAGGTCGAGACCATCGAGCGGGCGGCCGCCAGTATCGAGGAACTCGTACCCGAGGCCCGGGTGCGTGTCGCGCACGGACAGATGCGCGAGCGGGACCTGGAACAGATCATGCTGGATTTCTATCACCGGCGCTTCAACGTGCTGGTCTGTACAACCATCATCGAAAGCGGCATCGACGTGCCGACGGCCAACACCATCATCATCAATCGGGCCGACAAGCTGGGCCTGGCGCAGCTGCACCAGCTGCGTGGCCGGGTCGGGCGCTCTCACCACAGGGCCTACGCCTACCTCATCACGCCTCCGTCCCAGGCCATGACCCCGGACGCTGTCAAGCGCCTGGAAGCGATCGAGTCGCTGGAGGACCTGGGTGCGGGATTCATGCTCGCCACCCACGACCTGGAAATTCGCGGCGCGGGCGAACTTCTGGGACAGGAGCAGAGCGGCCAGATTCAGGAGATCGGGTTTTCCCTGTACATGGATATGCTGCAGCGTGCGGTAGACGCCTTGCGGTCCGGCCGTGAGCCTTCGCTGGAAGCGCCGCTGCACCCCGGAATCGAAGTAGAAATGGGCACCGCCGCCCTGCTGCCGGAAGACTACGTCCCCGATGTCCACACGCGCCTGGTTCTCTACAAGCGGATCGCGGCGGCCGAAGACCCCGAAACGCTCAGGGAACTCCAGGTCGAGCTCATCGACCGCTTCGGCCTGCTGCCGCCACCGGCGAAGCAGCTCTTCCTGGTGAGCGAAGTCCGGCAGAAAGCCCGCCAGCTGGGCATTCAGCGCCTGGATGCCCACACCAGCGGCGGCCGGGTCCAGTTCGGATCCGAAACGCCGGTGGAACCGGCGGCCCTGATCCGGCTGATCCAGGGCGAACCCAGACGCTTCCAGCTGGACGGCCAGACCCGGCTGCGTTTCTCCGCGGACCTCGAATCCAAGGACGAACGGTACCGCTTCGTTCACAGGATGCTGGACCGTCTGGCCGAGGCCGCTTAAGGTAGGCTCCCGTGAACATTTTCAGAAGCATTCTAGCGCTGGCGGCCCTGGCGGCCGTCTTCCCGGCCGCGGCCCAGGAGCCCACTTCCTATCGGGTCGAGCTGATTGTGATTCAGCGCCTCAAGGACGTCGGAACGCCGGAAATCACCATCGCTCCGGAGGTCTATTCCGATGACGTGATCGATACCTCGGCACCCGACCCCCTGAGCGTCAGTTCGGAACTGGACGGACTGGGCGAACCGGTCACGGGCAACATGCCCGTATCAGAAGCCGAGATGATCACGCTGTCGGACACGGCTGCCAGGCTTGCACGCTCGGCCGGGTACCGGGTGATCCACCAGGCAGCCTGGATCCAGCCCGGGCTGCCGCGCAATGCCGCGCCCGGAGTTCCGGTCTCAGGCACGACGGTCAGCGGCGAAACCCGCCTGTACCGGCAGCGTTATCTTCACCTTGGCCTGGATCTGCGGTTTGCGGCAGACCAGAAGCTGACGGAATGGCGGCGCATGCGCAGCAATGAGGTGCACTATTACGACCACCCGTTGTTTGGCGCCATTGCCGTCGTCGTACCGGTGGGCAACGGCGGCTAGGCGCCGTCGCTGTCCCCTGGGAATTTCCTGAGCAGGACCGTATCCCGGCCGCCGTTCTTGGCCTCGCCGAGGACATCTTCGGCGAACTGCATGAGATCGTCCCAGCGGGGCGCGCGACCCGGCCGCACGGTGACCACGGCCACGCTGACCGTCAGGTATTTGCCGCGCGGCGCCCGGGGATTGTGAATACACAGGGCCCGGACCCGCTCGGCTGCCCGCTCCCCCAGGGTTTCGGCTCCATGGGACTCTGCCGCGGACATCAATCCGGCGAACCGCTGACCCTCGATACGGGCGCAATGATCGCCGGCCCGGCGAAAGCAGCCGCCGATGGCCCGGCCCACCATCTTCAGGCAGGCGTCCCCCGCCTGCTCACCGAAAGTCTCGTTATAGGCGGTGAAGAAATCCAGGTCGAAAAGGGATAGCACGAGACGCCGTTCCTCGCGGGCGGCGATCGCCCATTCCCTGCGGAGCGCCGCCTCGAAAAAGCGCCCGTTCTTCAGCCCCGTGAGCCGGTCATCCGGATCCAGCGCCTCGATCTCAGCCTGCGCCGTGTCGAGCTGGTTCTCCAGCGCCACCAGCGACGTGGTGTCCTGAATCCGCAGGAGCCACGCCTTGAGGCCGTGGCCCTCCCATGGCGTCAGGTCGACGACGCCGTGAAGATCTTTCCCCTCTTCGTCACGCCGGAACGGTCCGGAAAAAAAGCGTCGCTCACGAAGCGCGGCCATGAACGCGTGATCGTCCGTATAGGCACCGAGGAGCTCCCGGACAGGTGCCTTCCGGGCCTGTTCCTCGAGGCCCAGGAGGCGCCGGAACGCCCGATTGGCGTAGATCACCGTCCAGTGCCCCTCTTCGTCGGCGAGAAGCGCCAGGCCCTCTCCCGACAGCTCCAGCAGGTCGCGTTCGAGGGCCAGCTCCGAGTCCGTTCGTTCAGTCATCGGCTGCTCCTTGCGCCATGGGCACGAGATGTTCGAGAAGGCGCCTTACCGACGCCATCCCCGCGTCCAGGTGCTCCGCCAGCTCGCCATGGATGTCCTCGGCAGATTGTCCGGCCGCGAAATTGACGACGACGGCAAGGCACGCATAGGCCAGCCCCGCCTCCCGCGCCAGGGCCGCCTCGGGCATCCCGGTCATACCGACGAGATTGCAGCCGTCATTCGCAAGCCGGCGGATCTCCGCCGGGGTTTCCAGCCGCGGCCCCTGAGTCGCGGCATACGTCCCACCGTCGATCGGTGTCAGACCGGCCGCGCGGCCTGCGTCCAGAATCAGGCGCCGGACGGACGCCGAGTAGGGCTCGGAGAAATCCACATGCGCGACCTCGCCGGAGCCACCGTCATAAAAGGTGTGGTCGCGGCCCCACGTGTAGTCGATGATCTGGTCGGGGACGACGACCGTTCGCGGCCCTCGATCCGGGCCAATCCCGCCGACGGCATTGACCGCAATGATGCGCTCGACGCCCAGCTTGCGCAGCGCCCAGATGTTGGCCCGGTAGTTGATCGCATGGGGCGGGATCGTATGCCCGGCACCGTGACGGGGAAGAAAAACGGCACGGCCGGCGCCGATCCGCCCGAGAAGGACGGGCGCGGAGGGTTCTCCGTAGGGCGTCGCGACAACCCGTCGATCGAGCACCTCGAGATCGTGCATCTGGCTGAGCCCCGTCCCCCCGATGACCGCAATGTCGGTTCCGGCGGTCATTCGTCGGCCAGAGCATAAATGGCGGGCAGGCCCCGGAAATATTCCCGGTAGTCCATGCCGCAGCCGAATACATACCGGTCTTCGACATCCAGACCGACGAAATCTGCGGTAACCCCCGCCAGACAGCGATCATGCCGCTTGCGAACCAGGACAGCCGTGCGCACCGAGGCGGCGCCCAGGCTGCCGCACAAGGAAACAATCGCGGCCTGGGTCACGCCCTCGTCCAGGATGTCATCGATTACGAGGACGTGCCGGCCCTGGAGATCGAGCCGCGGGCGAACGAGCCAGGCCACTTCGCCGCCGGTCGTCGCGCCCCGGTAGCGGGTGGGATGGAGATAGTCGACCGCATAGGGAAAATCCATTCGCGACATGAGCCATGCTGCGGGCACCAGTCCGCCGGTCATGACCACCATGAGCACGGGGTTCAGGTCGGCGATCTCCGCAGTAATCTGCGCAGCCATACCGTCGACTGCGGCGCGCACCACCTCCTGGCCCGCAACCAGGTCGGCACCGTCGCGCTGGGCCTGGATTTCCGCAATCGTCCCGCTCACACCACCTCCCTTGGCCGCGCTATCGCAAATTGCCCTTTCAAGCCCGGAATTGCAACCGATACGGGGACTTGCGCGCGCATACGTGCGCCGCAGGGCCTTCGGCTAGCCCCGCAGCACAAGCGCCGGCGCTCCGGTCGCCGCCTCGATCTCAGCCCGGGCCGACCGCCATTCTGCCGAGGCCCGAAGCCCGCCGGCCTCCCCTCTTCCGCGTCCGTGCAGCCCGGCCAGACGGAGCTGACTCGCAGGCTCGGCCCATGCGCCCAGCTCATCGACGACCTGAACGGCACCCGGTCGGTCATTGCATACGAGGATCATGTCGCAGCCGGCGTCCAGCGCCGCGCGAGCGCGGTCGGGCACAGACCCGGCGACGGCTGCTCCCTCCATCGACAGGTCATCGGAAAAGGTTGCGCCGGAGAACCCCAGTCGGCCCCGCAACTCTTCCTGGATCCACCAGCGGGAGAATCCGGCGGGATGGGGGTCCAGGGCCGAATAGATCACATGGGCCAGCATGACACCGGCCAGTACGCCGTGGGCCAGCCGCTCGTAAGGGACAATGTCGTCCATGATGTCGGGGTACTCCCGGCGATCCTCCGGCATGGCCACGTGGGAGTCCAGGGTCACCGCTCCGTGCCCGGGGAAGTGCTTGCCCACCGGCAGCATGCCGGCGCGGCGCATGCCCGAGGCATAGCGTCCGGCAAGCCGGGCGACGGCTTCCGGATCGGAATGAAACGCGCGATCCCCGATGACCTCGCTGACGCCATAGTCGAGGTCCAGCACGGGCGCAAAACTCAGGTCGACCCCCACATCCCTGAGTTCGGCGGCCATGAGCCAGCCCGCCCGCTCGGCGAGCTGATCCCCGCATTCGGCGTCGATGTCGAACTGGCGGCCGATGAGGTGCGCCGCCGGGAGCCGGGTAAAGGGCTCGCGAAAGCGCTGTACGCGTCCTCCTTCCTGATCCACCGCCACCAGAAGGGGCGGATGGCGAATGCCGTGAATCGCCTCCACAAGGTCAGCGAGCTGCCCGGCGTCGGCGAAATTCCGGCTGAACAAAATGACGCCCCCCACCAGGGGGTGCTTCAGAAGCTCGCGGTCCTCGCTGGTCAGTTCGAGGCCCTCCACGTCCAGCATCAGTGGTCCCAGCGTCACAGGGCGCCCTCCTCGATATCGACGATCGTTCCCGCAGCGACGCGATCGAAGAGCTCGATGACGTCTTCGTTGCGCATGCGGATACAGCCGTGGGATCCCGGTATGCCGACCGGCTCGGAATCCGGCGTGCCATGGATGTAGATGTACCGCCGCATGGAATCGACCTCGCCCAGCCGGTTGCGACCCGGCTCGCATCCGGACAACCAGAG